>JAICJV010000144.1 GCA_025928265.1 Thermoleophilaceae bacterium
GACAGCCTGCCCGGCAACTCCGACACCGTCACGGGCGGGCACGCCCCCGCGCAGGCCGGTTACTGGTTCGAGCCCACCGTGGTCGCCAACCACGAGCAGGACGACGAGATGGTCCAGAGCGAGGTGTTCGGTCCGGTGGTCTCGGTGCAGCGCTTCCCGTCCGAGGACGAGGCGGTGGCGTGGGCGAACGGCGTGGACTACGGGCTCGCGGCGAGCGTGTGGACGCGCGACGTCGGCCGCGCGATGCGCGTCGCGCGGCGGCTCAAGTTCGGCACCGTGTGGATCAACGACCACATCCCGCTCGTCTCCGAGATGCCGCACGGCGGCTTCAAGCAGTCCGGGTACGGAAACGACATGTCGATCTACTCCGTCGAGGAGTACACCGAGCTGAAGCACGTGATGGTCTCGCTGTCGTAGCTGCTAGAAGGGGCCGGTGACGCCAGCGCCGCGCGCGGCCCCAGCCGCCCACGAGGAGTCGCCGAAGAGGGCGATGGCGACGACGACGCTGGCGGCGCTCGCGCTGCCGGCGTCCGCGGTGATCACCGCGCCGATCCTGGCGCGGGCGCTCGGACCCGAGGGCCGCGGCGAGGCCGCCGCGCTGCTGGCTCCGATCGCGCTCGCGACGCTCGCGTTCACCTTCGGGCTTCCGGAGGCCATCACGTACTTCGTCGCGAGCCGGCGCGCCTCGCCGCAGTCGACTGCGCGCCTCGCGCTCGGACTCGGCGCGCTCGGTGGGCTGGTCGCGGCCGGCGTTCTGATCCTCGTCCAGCCCGCGCTGCTGGGCAAGTACCCGCAGACCCACGACCTGTTCCGCGTGCTGGCTGCGACGCTGCCGTTCAACCTCGCATTCACGATGCTGCGCTACGTCGCGCAGGGTCACAACCGCTTCGACCTCGCGCGGCGCGAGCGCTGGGCCAGCGTCCTCAGCAGGCTCGCGCTGATCATCGGGCTCGCGATCGCGGGCAGCCTCACCGTCAAGGCCGCCGTCTGGTCGACGCACGGGACCGCCCTCGCCGCGCTGCTGTTACTGGTGCCGATCCTCTACGTGAAGACCGGCCGTGGCGCGCCACCGGTCCAAGCCCGCCCGCTGCTGCGGTTCGGTGCGACCACGTGGATCGGGACGCTCAGCGGCCTGCTGATCCTGCGCCTCGACCAGGCGCTGCTCCCGCCGCTCGCGAACCTCCGCGAGCTCGGCTATTACGCCGTCGCCGTGGCCCTGGCCGAGATCCCGCTGACCGCGCTGTACACGGTGCGCGACGTGAGCTTCACCGCGTCCGCGGGGCGCTCCGACCCGGCGTTCGTAGCGCGCGTGACGCGCGTTGTCACGTTGGTGGCGGTGCCGTCCGCGGCGGTGGGCATCGCACTCGCGCCGGTGATCGTGCCGCTCGTGTTCGGCGACGACTTCAGCCCGGCGACCGGGATGTCGCAGGTCCTGTTCGTCGCCCTCGTGCCAAGTGCCGTCGCCACGGTGCCGAGCGCCGCCCTGTTCGGCGCCGAGCGGCCGGGCGCGGTCTCATTGGCGCAGATCGTCGCGCTCGTGGTCACGGTCGCCGGGCTGTTCGCTCTCGTGCCCCCGCTCGGGGCGATCGGCGCCGCCTACACCACGCTCGCCGC
>JAICJV010000096.1 GCA_025928265.1 Thermoleophilaceae bacterium
AGAACCACTCCGCTGTTCCAGAAGCTCTTCGGCCTCACCGGGCTCGACCAGCTGCCCGAGCTCGCGCAGTTCGACCCGTCGCCGGAGGACGAGAAGGAGATCCGCGAGCGCCTGCTCAAGGCCGGCGAGCAGCGCGCGCAAGGCTAGATGGCCATCTGACGATGCCATCCTACGGCCAAGTGCTCGACACGGCCGAGCGCTGGCGCGAGCTGCCCGGCCTCCAGCGCGTGCCCGCCGGGGTCGCGCTCACCTTCGACGACGGTCCCGACCCCGGCTGCACGCCCGGCGTGCTGGATGCGCTGGACGCGGCGGAGGTGCGCGCCACGTTCTTCGTCCTGGGTGAGCAGCTCATGCGCAACCACGCGCTCGCCCGCGAGGCCGCGCAGCGCGGGCACGAGCTGGGCCTCCACGGCTTCGAGCACGCCGACCACGACACGCTGCGCCCGCAGGCCGCGCGCGATGACATCGCCCGCGCGCTCGGCAGCTTCGAGGCGGCCACCGGCCACCGGCCGCGCTTCTTCCGGCCGCCCTACGGCCGCTTCTCGCAGGCCTCCTACGACGCCTGCCTGCACCTGGGTCTCGAGCCCGTCTACTGGTCGCAGTGGGGCGAGGACTGGGAGCCGATTCCGGCCGAGCGCGTCGTTGACCTCGCGAGCCGCGACCTGGCCGACGGCGACATCGTCCTCCTGCACGACTCCACCCGCTACGCGCACCGGCCGAACTGCGCGGCGACGGCCGAAGCGGTGGCGGGCATCGTCGCGAAGGCGCGCGAGCTCGGCCTGAGCGTCGGGCCGCTCGGCGCTCTGGCCCCCGCCTAAGCGGCGGCGCGCTGGCGTGCGGCGAGCTGGCCGCAGGCGGCGTCGATGTCGCGCCCGCGCGTGAGGCGCACAGTTGCGCGCACCCCGTGCTCCTCGAGCGCGGTCTTGAACGCGTCGATGGCGGCGCGCGTCGATCCCTGGAAGCCGGCCTCGGTCGGGTTGTAGGGGATCAGGTTGACCTTGAACGCCCTGCGCGGCTCGAGCGCGTTCGCCAGCGCCAGTGCCTGCTCGTAGCGGTCGTTCACGCCGTCGAGCATGAGGTACTCCACGAACACCGGCATCCGGCGCGCCTCGTGCCACGCGCGGCAGGCGTCGAGCACGTCGGGCAGCGGGTAGCGGTCGTTCACGGGCATCAGCTCACTGCGCAGCGTCTCGTCGGCGGCGTGCAGCGACAGCGCCAGGCGAACCGGTGGGCCCTCCTTCGTCAGCCGCTCGATGCCGGGGATCCAGCCGACCGTGGAGATCGCGGTCCGGCGGCTCGAGATGCCGACATCCGGCAGCCGCTCGCAGGCGGCGAGCACGTTGTCGAGGTTCATCAGCGGCTCGCCCATACCCATGAACACGGCGTGGTCGACCGGCTCGGTGCGGCGGAAGTGCAGCGCCTGGTCGAGGATCTCGCCGGCGCTGAGGTTGCGCCCGAACTTCATCCGCCCGGTCGCGCAGAAGGTGCAGGTGAGCGGGCAGCCGGACTGGCTCGAGAGGCAGAGCGAGCGGCGGCCGTCGCGGTAGCGCATCAGCACGCCCTCGATCGGGCGCCCGTCGCGGGTGAGGAAGAGCGCCTTCTCGGTGCCGTCGCGCGAGCGCGCGGTCCGCTGTAGCTCGAGCGAGGAGAGCGGGACCTCGCTCGCAAGCGTCTCCCGCAGCGCGGCGGGCAGGTTCGTCATCTCGTCGTACGAGGAGGCGCCGCGCGCGGTCCACTCCCAGATCTGGCGCATGCGGAAGGCCGGTTCGCCGGCCCTTTCGAGCGTCTCCTGGAGCAGCTTCAGGTCCACCCGCCGAGTGTGGCAGGGTGCTCGCCGTGCGTCTTGCCAAGTACCTGGCCCATTCCGGGGTCGCCTCCCGGCGGGCGGCGGAGCGGCTGATCGCCGAGGGCCGGGTGACGGTGGCCGGCGAGGTGGTGACCGATCCCGCGCGCGACGTGGACGAGACGAGCGGCGTGCGCTTCGAGGGCGAGCCGGTCGGCGTGGAATCCCGTGAGGTGTTCGCGCTCAACAAGCCCGCGGGCGTGGTGTCCACGGCGCGCGACACCCACGGGCGCCCGACCGTGGTGTCGCTGGTGCCGTCGGAGCGGCGGCTCTACCCGGTCGGCCGGCTCGACGCCGACACCACCGGGCTGATCCTCCTGACCAACGACGGCGAGCTCGCCAACCAGCTCACCCACCCGCGCTACGAGGTGCCCAAGACCTACGTGGCGAGCGTGGTGCCCGAGGGCGTTCCGGAAAGGGCGCTGCGGGCGCTGCGCGAGGGCGTCGAGCTCGACGACGGGCTGACGTCGCCCGCGTTGGTACGACTCGTGCGGCCTGGCCTGCTCGAGATCACGATCTCCGAGGGCCGCAAGCGCCAGGTGCGGCGGATGCTGGAGGCGGTCGGCCACCGCGCCGTGGCGCTCGAGCGCGTTGCGTTCGGGCCTCTGCGGCTCGGCCGGCTCGCGCGCGGGGAGCACCGGCGGCTGTCGGCGGCCGAGATCGAGCGGCTGCGGAAGGCCGCTGCCACAATTCCGCGCTCATGAAGCTGCACGCGCTCCGAGGCGCCATAACCGTCGACCGCAACGACGCCGAATCGATCCTCGAGGGCACCGACGAGCTCGTCCGCACCGTCATGGAGCGAAACAAGCTGTCGCCCGACGACATGGTCAGCTGCATCTTCACCTGCACCAACGACCTGAACGCGGAGTTCCCGGCGGTTGCCGCACGCCGGCTCGGGCTCAACGGCGTGCCGCTGCTGTGCGCGCGCGAGATCGACGTGCCCGGGGCGCTCCCGCGCGTGATCCGGCTGCTGCTGCACTGTTACACCGACCCCGACTTCGAGGCTCAGCACGTCTACCTGCGCGATGCCCGGTCGCTGCGGCGCGACCTCGAGGCGGCCCAGTGAGCCTCGAGTACGCCGCGCGGCTACGGCGGATCCCGTCGTATCCGGTCGCCCAGACCTACGAGTTCGGCGGCGAGCTGGCGAAGCTGGCGTCGAACGAGACGCCGTTCGCGCCGCACCCGGCCGTGCTCGAGGCGATCGAGGCGCAGGTGCGCACGCTCAATCGCTACCCCGACCCCTCGAAGGCGCGGCTGCGCGAGAAGATCGCCGGCCGCCTGGGCGTGCCCGCCGGGACGGTGGCGATCGGCAACGGCTCGTGCGAGCTGCTGTTCGCCGCCGCCGATGCGCTGCTCGAGCCCGGCGCCGAGTTGGTCTACGCGTGGCCGTCGTTCAGTGTCTACCCGCAGCTGGCGGCGCAGTCGGGCGCGCGGGCGATCGAGGTGCCGCTCGACTCGGAGCACCGCCACGACCTCGAGGCGATGGCTCGCGAGGTCACGGTCGCCACGCGGATGGTGCTCGTCTGCAACCCAAACAACCCGACCGGCACCGCGCTGCCGCTCGACGAGATCGACGCGTTCATCGGGTCGCTGCCGCGCCACGTGGCGGTGCTGCTCGACGAGGCGTACGTGGAGTTCAACACGCTCCAGGATCCCGACTCGTCGCTCCCGCTGCTCCAGAAGCACGCCAACCTGGTCCTGCTGCGGACGTTCTCGAAGGTCTACGGGCTCGCGGGGCTGCGGGTGGGTTACGCGATCGGGCCCGAGTCGTTCCGTGCGGCCGTGGACCAGGTGCGCCAGCCGTTCTCGGTCTCCACGCTCGCCCAGGCGGGCGCGATCGAGGCGCTGCGCCACGTCGATGAGCTCGAGCGACGCGTGGAGCGCACGGTGATCGAGCGGGTGGGCATGGAGGACGAGCTGGCGGACCGCGGCCTCGCGCACGCGGAGTCGCAGGCCAACTTCTCGTGGGTCTCGCTCGGCGATCGGGACGAGGACGAGGTGATGGCGGCGCTGGCCAAGCGCGGCGTGATCGTGCGCGGCGGTAAGTCGCTGGGCGCCGAGGGCTTCATCCGGGTGACGTACGGGACCGCCGAGGAGAATCGGCGCTTCCTGGCTGCGTTGGACGCGGCCTTGTAGCAGAGGGCAGCTCGCCGCCCGCAGAGGCGGCACTGCGGGCTGCCGGCTGCGGGCTGCCCGTTGTCGCCCGCCGATGGCATCTGCTACAAAGGCGGTGATGCATTCGCACGGCATGCCCACGACGTCCGCGCCCTCCGCTGGCGCAACCGGGCCTGCCCTCTATTGGCGATTTAGCTAGGCGTCCGGCCGCGGCATCCGCCGCCGACCGATCCGTATCGACCGCCGGACGCCGTCCCCGCAGACGTACCGCCAGTAGGGTTCCAACGCGAAATTGAGAAAGCAGAACAGATGATGATCGTGATGAAAGAGGGGGCAACCCAGGACCAGGTCGACGCCGTGGTCGCCAAGGTCGAGTCGGTGGGCGCGACCGCCCACGTCTCGCAGGGCGAGCTCGTGACCGTGATCGGCGCGATCGGCGACCGCGAGCACGTGGCCAACCTCGAGCTGGACGGCCACCCGGGCGTCGACCACGTCACGCCGATCACCAAGCCGTACAAGCTCGCCAGCCTGCAGTTCCGGAAAGGCGAACGCAGCGTCCTCGACATCGCCGGACGCAAGATCGGCGGCGAGAACTTCATGATGATCGCGGGCCCGTGCACGGTCGAGTCGCGCGAGGTCATGCTCGACACCGCGCGCATCGTCAAGGACTCCGGCGCCCAGTTGCTCCGCGGCGGCGCGTACAAGCCGCGCACCTCTCCCTACTCCTTCCAGGGTCTCGGCGGCGAGGGCCTGCGCCTGCTCCAGGAGGCGAAGGAGGAGACGGGCCTGCCGATCGTCACCGAGCTGATGGATGCGCGCGACCTCGACGCCGTGGGCGAGGTGGCCGACGTGATCCAGCTCGGCGCGCGCAACATGCAGAACTACACGCTGCTCACGGAGATCGGCCGCAGCGGCATCCCGGTGCTGATCAAGCGCGGCCTCTCGTCGACGATCGAGGAGCTCCTGATGGCGGCCGAGTACGTCCTCAAGGAGGGCAACGAGAACGTGATGCTGTGCGAGCGCGGGATCCGCACGTTCGAGACCGCCTACCGCTTCACGCTCGACCTCATGGCGATCCCGGTGCTGAAGGAGCAGACGCACCTGCCCGTCGTCGTCGACCCGAGCCACGCAGCCGGGCGGCGCGACTGGGTGCTGCCGATGTCGCTGGCGGCCGCGGCGGCCGGCGCCGACGGGATCATCGTGGAGGTCCATCCCGAGCCGGAGGCGGCGATCTGCGACGGGCCGCAGCAGCTTGTGGCCGAGCGCTTCCCCGACTACCTGCGGCAGGTCGAGGCCGCCGCGGGACTCGCCGGCAAGGCCGTGTCCTCACGCGTATAGGTCTTCGGTGCGGCTTGCGGTCCTCGGCGTAGGCCTCATCGGCGGATCCATCGGCCTCGCGTCCCGTGAGGAGGGCGCCGAGGTCGTGGGCTACGACGCCGATCGCGGCGTGCTCGACGCGGCGCTGGAGCGCGGCGCGCTCACGCGTGCTGCGGACTCGGTCGGGGACGCGGTCGACGGCGCCGCCGCATGCTTTGCCTGCGCCCCGGTGGGGGCGCTCCCCGCGCTCGTGGCGGAGGCGCTCGCCCACGCGCCCGCCGACTGCGTGGTGAGCGACGTGGGCTCCACCAAGCGTGCGATCGCCGCCGCGGTCACCGACGAGCGCTTCATCGGCGGTCACCCCGTGGCGGGTCTCGAGGTGGCGGGCGTCCAGCACGCGCGCGGCGACCTGTTCGCCGGCGCGGCCTGGTACCTCACGCCAGGGCGCGTCTCCTCCGGCGTCCTGTACGAGCGGCTGCACGGGTTGCTCGTGTCGTTCGGCGCACAGCCGGCCGCCATCGACGCCGAGACGCATGACCGCCTGCTCGCCACAGTCAGCCACCTGCCGCACGTCCTCGCCAACGTGCTGGTCTCGCAGGCCGCGCGCACCCGCAGCCGTGAGGACGAGCCGTTGCCGAGCGTGGGGCCGAGCTTCCGCGACGCAACGCGAGTGGCGGGCGCGAACTCGGGCATATGGACCGACATCTACGTCCAGAACGCGGAGGCGATAGCCGACGAGGTGGAGGCCACCGCTGCCCGGCTCGGGGAGGTGGCCGCGTTGCTGCGTGCCCGCGACGCCGAGGCTCTGCGCGATTGGCAGAACCACGCGCGCGACGATCGCCGCCGCCTGCTCGAGTCGGAGCTCGCGGGCGGCGCGGTGCACGAGCTGCGCGTGACGGTGCCGAACCGCCCGGGGATCGTGGCGGCGCTTGCGCTCGCGCTCGGCCGCGGCGGCGTGAACATCGCCGACATGACGCTCGCCCCCGCGGCCGACAACCGCTCGGGCGCCATCACGTTCCTGGTAGCCGGCGATCGCGCCGCCGACCGTGCCCGCGAGCTGATCGCAGAGCAGGGCTATCCCGTCGGCGAGGACGCGTGAACCGCCGCTTCCTTCCCGTCGACAGGCTGCGCGGCAACTACACGCCGCCGGCGGACAAGTCGATCTCCCACCGCGCCGCCCTGTTCGGCGCCATGTCGGCCGACCCGGTCCGCATCAGCAACTACCTCGACTCGCACGACACCGCCGCCACGCTCGCGGCGGTGCTGGCGCTGGGCGCCGCGGTGGACGAGCACGGGCCCGGCGACATGACCATCAGGGGGGTGGGCCTGCGCACGCCCGCGGCCGTCACGAACGGCACGCTCGACGTGCAGAACTCAGGCACGCTGCTGCGCCTCCTGCCGGGCTGGCTCGCCGGGCAGCCCGGTGGCGAGTGGACGCTGACGGGCGACGAGTCGATCCAGCGGCGGCCGGTGGACCGCGTCGTGGAGCCGCTGCGCGCCATGGGCGCCGGGCTGACCGCGCGTGACGAGCGCTTCCCCCCGCTCCACGTGGTCGGCGCCGAGCTGCGCGCCATCGACTACACGTTGCCGGTGGCGAGCGCCCAGGTGAAGTCGTGCGTGCTGATCGCCGGCATGCTCGCGGTCGGGCAGACCAGCGTGACCGAGCCCGAGCAGTCGCGCGACCACACCGAGCGCATCCTCTGCCGCGCCCGCGTCCCGTTTGAGCGCGACGGCCTGACGTCGCGCGTGTCGGAGGTCGACGAGCTCGAGCTGTACGACCTGCACGTGCCCGGCGACCCCTCGTCGGCGGCGTTCATCGCGGCGGCGGCGTCCATCGTGCCCGACGCGCGCGTGGTCATCCAGGGCATGGGCCTCAACTGGACGCGCACCGGCTTCTTCCGGATTCTCGAGCGGATGGGCGCGGTGGTCATCGCCGAGCTCGAGAAGCGGCCGGAGGTGATCCCGTCGCACGAGCCGATCGGCGAGGTGGACGTGGCGCAGGCGCCGCTCGTGGCCACGACGGTCGAGGCCGACGAGGTGCCGCTGGCGATCGACGAGCTGCCGCTGGTGGCGCTGCTGGGCGCGTTTGCCGAGGGGGACACGGTCGTGCGCGGCGCGCAGGAGCTGCGCGTGAAGGAGACGGACCGGATCGCCGCCGTGGTGGAGGGTCTCGGCGGCCTCGGAGTCGACATCGAGGCGACCGACGACGGCTTCGTCGTGCACGGCGGAACCGGCGTCGAGGGCGGCTCGATCGACGCCCGCGGCGACCACCGGATGGCGATGCTCGGCGCGGTGGCCGGTATCGCCTCCCAGACGGGAGTCGAGGTACGGGGGATGGAGGCGGCCGCCGTCTCTTACCCGGGCTTCGAAGCCGACCTGAAGGCGCTGATCGCCTAGTGGGCAGCCCGCAGCCCGCGGCCGGCCGAGGGTGGCGATCTGCGGGCTGCGGGCTGCCTCCTGCCCGCTGACCCTAGATTTCTCGCCATGGTGGTCGCAATCGACGGTCCCGCGGGGGCCGGCAAGAGCAGCGTCGCGCGCGCGCTGGCCGAGAAGGTCGGCTTCTCGTATCTCGATTCCGGGGCCATGTACCGCGCCGTCGCACGCTCGCTCGTCGACAGGCCGGGCGATGCCGGTGAGCGCGCGCGTGACGTCGACATCCGGCTCGGCGACCGGATCAAGCTCGACGGCCGCGACGTGACCGACCAGATCCGCACGCCCGACGTGTCGGAGGCCGCGTCGAGGATCGCGACCGACCCGCGCGTGCGCGCCGCGCTCGTTGTGAAGCAGCGCGAGCTCGTCAAGGAGGGCGACTGGGTGGCAGAGGGCCGCGACATCGGCACGGTCGTCGCCCCGGACGCCGAGCTGAAGATCTACCTGACGGCGTCGCCCGAGGAGCGCGCGCAGCGCCGCGCGAAGGACCTCGGCGCGCCCGACTGGCGCGTCGTGCTGCGCGACCAGACGCTGCGCGACCAGCAGGACGAGCAGCGCGAGCACTCGCCGCTGCGCGCCGCGCCCGACGCGATCGAGCTCGACTCCACCGACCGCACGCTCGAGGACGTGGTCACGCAGATCGCGGGCCTCGTCCGCGACCGCCGCGGCGGCTGATGGCGGGCCCGAAGGTCGCGGTCGTCGGCTACCCGAACGTAGGCAAGTCGACGCTCGTCAACCGGCTCACCGGCAGCCGCGAGGCGGTCGTGCACGAGACCGCCGGGGTGACGCGCGACCGCAAGGAGCTCGAGACCGAGTGGAACGGGCGGCCGTTCACGCTGGTCGACACCGGCGGCGTCGACCTCGCCGACGAGCAAATGCTCGCGCGGCAGGTGCAGGACCAGGCACGCCAGGCGATGTCCGAGGCGGCCGCGATCGTGCTGGTCGTGGACGCGCGCGCGGGCGTGCGGCCGGGGGACGCCGAGCTCGCCCGCGAGCTGCGCGCCGCGCCCGTGCCGGTGGTGGTGGCGGCGAACAAGATCGACGACGCCAAGTCGCTGCCCGACGCCACCGAGTTCTTCTCGCTCGGGCTGGGCGAGCCGGTCGCGGTCTCGGCCGTGCAGGGGCTCGGGAGCGGCGACCTGCTCGACCGCGTCGTGGAGGCGCTCGAGGAGTCGCCGCGCGGCGAGGATGCCGACGAGGACGACGACACGATCCGGCTCGCGGTGATCGGCCGGCCGAACGTGGGCAAGTCGTCGCTCGTGAACCGGCTGCTGGGGGAGGAGCGCGTGATCGTCTCCGACATCGCCGGCACGACGCGCGACGCGATCGACACGCGGATCGAGGTGGAGGGGCGGCCGGTGATACTCGTCGACACCGCGGGGCTGCGCCGCCGCACCAAGGTGGCGGGCACGGTCGACTACTACGCCCAGCTGCGCTCCGAGCGCGCGGCCGAGCGCGCCGACGTGGCCGTCGTGGTGTGCGACGCGTCCGAGGGGATCACCAGCGAGGATCTGCGAATCGCGGAGCTGGCGATGAAGTCGGGCTGCGCCACCATCCTCGCCCTCAACAAGTGGGACATCGCGCAGATGGACCTCGAGGACGCACGCGCCCGCGTGCAGCAGCGCGCGCGGCTGCGGCCCGAGCTCGTCACGGTCTCGGCGCTCACGGGCCGCGGCGTTCGCCGGCTGATCGCCAAGGCGATGGACCTGGCCGACAGGGCCCGCGAGCGGATCCCCACGGCCGAGCTCAACCGCTTCCTCTCGGACGTGCAGTCCGCCCGCCAGGCGCCGAACGTGCGCGGCAAGCGCCTGAAGCTGATCTACATGACGCAGTACGACGTCCGCCCACCACGTTTCGCGATCCAGGTCAACGACCGCGGCGCCCTGACCCGTGACTACGGCTTCTTCCTGGAGAACCGGCTGCGCGAGCGATACGGCATGGAAGGCGTCCCGCTGGTCATCGACTACCGCGGCCGGGAACAGCGCTACCGCGATTCGTGAAGGCGAGGCAGCCCGCAGAGCTGCCGGCCCGCGGGCTGCCGGCTGCCCCCTGCCCGCTAGGCTTCCCCGACCAGATTTCGCCCTTTTCCCGATCCGCCGGAGCGCATGAGCAACCAGTTTTCAGAGAACGAGTACCTGTTCACGTCGGAGTCCGTGACCGAGGGCCACCCGGACAAGGTGGCCGACCAGATCTCCGACGGCGTCCTCGACGCGGTCATGAAGGACGACCCGAACGGTCGCGTGGCCTGCGAGACGCTCGTGAACACCGGTCTCGTGGTGGTCTCCGGTGAGATCTCGACCGACACGTACGTCGACATCCAGGACATCGCGCGCGAGACGGTTCGCAAGATCGGCTATGTCGACGCGGATCTCGGCTTCTCCGCCGACTCGTGCGCCGTCATCAACGCGATCGACAAGCAGTCGCCCGACATCGCGCAGGGTGTCAACTCCGCCTACGAGACGCGCACCGATCCATCGGACGACGACGAACTCGACATCGCGGGCGCGGGTGACCAGGGCATGATGTTCGGCTACGCGTCGAACGAGACGCAGGAGCTCATGCCGCTGCCGATCTCGCTC
>JAICJV010000089.1 GCA_025928265.1 Thermoleophilaceae bacterium
CCCTCTGCCTGCGTACACCCCCCGCCCGCCCCCCTCACTCCCCCCCGCCCCCCCCCCTCCCACCCTTCTCGTGCGGCCGCCCCCCCCCCCCCCCCCCCCCCGAAACTTCCTTGATCAACGCGCCGGTTCCCCGTAGCGCCTCAGCTCGCGCCGCGCCAGCGACGCGCGGTGCACCTCGTCCGGGCCGTCGGCCAGGCGCAGCGTGCGTGCGCTCGCGTAGGCGTGCGCGAGGCTGGTGTCCTGGCTCACGCCCGCCCCGCCATGGGCCTGGATCGCCCAGTCGATGACCTTGCACGCCATGTTCGGCGCGATCACCTTGATCATCGCGATCTCCTTGGCAGCCACCTTGTTGCCGACCGTGTCCATCATGTGCGCGGCGTTCAGCACCATCAGCCGTGCGCCGTCGATCTCGATCCGCGACTTGGCGATGAAGTCCTGGATGAACTGCTTCTCGGCGAGCTTGCCGCCGAACGCGTCGCGGGTGAGCGCGCGCTTGCACATCAGCTCGAGCGCCCGCTCGGCCGCGCCGATCGCCCGCATGCAGTGGTGGATACGTCCCGGGCCGAGCCGGTCCTGGGCGACCTTGAAGCCGGCGCCGCGCTCGCCGAGCAGGTTGGAGGCGGGCACGCGGCAGTCCTCGTAGCGGATCTCGCAGTGTCCGGGCCCGCCCGAGTGCCCCATCACCGAGACCGGGCGGATGAGGTTGAAGCCCGGCGCGTCGGTGGGCACCAGGATCATCGAGGCGCGCTTGTGCGGCGCGGCGTCGGGATCGGTGACCACCATCGCGATCGCCACCGACGCGCCCACCGCGCCCGAGGTGAACCACTTGTGCGCGTTGATCACCCACTCGTCGCCGTCCAGCTCGGCGCGGCCGCGCAGTCCCGTCGGGTCGGAACCCGCCGTTTCGGGCTCGGTCATCGAGAAGCACGAGCGCGTGTGGTCGTCCAGCAGCGGCTTGAGCCAGCGGTCCTGCTGCTCCGGCGTGCCGTGCTCGAGCAGGATCTCCATGTTGCCGGTGTCCGGGGCCGAGCAGTTGAAGACCATCGGCGCGACGATGCTGCGGCCCATGCTCTCGCAGAGCATCCCGTACTCCCAGTTGGTGAGGCCGCCGCCGTGCTCCTCGTCGGGCAGGAAGAGGTTCCAGAGCCCGTCGGCCTTCGCGCGCTCGCGCAGCTCCACCAGCAGCGGCGGATAGGCGATGCCGGTCTCGACGGTGACCTCCTCGTCGAGCGCATGAAGCGCCTCCAGCTCGACCGGATAGACGTGCTCGTCGAGGAAGGCGTCGATCCGCTCGCGCAACCTCTCGACCCGCTCGGACGGTGCGAAATCCATGGGCGGAAACCTACACGTCCGCTTCAGCGGGGCGCGGCTCGACCGATCACCCGATCAGGACATGCTGCGCGATCACTTCAAGAAGCGGGAGGACCCGTACGCCGGGGCGGACATCCTGAGTTCTGCGCGCCTCGCCGGCGCCCTGCGCCTGCTCGGCGCCGTCCTCGCGTGCGCGATGCTGCCGCTGGCGCCGCCGACCGCGGCGGTCGGGCCCGTCGGCTGGTTCCTCGCCGGGGCGATCATCGTCGTCTCACAGATCAGCGCGATCCGCACGGCCCTGGCACCCCACCGGGTCTCGCACGGGGAGCTGCTCGCCTACTCGTACGCCACGCTCGTCGGCATCGGCGGCATGGAGTGGCTCGCCGGGGGTCGCAGCTCGCCGTACCACCAGATCTTCCTGCTCACCGCGCTGTACGTGGCCACGGCGCACCCGCCGCGGGTATTCGCGTTCTACACGCCCGCATTCGTCGCCGCGGTCGCGGCGCCGTTCTTCTACGGCCCGTGGGACGGCCGCGCGCTCGGCGACGCGGCACTCCAGGTGGTGATCACCCTGGGTCTCGCGATGGTCGCGAGCGTGCTGATGCAGGGCGTCCGCGACCAGCGCGTCCAGATGCGAGAGGAGGGTGCAGCCGACCGGCGCGCGGCCGAGACGGACTCGCTGACCGCGCTCGGCAACCGCCGCGCGCTGATGACCGACCTGGAGCGGCGCGCGCGCGAGGCCACGCTCGAGCGCCCGCTGATGCTCACCCTCTTCGACCTCGACGGCTTCAAGGCCTACAACGACGCGTTCGGCCATCCGGCCGGCGACGCCGTTCTGGCGCTGCTGGCACAACGCCTGCGGCACGCACTCGGCAGCGACGGCCGCGCCTACCGCATGGGCGGCGACGAGTTCTGCGTGCTCGCCTCCGTGTCGCACGCCCGCGCGCTCGAGCTGGTCGAAGCCGCGGCCGAAGCGCTCAGCGAGGAGGGCGACGGCTTCGCGATCGGCGCCTCGCGCGGCACGGCGCTGCTGCCCGCCGACACGCCCGATCCCCACCAGGCCCTGCGCGTGGCCGATACGCGCATGTATGCCCGCAAGAACCTGCGCCGCACCTCGGCGGGGCGGCAGAGCACGGACGTGCTGTTGAGCGTGCTCAGCGAGGCCGACCCGCTCAGCGGCGCGCAGCTTGGCGACGTGGCGGAGATGTGTGTGGCCGTCGGGCGCGAGCTGGGTGTCGACGATGCCGAGCTGCCACATCTGCGGAGTGCCGGCGCGCTGCACGACATCGGCAAGCTCGCGATCCCCGACGCGATCCTCTCCAAGCCGGGGCCGCTGACCGAGGACGAGTGGGCGTTCGTCCGCCGCCACACGGCGATCGGCGAGCGGATCCTGCGCAGCGCACCAGCGCTGGCGTCGGTGGCGCCCATCGTCCGCTCGGTGCACGAGCGCTTCGACGGCGGCGGCTACCCCGACGCGATTGCCGGCGAGCAGATCCCGCTGGCCAGCCGCATCGTGGCCGTGTGCGACGCGTTCCAGGCGATGGTCTCGGACCGGCCATACCGCACGGCGATGAGCGCGGAGGGCGCGCTCGCCGAGCTGCGCGCCTGCGCGGGCACGCAGTTCGACCCGATGGTCGTGGACGCGTTCGCGCGGGGGCTCAGGGACGGCAGGTGGACAGCAGCGGCTTCAGCCGCGCCGAGCGCCTGGACCCCGCGTCGCGCCAGCTGATCCGGCCTCGCTTCAGCGTCAGCGAGCGCGGCGCGATGGTTGCCGACGTCGACACGGTCGCAGGCTTCCTCCTGGGAGTCGTCGCGTCGAGCTTGAAGACGCGGTAGGCGCCGGCCTGGTGCGCGATCCACGCGATGTCTCCACGGCTCGACACGACAAGGTCGCTGACACGTCCGCCTGCGCCGGTGTCGTACTTGAAGCGCCGCCCGTCGTTTCGGCAGAGCCCTATTGACAGCACGGTGGCGGGCACGTCCTCCTCCAGCGCACTCCCGTCGTGATGAGCCCGCCGTGAGAACGCTGCGAATGGGCCTCCCACTCGTGGCGCCCCGAGCGGGAGCGTCCCGGTCGCGAGGAATACCGGCTTGCGGCGCGCGAACAGGCAGCCGTAGAAGGAGCCGCCACGCGACCGGAAGACGCGTGAGGACTTGCCGGTGACGACTGTCTTCGATCCCGCGGGCGTGCAGGCCGAGCGGGCCGAGGCCGCGCCGGCCCGAGCGACTGGCAGCAGCGCGATGATGAGCAGCGGACTGAGCCAGACGACACGGCGACCGCAATACCGACGAGGGCCGCGTCGCCGGATCAAAGGTGTGCGAGCCCTGAGATGACCGCGACTGCGATGGCGATGACCCACGTCCACGCCACTGCCTTGCCTGAGATCGCGTTCATCGACCCCTGAACCCCGGCTCATAGGGGGAGTTGCGGTCCCAGCCGCGGACGCCCAAGGGTTTGCTCACCGCGCCGAGCCGTGCTTACGGTGGCGCGCATGTAGGTGACCCGAACGCGACCGCCGGCGGCGCGCAGATCTCGAACGAGGCGCAGTCCGGCGCGCAACTGCGCCAAGACGGGCAGCAGGTACTCGCCTTCGAGGCGTTCTACATCAACGGCGCGCCGTACCCGTACCCCTGCGTCTTCACCAGCGACGGCTGCGGGCGCCACTGTCCCGGAGCGCCGACGAGGGCGCGGGAGGCAGTCTAGGCACGGCGATCACGGCCAGCGTGCTGCCGTCGGGTGACAGCCCGGCCGCGATCAGATCGCGCGAGGGATCCTCGGCAACGAAGGTGTCGCAGCTCGAGTCGTCCGCGATCGTCACGCAGATGCCGCCGGGCTGGGTGGTGTCGCCGTCTGTCGGCACGCTCTTGAAGAGACGGCCGTCGGGCAGGAAGCTCGCGGGATCTGGGTGACGGCGGCGACGGACGCGCCCGGCGGGGAGCGGCGGATCGCCGACGGCACTGCCCCGACGTGGGGCGGCGGACCGGATCAGACGGGCAACCCCCCGGGCGGCACCAACACGGGCGGCGGAGCGACGTTCGCCGGCGTGCGGCTGCAGGGGCACAGGGCTCACGTGAACAGGCACGGCAAGGTGTTCACGCTCGGCAGGAAGCACTTCTCGATCGCTCCCGGAACGGCCGGGAAGGTGTCGATTCAAGGCCCGCGAGCTCGTGGTGGCACGCGACTCGAGCGGCGCCGCGAGCAGCACCACCGCCACCATCACGCTCTTCAAGAAGTAGCGGGCCGAGAGCTGCGGCCGCTCACTCCCACGTAAGCGACCGCAGCTCGTCGATGCACGGGCTCAGTGCTTCTTCTTCGCCTTCTTCTGCTTCACGAGCGTCACCTTCTTGAACTGCGTCTTGGCGGCGCCGCCGGTGGGCGTGAAGGTGATGCGCAGCTTCACCTTGAGCTTGCCGTGCTTGAACTTCTTCAGGCCGGCCTTGGTCGGCCTGACAGTCAACTTCACATTGCCGGCCTTGGTCACCGTCTTCTTGACGGCTTTGATCAGCGCCTTCTTCTTGGATTTCTTCTTCGCGGCCGTGACCAGCTTGGCCTTGACGGTGCCGTCGTTCATCGCCAGGACGCCCGGACCCGGCACGTTGACCGTGATGGTCGCGGTCCCCTTGTTCTTCTTGAGCGCGAGCTTGCCGAAGTTGAACACGTTGCTCGGCAGAACCGCGGCTCCTGTGGCGCTCGGCGTCTGCGTCTGGGTCTGGGTCACCGTGGGCGTACTGATGTCGCTGTCGTTCGCCGGCGGCGGGCAGAACAGCCGCAGATCGATGTCCGTGACCGGCGGCGGAATCGTCATCACTCCCGTCTCCGCGAAGCCCTGCGAGTGGTTCGCCGCCGACACGCAGCCGGGGGACTCGGCGCGGACCTTGTAGAAGCCCGCGACCACGTCCCAGCCGAAGCGGCCGTCGACCGTGGTGAAGTCGGAGTTCCGCCGATTCGAAGGCGACATGATGCTGCTGCCATCCGCCACAGGGAAGAACGGGCCGCCCGAATCCGACGAGCGGTAGAGAGTGACGTCCGCGCCCTCGATCGGGTTGCCGTTCGTGTCCTTCACGACACCGCTCGGGTCGATGTAGAGCCCGAAGTCGATGTCCTCGTCCGGAGTGGCCCCCGGACAGTCGATGTGGATGTGAACGAGACCGTCGCCATGGTTTGGCGCGAAGGCCGAAATGGTGCCGGTGTAGGTGCCGGCCGGCCCTTCGGTGAGATCACCGTCGTGCAGGACCCCTTCGACCGACGCCTCGTAGCTCGCTGCGCCACCCGGGCAGCCCTGCGTCGACAGGTCGAGGTCGTCCTCCCAGAACGCCACCGGGATCCCGCCCGGATTGGTCCCGATGTTCGTGATGTTGGTTCCAGGCGGTGGGGCCGCGAGCGTCTCGCCCATCTCGACGTCCTTGGTCACGTCCGAGCCGCTGAACGCGACGGTCGTTCGCCCCGGCGCCGACGGCGGGTCGGCGTCCGGACCGGGGAACGTAGTGATGTCGTAGGTCCCGTTGGTGAGTCCGCGGACGGTGTAGTCGCCGTCGTTGTTGGCACTGCGAGTTATGCAGGGATCGCTGCTGCTCTGCTTGCAGAACTGCACCACCGCGCCCGGCTCTGGATCCGTGGTCCCCTTCTGATGGACAGTGCCGGAGACCTTGGGGCCCGTCGGCGCCGTCACCGAGTACGTGTACCGGCCCGCAGCCGTCGCGATCGTGCCGTGCTGCTGGTGGATCAGGCCGCTGGGGTTGCCGTCCAGGAACGAGCCCGGGACGAACGAGCCGCCGAGCATGAGGCTGTTGGCCGGATCGCCGTCGCCGGTCGAATACCCGACCGCCGCGGAGCTGCCGCCGAAGCCGTTCTCACCATCGCTGGCGTCGCCCGTCTCCCACTGGATCTTGTCGTAGTTGAAGACGATGTCGAAGTCGCCGGCGGTCGCCCGCTTGACCAGTATCAGCTGGAACGTGTTTCGCTTGTCGGTGTGCTCGTTGAAGTAGCCGACGTTGTTCCACGTAACGCAGAACGCATCCCGGCTGTCGAAGGTCGTTTGACCGTAAGTGACCTCGCCGACGTCGCCGTCGGTCGTGTCAACATCGGCAAGGAAGGGAGCGATGATCTTGTCGCCGGTAATGGTGAAGTCGAACGGCGTGTACTCCCCCAGCGCGTCGTCGAATGTCACGTTGCCGTTGTTGTTGACGTACAGCTCCGTGTAGTCGGTGTCATTCAGCTTCACCGGGAAGCCGATCGCCACCGCATCGGACGAGACGTCGTCGCCTGCATCCACCGAGTTGTCCGTGCAGCCCGGCAGCGCTTCGACTGCACCGGCGCGGGCGGCGAGCGGCGCGATCAGCATCGCCGCCGCGACAAGTGCGAAAGCCAGGATTCCGCGCGCGCCGAAGCGCACGCGGAGCGCGAGTCCGAACATCCTGCCTGCCTCCCAGTTTGTGGTCGCCTTAGAAGCCCAAGTGGGTTATGCGGCGACGCAGGCGACCGTATGTCGGCCAGCCGGTTCTTAGCAAGGCTCTTAGGTTATTTGGCGCGTATGCACTAGGCGCTCGTGATCGCCCACGCGACCAGCGCGGCGATCGCGACCATGCCCACGAGCGCGGCCACGAGCCACGCCACGCGCGGGCCGTACTGCGCCTCCGAGGGGCCCATGTCGAGCGCGTTCAGCGCCTCGCGCGCCGCCTCGTAGCCGGACTCCGGCACGAGCACGTCGCGATTGCCGGCGGCCAGGAAGTCCGGCACGTCGGAGCCGGGGCTGCGGCGCAGCACGCTCGGCACACCCTCCTCGAGCAGGATGTTCTGGATCAACTCGGCCTCGGCCTGGTTGCGGCCGCCGGCAACGCGCGCGAGCGGCCCGCGGGTGAACTCGGGCTTGATCTTGCGGGCGCGCTCATGCGCTTGGTCCCGGGCGGGCTCCTCGTAACCCGCGCGGACCAGCGGCATGCCGCAGTCGCGGCAGAAGCGCTCGTCCGGGGCGTGCTCGAGGCCGCACGCCGGACAGGCCAGCGTCTCACTCGACGACGATGTCTTCTTCTTCGACACGGCCGTCGGCGATACGCCACGCCCGAACTTGCGGTTCACCCGCGAGCGACACGATCAGGTAGTGCCAGTGCGGGTAGTGGGCCAGGTTGATGTCGGTTTGCGAAGGCTCCGCCGCGCTCCGCGGATGCGAGTGGTAGATGGCGACGCCGTGCCCCTCGTCGTCCAGGTCGTTGGCGGCGAGGAGGGCCTGGGGGTCGAGCTCGTAGCCGTAGGGCGAGGCACGCAGGTTCTTCGCGCGGAACACCTCGTCCACGCGCCCGTCGCTGAGCCGCGCGTAGCCGCAGCACTCGTTCGGCGCATCCTCCTGCGCGTGCGCGACCATCGCCTCCCAGTCGGCCTGTGAGATCACCATTGCCGGAGAGGCTAGCCTCTCGCCCCCGCATGGCGAACGAACGCTCCCGGCGCGAGATCCTGGTCGCATCGGCCGCGCTGGCGGGGGGCGCGAGCGCTGCCCTGATCGCCTCGTGCGGCGGCGGCAACTCGAAGACGCCGTCGACCGAGACGGTCAGCACGATCCAGATGCAGGACGACGCGGCGATCCTCAACACGCTGCTCGATCTGGAGTCCAGCGCGATCGTGGCCTACGGGCTCATCGCACAGCGGGTCTCGGGACGCAACGCGGCGCTCGCGCGGAAGCTGCGTGGACACGAACAGGCGCACGCGGCCGCGCTGCGGCGTGCCATCCCCCGGCTCGGGCAGACGCCCGCAGCGCCGAAGACCGCGGCCGAGTACGAGGCCACGTTCCCGCCGCTGCGCGACGAGCGCACCGCTCTCAGCTTCGCGGTCGACGTGGAGGACACTGCGATCGGCGCCTACGCCGACGCGATCGCGAAGGTGGTGACCGACAACGTGCGGCGGCTGCTCGCCACGATCATCGCCGCGGAGTCCGAGCACGCCGCCGTCGTCCTCGGCCGGCTCGGCCGACCGCAGGCGCCCGCCGCCTTCGTCACCGGCCCACCCCCGCCGACCGGTTCGGAGGGCGGATGAGGTCCACGCGGCGCCAGGCGCTGCTCGCAGCCGGCGCGTCGCTGCTGCTGCCCGCGTCCGCGCTGGCAGACGTAGAGCACGATCAGGCGAAGGCCACGCTCGCGGCCGTGCTCAAGGTAGAGCAGACCGCGCTCGTCGCCTATGAGGCGATTGCCAACAGCGGCGTGCTGAAGGACGTGTTGCGGCAGTTCCTCGATCAGGAGCGCCAGCACGCCGCGCAGCTCGCGGACGCGCTCGACAACCTCGGGGCCAAGCCGCCGATCCCGCCGCGGCGCGCCGGCATCCCGGGACTCGACAACGCGCTTCAGTCGCGAGCTGCGGCACTGGGGTTCGCGATGGAGCTCGAGTCACGCGCCATCGCGGCCTACCAGGCGGCGATCGATGCCACCGTGGACTCCAACGTCGTGCGCACCAACGCGGGCGCGATGGGCACGGACGCGCAGCAGCTCGTGATCCTCCGCGAGCTCGCGGGCCTCAACCCGGTCCCGCACGCGTTCGAGACCGGCGCGTGAGACTTCACTGAAGCCGGCGTCGCGGCCGCTGCACGTGTCTAGACTCAGATGCGTGTTCCAGGTCGGGCCACTCGAGCTGCTCGTCGTCGGCATCATCGCCCTGCTCGTGCTCGGTCCGTCGCGCCTGCCGGATGCCGCGCGAGCGGTGGGCAAGGGCATGCGCGAGTTTCGCAGCGCGCTCGACGATCCGGACGGGGACGAGCGCAGGCACGCGGACGAGCCCGAGACTTAACGGCCGCTAACCGGCGAGGCGTAAGATCGCTCTCAGGAGGCGATTTGATGATCGTCGTCGGTGTAGCGCTTGTGCTGGTCGGAGTGGTTCTGCTGGTGGCTGAGGCCCACCTGCCCGCCGGCGTTCTCGGCGTCAGCGGCGGCCTCGCCCTCGTGGCCGGCACCGCGATCGCCATCGCCGGGACCGGCGCGGGCCTCCTGCTGGCGCTGCCGGCAGCCTTGGGAGCCGGCGCCATCGCGGCGCTCTGGGTCACGATCGCGGCACGCGGTGCGCTCGGTGCACAGGCGCTGAAGGCGAGTTCTGGCCGCGAGGCGATGAGCGGTCGCATGGGAACGGTGCGCAGGTGGAACGGCGACGACGGACAGGTGCTCGTCGACGGAGCGCTCTGGCGCGCGCGACCGAGCCTTCCCGAGGAATCCACGCTGCACGAGGGCGACGAGGTTGTCGTCGAACGCGTCAACGGTCTCACGCTCGGCGTGCGCAAGGCCGAGGAATGGGAGTCGCAATGGTCGTAACCATCGTCCTGATCGCGCTGGCCGCGATCCTCATCGCAGGTCTGGCGCTGGCCGGAGCCTCGGTGCGCGTACTGCGCGAGTACGAGCGCGGCGTCGTCTTCCGACTCGGACGCGTGCTCGATCAGAGGGGCCCCGGCCTCGTCCTGCTGATCCCCGCCCTTGACCGGATGGTTCGCGTGAGCCTTCGTACGATCACGCTGCGGATTCCGCCACAGGAGGTGATCACGCGCGACAACGTGCCGGTGCGCGTCGCGGCGGTCGCCTACTTCCGCATCATCGACCCCACGCGCTCCGTGGTGGAGATCGAGGACTTCGGGGCGGCGACGCTGCAGATCTCACAGACCACGCTGCGCTCAGTGCTGGGCAAGGCGGAGCTCGACGAGCTGCTCTCGGAGCGCGAGCATCTCAATGAGGCGCTCCAGAAGATCATCGACGAGCAGACCGAGCCATGGGGCATCAAGGTCACCATCGTCGAGATCAAGGACGTCGAGATCCCCGAGCGGATGCAGCACGCGATGGCTCGACAGGCCGAGGCCGAGCGCAACCGGCGCGCGAAGGTGATCAACGCCGAGGGCGAGTTCCAGGCGTCGGCGCGGCTCGGCGAGGCGGCCGACGTGATCAGCCAGAACCCCGTCACGATCCAGCTTCGCTACCTGCAGGCGCTGCAGGACATCAGCGGGAACGCGGCGTCGACGATCGTGTTCCCGGTCCCGGTCGACCTGCTCACGCCCATCCTCGAGCGCGGAAGGCAGGCGCTGACCCAGCCGCCGGACCAGCTTCAGCTGGACGCCGTCGCGGAGAACGGCGGCCTACCAGAAGCTGGCTGACTCGAGGTCTAGCTCTTCGAGGGGCTTCGTGTAGACGCCGGAGCTCAGGTACTTCCAGCCGTCGTCGGGCGCGACGAACACGACGTTGCCGTCGTCGAGCGTCTCGGCCACGCGCACGGCGATGCGCGCGATCGCACCGCTCGACACGCCGAGGAAGAGCCCCTCCTCGTCGAGCAGCTTCTTGGTCCAGACGACCGCGTCGCGGTTCGAGACGAAGATCTTCCGGTCGAGCAGCGAGAGGTCGATGATCGGCGGGATGTAGCCGTCGTCGAGCGACCGGAGGCCCTGTACGAGCTCGCCCTGGAGCGGCTCGGCCGCGACCACGAGCGTGTCCGGGTTCTCCTCCTTGAGCCGCCGGCCGTTGCCCATCAGCGTGCCGCCGGTCCCGAGCCCGCCGACGAACGCCGCCACGTCGTCCAGCTCGTCCAGGATCTCGACCGCGGTGCCCTCGTAGTGCGCGCGCGGGTTGGCCTCGTTGCCGTACTGGTAGGGCATGTAGTAGCGCGGGTCCTGCCCGGCCATCTCGAGCGCCATCGCCA
>JAICJV010000022.1 GCA_025928265.1 Thermoleophilaceae bacterium
GCGAGCCCATCAGCTTGTCGTCGCCGGCGCCGCCCTTGACCGTCTCGACGTCGGGCAGCACGTCGTCGCGCTCGCCGCCCTGGCCGTCGTCGGCCCTGCCGTCGAGCGTGACGGTCAGCGGCGCCGTACGGCTCGAGTAGTCCACGGTGTCGAAGCCCGGGCCACCCGAGAGGACGTTGGCCCCGCTGCCGCCGATGAGGCGGTCGTCGCCCCAGCCGCCCGTGGCGTTCTCGATGTCGTCGCCGAAGTCGTCGCCGTCGGAGTCCGAGTTCGAGGCGAGGTCCACCGTGACCGGCGCGGCGCGCTCGGAGAAGTCGATCGTGTCGCTGCCGCTGCCGCCGCTGAGCGTGTCGGAGCCGCCACCGCCCGTGAGCACGTCGTCGCCGCCGTTCCCGATCAGCGTCTGCGGGGCGTCGGTGCCGACGAGGCGGTCCGCGCCGTAGCCGCCCTTGACCGTCTCGACGTCGCCCGCCACGTCGTCGCCCTCGCCGGCCTCGCCGTCGTTCCCGCCGCCGCCGAGCGTGACCGTCACCGGGTTGCGGCGGTCCGAGTAGTCGACCGTGTCGCGCCCGTCACCGCCCGAGAGCGTGTCGGCCCCGCCTCCGCCCTTCAGCGTGTCGTCGCCGCGGCCGCCGGAGAGCCATCCGGCGCCCGCTCCGCCGGTGATCCTGTCGTTGCCCGAGCCGCCGGTCACGCCCTCGATGTCGGCCTTCACGTTGTCGCGCTCGCCGCTTTCGCCGTCGTCGGCGGAGTTGTCGACGTCCACGCTCAGGTTGCCGCTGCGCGCGGAGTAGTCGACGGTGTCGCTACCGTCGCCGCCGCTGAGCGTGTCGGAGCCCCTGCCGCCGTCGAGGCGATCATCGCCGCCGCCTCCCATCAGCGTGTTGGAGTGGTAGTCGCCCACGAGCGTGTCGCCCGCGCTGCCGCCGAGCACCTTCTCCACGTCACCGGACACGTCATCGTCCTCGCCCGTGGTGCCATCGCCGTGGGCGGAGTCGCCGATCGTCACGGTCACCGGGCTCGTGCGCGCCGAGTAGTCGGCCGTGTCGGTGCCGCTGCCGCCGTTCAGCGCGTCGTCGCCCGGTCCGCCCACGAGCACGTCGTCACCGCCGTTCCCGTACAGCACGTCGTCGCCGGGGCCGCCGTCGATCGTCTGGCTCCAGCTCGAGCCGGTGAGCCGGTCGTCGCCGGAGCCGCCGACGAGGTCGTCCACGTCGGTGCCCACATTGTCGTTCTCGCCGGGCGCGCCGTCGTTCGCCACACCGTCATCGGTGACGGTCACCGCGGTCGTCCGGTCGCCGTAGTCGGCGGTGTCCTGGCCGGTTCCGCCGGACATCGTGTCGGCGGCGCCCATCCCGCGGAACCAGTCGTCGCCGGCGTTCCCGCGCAGGTCGTCCCCCGACGCGCCACCGGTGAGCCGATCATCGGCGCTGCCGCCCCAGAGCCCCTCGACGTCGGTGCGCACGTTGTCGCGCTCGCCGGCCTCGCCGTCGTCGGCCACGCCGTCGATCGACGCGACCACGGGGTGAGTGCGCGCGGAGTAGTCGGCCACGTCCCTCGTGCCGGAGCCGCCGTTCAACTCGTCGGCGCCGGGGCCGCCGTCGAGTTGGTCGTCGCCCGCGCCGCCGTCAAGCGTGTCGTTCCCATAGCCGCCGATCAGACGATTGGACAGCGCGCTGCCCGTGAGCGAGTCGCCCGCGTCGCCGCCCTCGAGCTGCTCGACGTCCGCGGCGATCGTGTCCTGCTCGCCGGCGGCACCGTCGTTCGCGCCGCCGTCGAGCGTGGCCGTAACCGGCGCCTGCCGTCCCTCGTAGGAGACGCGGTCGGTGCCGCTGCCGCCGTTGAACACGTCCTTGGCGATCACCGCCCCGTCCACGAACGTGTCGTTGCCGGAGCCGCCGCCCAGCGTCGCCGGCGTGGCGGTTGAGAGCGAGACGGTGTCGGAGCCGTCGCCGAGGTCCACCGTCACGCGCGTTATGCCGGTCCCCGGGCAGGCGACCGTGCCGGGCGCGACCCAGGTGCAGCCGCCGCCCGGGGTCACCGCGATCCCGGGGTCGGACAGCACGTAGCCGCCGGCGCCGTCGGTCACCGTCAGGTGGTTCACCTCGCCGTTCGACGCGGTGTAGGCGAGGACGCCGCCGCTCACTCCCGCGGTCGCGGCATGCGCAGCCGGCGCCGCGCTGCCGAGCGCAGCGATGGCGAACAGAAGCGTCAATGCACGCAGTGCGGGGGAACTGCTGACGGGGATCGCCTCCTTGCGACCGCCCTATGGCGCGCCGTGGGTGCGGCGCGTAGCGGCGAGTCAGGTCTTGGTGGTCGTCACCCGCCGGATGAGCCGTCCGGCTTCGGTGACACCTGTGTCATCGGCGCAAACCCCCGGGCGGCCTTAGCCCGTCACCGCTGCGGTTACGACACCTTGGGATCTGGGGTATGCAGGTGGTCGACGAACTCCACGATCCGGTGCGAGTCGTGGATCACGTCGTCGCCGTGGACGAGCACCGGTACCCAGCGCTGGTCGCTCAGCTCCGCGACCTCGTCGCGGTCGCGCTTGCGCATCGGCACGCGCACCTCGGCGAAGTCGATGTCCGCGCTGCGCAGCTTGCGCGCCACCCGTCCGCACGGGCAGAGCCAGTTCGTGGGCGTCCGGCAGCGGTACAGAATGGCCACGAGGCGAGGTTACCGCTGGGCCTTGCCGCTCTCGTCGGGCAGCTTGCCCTTCACGCGGCCGCTGCGCCCCTTCGGCTCGTGCAGCACGCGCTCGGCGTCGCGATAGCCCTGCCACAGGAGCTCGCGCGACTTGCCGGGGTACGCGTTGAGCATGCCGAGCGGGTTGAACATCCCCGACTCCGGCGACGGCTCGACGACCGTGACGTTGATGCCGTGGTACTTGCCGCCCTCGAGCTTCTTCTCGAGCATCGAGTTGTTGCCGATCGTGCGCCAGAAGATGTCGTACATGCGCATCGCCACCTGCGGGATCGTGCGCAGCGACCCGGCCACGGGCAGCCGCGACGGAACCACAGAGAGCACGTAGATGTCGGTGGCGCCCCACTCCTCGGCGTACTCGAACGGTACGTTCCACAAAAAGCCGCCGTCGGCGTAGAGGTCGCCGTTCAGCTCGATCAGCGGATGCAGGATCGGGATCGCGTAGCCGATGCGCGTGACGGTGCGGAAGTGCTCGACGTCGGGCTCGGTGCGGTTGCCGCGCAGCTCCTCGTGGCCCTGCGTCACGTTGGTGACGATGTAGCTGAGCTCGGTGTCCGAGTTGAAGCACTTCTCGAAGTCGACCTCGGACTCGACGAAGCGGGTGAGACGACCCATCGAGAAGAACGAGTTGCCGAACAGGGCGTTGCGGCGCAGCGAGATGTCGAACACCTGCGGCAGCGACACCGCCCGCGACCAGAAGCCCCACGCACCCTCGGCGCCGCTCGAGGCGTAGACGAGCGAATTGCACACGCCGATCGACGACCCGACGACCAGGTCGGGGACGATGCCCTCCTCCTCCAGGCGCTTGAGCGCGCCGGCCTGGTACGCGCCGCGCGAGGCGCCCCCGGCGAGGATGAACGCGACCTTGCTCATGCCGCCGCCAGCGGCCACAGGCGCCGCGCAGCGCCGAGCGCCGCTCCCGCCACCTTGTACTGGAGCGGCTGGGCGCGGCGGGAGCGCTTGATCCGATCGCCCTCGCGCTCGCGGTACCACTCGACGGTCGCCTCGAGGGCCTCCTCGTGCGGCGACGGCTGCCAGCCCAGCTCGCGCTTCGCCTTGGCGTTGCTGTAGGTCCACCACTGGCTCGCGAGACGAGCCTCGTTCACCATGATCGGCGCGCGGCCGAGCGACGCGGCTTCCACGGCCTGGGTGAGCCGGATGGCCGCGCCGGGCGACAGCTTCAGCGCCGGCGGCTCGACGCCCGAGAGCCGCGCCAGGTCGGCGAAGAGCCGGTCCCACGTGTAGTTGCGGTTGCCGAAGATGTAGCGCTCGCCGACATGGCCGCGCTCGTCCGCAAGGAGCTGCCCGCGCGCCACGTCGTCGACGTGCACGATGTTCAATGCTCCCGGTACGTAAACAGGGATCTGGCGCAGTATGAAGCGGCGCACGAGCGCGCTGGAGCGCACGTAGACGTCGCCGCGGCCGAACGCATACGACGGGTTCACCACCACCAGCGGCAGCCCCGCGGCCGCGACGCGGAATGCCTCGACCTCGGCCTCGTGCTTCGCATTCACGTACGGGATCCCGAGGTGGCCGGCGGTGAAGAGCTGGCGCTCGTCGGTCGTGCCGCCCGGCTTGGCCGGGCCGATCGCCGCGCAGCTCGACGTGTAGACGACGCGCTCGACACCCTTGCGCAGGCACTCCTCCAGCACGGTGCGCGTGCCGCGGACGTTCACCTCGAACATGCGCTCCACGTCGTTCGGCCGCATCGACACCACGCCCGCCACGTGGAAGACGCGGTCGACGCCCTTCAACGCGCGCCGCACGGCCGCTCGGTCGAGCACGTCGCACTCGACCACCTCTGCGTCGATGCCGTCGACGTTCTCCCAGCGCGACCGGCGCCGGCGCGTGAGCTTCAGCTCGTCGCCGCGCTTCGCAAGCTGCCTCACGACCGCGGAGCCGACGAACCCGTTTCCTCCCGTTACGAGCGTCTTCCCCAAGGTGCTGGGAAGGCTAGAGGAGCGGACCGCCTCTGGCGCGGAGCTCGGCGTCGTACTCCTTCTGGTGGTTGATGCAGCGGATCGCCTCGGGAATCGCCTCGAGCCAGCCCTCCGGGATCTCCTCGCCGCCGACGATGCAGATGCCGTAGGTGCCTTCCTCGAGCCGCTGCATCGCGGTCTCGACGTCCTTGGCCTCGGCGTCGAGGATCGCGAGCGTGGTCTGGTCGATCTCGGCCTCCAGGGTCTCCGTGCCCTGGTCGGCCGGGTGCTGGTCGTAGTCGGCCAGCTCGGCGTCGCGCTGCTCGTTGTCGTCGGCGCGCAAGTGCCTGCGCCGCTCCTCGATCTCGGCGGCTCGCTCGCGCAACCGCGTCGCCACCTTGTCCTTGTCGTACGTTGCCACTAAGCCTCTCTCCAGGTTCGCTGTATAGGCTCCGCCGCCGTGGGCGTCGCCGTCGTCACCGACACAACCGCGTATCTGCCCCGGGAGGTCGTCGAGGCAAACCGTATCCACGTCGTGTCGCTCTACGTGGTCTTCGGGGGCGAGCGAACCGTTCCGGAGGCCGAGATCACCGACTACAAGGCCTTCTTCGAGGAGCTGCGCTCCGCGGAGCAGCTGCCCACGACGTCGCAGCCGTCGGTGGGCGACTTCATCTCCGTGTACGAGCCGCTGCTCAGCGCCGGTGACGACGTCATCTCGATCCACATCTCCGGCGGCCTGTCCGGCACGCACGAGTCGGCGCGCCAGGCCGCCGAACAGCTCGAGCGCGAGGGCAAGGGCGGCGAGCGCGTGCACGTGGTGGACTCCGCGACGGCCGCCGGCGGACTCGGGTTGATGGCGCTGGCCGCCGCGCGCGCAGCAGCAGGAGGGGCCGCGATCGGCGAGGTGCTCGACACCGTGGGCGAGGCGCGCGGCTCGCTGAAGATGTGGTTCGCGATCGACACGCTCGAGTTCCTCAAGCGCAGCGGCAGGATCGGCGCCGCGAGCGCGTGGCTCGGCTCCACGCTGCGCATCAAGCCGATCCTCACCGTCGAGTCCGAGATGACGCCGATCGAGCGGGTGCGCACCTCGAAGCGCGCGTTCGAGCGGATGGTCGACTACGCCCGTCAGCGCGAGGCGAGTGGCGCCGACGGCTGGGTCGTGCAGCACATCCAGGCGCCGGACGAGGCCGCCGCGCTGGCCGACCGCTGCCGCGAGATCTTCGGCCACGACGCCGTCTTCGTGTCGGAGATCGGGCCGGTGCTGGCCGCCCACACGGGCCCGGGTCTCCTGGGCGTGGGCGGGCTCCCCGCGCGCTTCGTCAGCGGCGCCTGAAGATGCCCGCAACGGCGGCGATCCCGCCGCCGATCACGAAGCCCGCGACGGCGGCGCCGATCAGCACTTCCTTGCGATGCGTCGCGAGCTGCGACTTCCAGTCGGTGATCTGGTTGACCTTCGACTGGAGGTCGTTGAGCGAGAACTCGAGCTCCTGACGGGTGGTCTCGACCGACGCGCGGATCTCCTGTGGGCTGCGGGTGGGCATCAGTGACGTGCCTCCTCGATCGCGGCGCGCGTCTTCTT
Organism: Thermoleophilaceae bacterium; assembly: GCA_025928265.1. Lineage (GTDB taxonomy): Bacteria > Actinomycetota > Thermoleophilia > Solirubrobacterales > Thermoleophilaceae > JAICJV01. Next base: position 6,202 of record JAICJV010000022.1, read on the forward strand.
CGCCTCTTCGATCGCCAGCTCGGGAACGGGCGGCGTGCCCTTCTTCATCGAGCGGATCCCGAGCAGCGCCAGCAGCCCGACGATCAGGAAGATGCCGACGGTGACGATCGCGTAGCCGACGTACGGCTTGAGACCGGTCCAGTCGGCGATGCCGAGCGCCAGGAAGTGGAAGAAGTAGATCAGCCCGAACACGGCGAGAACGCCCGCGCCTGCGAAGAAGCCGGCGCCCTTCGCGAGCTTCGAGGCCTTCTGCGTGACCTCGGCCTTCGCGAGCTCGATCTCCTCGCGCACGAGGAGCTGCGCCTTGCTCGTGACCTCGCTGACGATCTCGCCGAGCGGCTTCTCGGCACTGCCGGGCGGTGTGGATCCGTTGCTAGTCATCGTCGCTCCCGAATAGCGCGCCCAGGACCTTTGCGAACACGAACCCGCCCACGAGCGCGCCGGCCGCATACAGGTGCGGTTTCTCGGCGAACGCGTCCTCCTGGTCGGACGCGATGCGGTCGGCTTCCGCCGGAGACGTGCCGCCCGTCCGGGGCTGCTCGCTCGGCGGTGGGGGCGTGGGAGCGCTCACCTGCGTCTCGCCATCTGCCATTACTCAGGCGGCTCCTCGTCGAAGATCTTGATCCAGACCGCGGTGGCGACCCGGTTCGCAACGATGGTGGACAGCGCGCCGATGCCGGCGAGCAGGCCACTCCACATCAGTCGCTTTGTGAGGTCGTTGCTCATGGGCGGGATTCAACCAGAGATCGCGGCTCAAGCCCGCCGCATATGGTCTCCACTACCAACGACTTCGCCCGTTCAAACTCTTCGTCCGTCGTGGGCAGGTAGCCGAAGATCCAGCCCGAGAGGAGTTGCTCGATCGCGCCGTAGAAGCACATCGCGGCGAAGTCGGCGGAGATGTCCTCCTTGAACGAGCCGTCGCGCCGCGCGGACTCGACGATCGCGGCGATCATCGCGTATGCCTCGCGGATCTTCTCGAGATGCTCGCGGCCGAAGGTGTTCGCGGCGCGCGTGACCTCCACGATGATCACCTTCATCAGATCCGGCTCGTGGTGGTAGGAGTCGATGATGAAGCCGGCGACCAGATAGAGCTTGTCGCGCGCGGGCACGTCCTGGCGATCGATCTCCGCGATCGCGTCGAGCATCAGCTGCCAGCGCTCGGAGAAGAGCTGGTTGAGGATCTCCTCCTTGGAGCCGAAGTAGTGGTACACGAGCCCGTAGGCGACGCCCGCCTCGTCCGCGACGTCGGACACGCGGCAGTGATGGAAGCCGCGCTGGGCGAACACGCGGATGGCGGCGTCGAGGATGAGCCGGCGCTTGTCCACGGCGCCGGCGCGCGCTGGAGTGGCCATCAGGCGCCGACCCCCTGCGGCCAGCGATACGCCGCCGGAACCCGGTTCGCCAGGCTGGGCAGCTGTCGCCGCACCTCGCGCAGGCGGTCGAAGTCGAGGTCGGCGGCCACGAAGCACTCCTCGTCCCCGCCCGGCGCGCGAGCGAGAATCTCGCCCCACGGGTCGACGATCATCGAGTTGCCGTAGGCGGGCATCCCCGGCGGGTACTCGCCGGACTGCGCTGCCGCGATCACGAACGCCTGGTTCTCGATCGCGCGGGCGCGCAGCAGCACCTCCCAGTGCGCCGCGCCGGTCGTGCGCGTGAAGTTCGCGGGCACGGTGAAGATCAGCGCGCCCTCCAGTGCCAGGATCCGGTAGAGCTCGGGAAAACGAAGGTCGTAGCAGACGGTCAGGCCGATTTCGTCGCTGACGACCGTCTCGTCGCCGGCCTCGCCGGATGCCGACTCGCGGTAGGCGGTGTCGTCCACCGTCACGTCGAAGAGATGGATCTTGCGGTAGACGGCCTCGATCTCGCCGTCCGATCCGATGTGCACCGACGTGTTCGACGGCTTGTCGTGACCCTCGCGCAGCTCCGTGAACGACCCGGCCACGAGGTCGATGCCCAGCTCGCGCGCGAGTTCGCGCATCCCGGTGATCGTGGCGCCGTCGAGCGGCTCCGCGCCGTGCACGTAGTCCTCGGCGGTCCCGCGCAGGTCGAAGCGCTCCGGGAGGACCACGAGTGTGGCCCCGTCGCTCGCCGCGGAACGCACGAGGCGGTCGGTCGTCGCTAGGTTCCGGCCGCGCTCAGCGGTCGAGTCGAGCTGGATGGCAGCCGCGCGCACCATCACCTCCCCCGAGGGTTGACTGACCAGTCAATCTAGCGCAGTCAGCGGAGCGAGACTCGGCGCGCCGTCGTCTGCTGGAGGCCGCCGATGGCGGTTGCGTCGGCGAGCAGGCTGAGCCGACGGTTGGGCGTGGCGCGCAGCACGCGGCGCGCCGCCGCCCGCAGCTTGAGGCGCAGCGACCGCTTGCCACTGAACGTGAGCGTCTTCGCGACGAGTGTGTGCTGCACCATGCGCGTGCCGCGCTTCACCCGCGCGACGAATCTCACCCTCAGACGGCAGCGGGCCCTGCAGGACATGCGCACGAGCAGGCCGCGGCGCAGCACCACGGAGCGGCGCTGGCGCGGGACCGAGGTGCGGAGGCCGGGTTTCGGCGGCGCGACCGGTAATGGTCCCGGCACCGTTGGGGTGACAGGAGGCGTCGTCGGGGTGCTCGGAGTCGTCGATGTCGTCGTCGGCGGCGGCTGGGTCGACGTCGGCAAGCACGCGGACGGCACCGTCGCGCCCACACTCGTTGCGCCGGCGTTCGGCACCCAGACGATGATGTCGCCATCGTCCGCCCTGCACGCGCGACGCGTCCAGACCGCGTAGGGGAAGCCGTTGGTGGCAGTCATGCCCGTGTAGTCGCCGTAGTTGTTCTGGAACTGGCAGCAGCTGCCCCAGCTGTAGTCGCTGGCAACCGCACTCGTCTGGATGAGCGTGCCGAACGTGGGCTTGGTTCCCGAAGCCGGCCGCGCGACCGAGCGGACGTACGGATGCGTGGTCCGGCGCGTGGCGTCGCCGGCCGTGGACATCACGCTCACCCATGCCTCTCCCGTCGACTGATCGACCGAGACCCACGGGAACCAGTCGTCGGAGTTGTCGGGGCTCGTTGACGACGTGCTGGTGTCGCCGATGACGCTCGTGCCCTGCGATGCCGAGGTGCGCGATGCGGCTGTGCCCTGGAGCAGGTCGCTGAGCGCCGGTGCCGTGGCCACGAAGGAGTCCCACGTGCGGTGCGTGATCGCGGGAGCACTGCCCAGGCCGGTGGCGCCGTTGTACGAGCAGCGCGTGGTGCCGCTGTCGGCGCGGAGATCGCTCCAAGCGAAGTACAGACGCCCCGTGCTCGAGTCCACCGAGATCGACGTGACGGGGCCTGCTCGACCGCCGGGCTGCGCAACGATCGGACACGCGAACGGCACCGGCTTCCCGCCTGTGCTGTCGAGCTTGGCCAGCACGGCAGGAGCGCTCCAGTTGGCGGCGACTTTGCAGTTGGAGCTGCACTTCGTCACCTCGATGGCGTTGTTCCCCGAGTAGTCCCACCAGCCGACGTAGACCGTGCCGTCCGGACCCACCGCGGGATCCGAGGTGATGAACGATCCGGGAGCCCCGCTGATGACCGTGGGCGTTGACCAGTTGTCCGCGTCGTCGCACGCGACGGGATCCGGTTGCGTGTCGCACTGCGAGATGACCTCGTTCACGCCTCCGCCCGGATCAGGGTCGTCCCAGGTGATGTAGAGCCGCCCGTACGTCGGGCTCGTGGTTGTCGAGTCGATCGTCATCATCGGCTTGTCCTGCATTGGGCCGTCGAACGGACAGTCACTGGTCGCGCCACCGTGCAGGAACGGGAGCCCGACTCCCGTGGTGGTGAACGAGTCCTGTCCGGCGGGGATGCGTGCGACGAAGATCCGGCTCGGCGGCCCGCTCGGGCTCGGGCAGTCCGTCAGCCCGCCGGCCCAGACGTTGCCGAGCCGGTCAGCCGCCAGGATCGGATCGCCACCCAGCTCCGCGTCTTCGGGTGACGTCGGACCCTGCACGTCGAGTTGCGTCGGGAACTGCAACCCGGCGAAGGTCTGGCCGCCGTCCCCGGAGAGGAAGACGCCCTTGCGGCCGCTCGCGTCGCTGATGTCGTTGGCCGCGACCACTACGCGATTCGGGTCGGTGGGCGAGACGACGTCGAACGTCTCGGACTCCTCGTCCCTATCTGCGGAGGCGTCCACCTCTTCGCCGACCGGTTCGCGCGTGCCGGCGATCACCGCCACCTTCACCGATGGGAGCCGCACGGTCGTGCCATCGGCATGCCGCCATTGCAGCGGGATCCGATACGTGCCGGCGGGCACCGTCAGGTCCGGGATCGCGAGCAGCGCCTGGTCGCCGCGGCGGGCGTGTCCCAGATCGACCGTGAGGTTGCGTCCCGCGCGCGTGAGGTCGATGCGGCCTCGTGCATCGAAAGCGAGCCGCGGCGTGCCGGCGAAGCGGAGCCCCGTGAGCGACCGCCCGACGAAGCGCTTCGGAAGCACCGCCCGCAGCCGAGCACCCGGCTCACGCCGATCGACCTTGACGCGCATCCTGAGCGTCGTCTGGCTCTGTCCCGCCATGAGCTTGGGCTCGACCACGTGCAGCGAGCCCGCGGGCAGCCGCACAGAACGTCGCGTCTGCACGCGCGTGCGCACTGGCTGCGCGATCGTCCGAAGGCCGGCAACCGTGGGAGCCCGCCCGCGCTTGTCGGCGTCCGAATGCCGCGATCCGCCGCCGCCCGAGAGAAGGGCGACGAGGGCCACAACGACGGCGGCGACCGTGCCGCATGCGATGAGAATGATCCTTGTCCGCATCAGGGGTGACTTCCTGTCAGCGGCTAGTGTGCCTCCGAATGGAGCCCGCGTCGATGAGGATGTGGCGCGGGACGCGTCCGTTGAAGCGCTGGCGTTACGTCGGTGTCTTCTGCGGCGAGGTGATGTTGTGCGTCGGAGACGCCCGCGTCGGGCCGATTCGGCAGCGGTTCTGGGCGGTCGCGGAGCCGGATCGGCCGATCACCGAGCGGACCACCCTCACCCGCGGTGGCGTGCGGCTCGACGGCTCGCGCGTGTGCGTGGAAGCGGCGGATGTCCGGATCGACGTGACGCTCGACGAGGGGCCGGGGATCGAGACGACCCACGCCGACGATGTCTGGACGCGCAAGCAGGCGGGCGTCCCCGCGCGCGGCGAGGTGAGAATCGGCTCACGTAGCTACGCGCTCGCGTGCCACGGGGTCGTCGACGACACGGCCGGCTACCACGGCCGCCACACGCGCTGGATGTGGTCGGCAGGTGTTGGGCAGTCGACCGACGGGCGGCGCGTCGGGTGGAACCTCGTGACCGGCGTGAACGACGAGCAGCACGGGTCCGAGCGCGCCATCTGGGTCGATGGCGAACCGTTCGAGCCGGGGCCGGTCACCTTTTCCGGCGACATGCGCCGGATCGAGTTCGCCGAAGGTGGCGCGCTCGACTTCAGCGAGTGGTCGGCGCGCGAAAACACGACGAATGCGCTGTTCCTGCGGTCGCGCTACCGGCAGCCGTTCGGAACTTTTACGGGATCTTTTCCGGGAGGGGTGTCACTACGGGAAGGCTTCGGCGTAGTGGAGTTACACGACGCCTATTGGTGATACCCGACTGCAGGGAGTGCAGAGATGGATTTCGACGCACGTCTCGAGCTGACCTCCGCCCTCCGCGAGCGCGATGCGCTTCGCATCCGCCACGAGGAGGTGATGGACATCGACGCGTTTGTGGACATGCACGCCGCCGAGGTCCGGGTGGTCGCCCTCGAGCGCTATCTGGCGTGGTCCGAGGAGACGCCGCCCGGCGCCGAGCCGCATCCGTCGAATGAGGAGATGGAGCCCTACGCGCTGGAGGTCGCCTGGTTCGACCCGGCGCTTCTGGCCTGACGCTGAGTCCTCAGCTCAGCCACCAGCAGCTTCGAGTGCAGCGCCGAGATCAGGTCGTGCAACGGCTCGGCGCCTGCCTCGACCATCGCAACCGCGCGCGGCGCGTCCATCTCGCGCGTCAGGCGGTCCAGCAGGACCTCGACCTCTTCCTTGACGAGATCCTCGAGCGCGCTCTTGTAGCGCAGCGTGTCGTAGACCGTGAAGCCGATGCGCTCGTCGTAGCCGCCGGCACGGAAGCGTGAGATCGCCTCGACGATGCGCGCGTCCGACGGCGAGTAGCCGCGGCTGTTGGGCGTGAGCACGCCGAGCTCGGCCAGCCGGTCGATCACCTCCGCCGGGACGTCGTAGCGCCGCTCGAGCTCCGCGCGCGACACGCGCCTCTCCTCCCCCGCCGCCGCACGCTCGATGATGCGGTCCTCGAGCTCGACCAGGGCGCGCGTGCGCTCGGGGTCGTCGTCGAGCACGCGCTTGATCATCCGCAGCGGCATGAAGCGCTCCTCCTGGAGCCGCTTGATCAGCCGGATGCGCTCGACGAAGTCGGGCGGGTAGTACGCCATGTTGCGCGAGGTGCGGACCGGCTCCGGCAGGAGCCCCTCGCGCAGGTAGTGCTTGATCGTGCCCGAGCTCACGCCGCTCGCCTCGGCGAGCTGGGACATCTTCAGCAGCCCGTTCTCGGGGCTCAAGCCAGGAAGCTCCCCTGCTGGCCGACCGGCGGTCCCGCGACTGCGCCGGCGTCCTGCAAGCGGGCTACCTCGTCGCTGCTGTAGCCGAGCGACTCGAGCACCTCGCGCGTGTGCTCCCCGAGCGCCGGTCCCGGCGTACGCACGCTGCCCGGCGTCTCGCTCAGCTTCACGGGGATGCCCAGCTGCTTGACCGGGACACCGTCCTGGTCGAGCTCGACCACCATTTCACGCGCGCGCACGAGATCGGAGTCGAGCGCCTCGTCGAGGTCGAGCACGGGCTCGAGACAGCAGTCGTGCTGCGACGCGAACTCGGTCCACTCCGCGCGCGTGCGCTCCATGAAGATCCGTTCGACCTCGGCATGCGCTTCGCTGCCCGGTGCCTCGAACTGCTTCTCGATCAGGTCATCGCGCCCGACGCCGCGGCACCACGCCTGCCAGAACTTCGGCTCGAGCGCGCCGAGCGAGACGTGACCGTCGGCGCACGCGTACGGCCGGTAACACAGAAGTCCCCCCGCCAACTCGAGCGTTCCCCGCTGCGGAACGGCGCCGTCGGCGAAGTAGCGCGCGGCGACCATCGCCAGCCAGCTGAGCGCGCCGTCGGCCATCGAGACGTCGACGACCTGCCCCTTGCCGGAACGCAGCGCCGCGAGGATGCCGAACGCGGCCATGAGCGCGCCGCCGCCGATGTCTGCGATCTGCCCGGCGGCCTGCACCGGCGGCCCGTCCTTCTCCCCCGTCAGGCCGAGTAGCCCGACGAGGCCGAGGTAGTTCATGTCGTGGCCCGAGCGCTCGCGCAGCGGCCCGTCCTGGCCGTAGCCCGTGATCGCGCAGTACACGAGCTTCGGGTTCTCCTGCCGCATCCGCTCGAAGCCGACGCCCAGCCGGTCGAGCACGCCCGGCCGGAACGACTCGAGCACGACGTCGTACTCGCGCACCAGCTTGAGCAGGACCTCCTTGCCCTCGTCGCTCTTGAGGTTCAGCCGGATCGACTTCTTGTTGCGATTGAGCGCCAGGAACAGCGCCGACTTGGCCGAGTCCTCGACGCCCTCGTAGTACGGCGGCGACCAGCGGATGTAGTCGCCCATCCCGGTGTCCTCGACCTTGAGGACCTCGGCGCCGAAGTCAGCGAGCAGGAGCGAGCAGAACCCGCCGGGGAGGAGGCGGCTGAGGTCGAGGACCCGGACGCCTTCGAGGGGGAGGCTCATGACGCACCTCCGAGGCCACTGTGGCTTTGATGCAACCCGCTTGCACCCGGCGCAAGCCGCTTGCATGGGATGCGAGCGGTTTGCACGAAACCCCCAGGCACCGGCGCGGCAGGGGAGCCACAAGCGCGCCGACCACCGGCTGGCTTCACGGCTGCGCCTCGGCCGCCTCGATCGGATGCTTGAGCATCTCGCGGCGCGTCGGCTCCTCGCGCTTCGGCACGCCCAGCATCTCGCGTGCCTCGGGCACGGTCGCCGGCCGCCGCCCGACCATCTCGGTCAGTCGCCGCGCCTCGGCGATCAGGTCGCCGTTCGAGCGCGCCATCTCCCCATTGGGCAGGTAGAAGTTGTCCTCGAGCCCGACCCGGACGTTCCCGCCGAGCGTCAACGCGGCCGCCACGAGCATCCACTGGTCGCGGCTGATGCCGATCACGCCCCAGTTGTTCGGGCCGTCGGCGCCGCCGGGGATCTGCTCGGACATGTGCGCGAGGTTGCGCGCGGTGGGGCGGATGCCGCCGGTCACGCCCATCACGCACGAGATCTGCAGCGGCTCCTCGAGCAGGCCCATGTCGATGAGCGGATCGAGATTGGCGATGTGGCCCGAGTCGAAGCACTCGTGCTCCGGCCGGATCCCGAGTTCGCGCATCGCGGACACGAGCGTGATGATCGTGTCGAACGAGTTCTCGAACACGGCCTTGAACACGAAGTCCCGGCGCCGGCGCGAGTACTTCGCGTAGTTCATCGACCCCATGTTCAGCGCCGCGATGTCGGGCTTCAGCGCGCGCAGGTACTCGACGCGCTTCTCGAGCGGCACCCCGATCGCGCCCGTCGAGTAATTGATGATCACGTCGTCGACCGCGCCGAGGATCGCCTCGGTGATCGCCTGGAAATCCTCGATCTCGTACGAGGGCACGCCCTCAGGCGTACGCGCGTGAATGTGGATCATCGATCCGCCCTCGTCCACCACGCGGCGGGCCTCGGCGGCGTACTCCTCGGGCGTGTAGGGAATCGCCGGACACTGGTCGCGATTCGCCACCGCGCCGGAGATCGAGTTGGTGATGACGACGGGGTCGGCGAAGCTCATACAGGCATCACTCCATGCTTCTTCCAGGGCCGCTCGACCCGTTTCGTGGCCGACATCTCGAGCGCGCGAATGACGACGGCGCGCGTCTCGCGCGGGTCGATGATGTCGTCGATCATGTCGTTGCCCGCGGCGATGTAGGGATCGATGATCTTGCGGTACTCGCCCACCAGCTCGGCGCGCTTGGCGTCGGGGTCGTCGGCCGCCTCGATCTGCTTGCGCAGGATGATGTTCACGGCGCCCTCGGCGCCCATCACGCTGATCTCGGCGGTCGGCCACGCGACGATCAGGTCGGGCTCATACGCCTTGCCGCACATCACGTAGTAGCCGGCGCCGTAGGCCTTGCGCACGACCACGGTGATCTTGGGCACGGTCGCGCGCGACACCGCGTAGAGCATCTTCGCGCCGTGCCGGATGATCCCGGCCTGCTCGACCTTCGTGCCCACCATGAAGCCCGGCACGTCCTGGAGGAAGAGCAGCGGGATGTTGAACGCGTCGCAGAGGTTGATGAAGCGGGCCGACTTGTCGGCCGAGTCGTTTTCGAGGATGCCGCCGAGCTGCTTGGGCTGACTCGCGACGATCCCGACCGGCCGCCCGCCCATCCGGGCGAAGCACGTGATGATCGTCTTCGCGAACTGCGGCTTCATGTCGAACCACTCGCCGTCGTCGACGATGTGGCGGATCACCTCATACATGTCGTACGGCTTGCGGTTGGTCTCGGGGAGGATGTCGAGCAGCTCCTCGTCCTCGCGCTCTACCGGGTCGGAGGTCGGGCGGATCGGCGGCTGCTCCTCGCAGTTCTGCGGCATGAACGAGAGGTAGTCCTTGATCGCCTGGATGCACTCCTCGTCGGAGCCCACCTCGAGGTCGGCCACACCCGACTTGCGCGTGTGCACGCGCGAACCGCCGAGCTCCTCCTGCGTGACGTCCTCGCCGGTCACGGCCCGCACGAGATAAGGCCCCGCCAGGGCCATGGACCCCCTGCCCTTGACCATCGGCACGAAGTCGGCGAGGCCCGGGATGTACGCGGTGCCCGCTGCGCACGGGCCCATCAGGGCGGCGATCTGCGGGATCACGCCGGACGCCGTGACCTCCTCGCGGAAGAGGTGCCCCGAGCCCGCGAACAGCGATCCGACCGCCTCCTGGATCCGCGCGCCCGCCGAGTCGAGCAGCCAGATCATCGGGATCCGCTTGCCCAGCGCGAGCTCGCGCAGCCGCGACACCTTCAGCTCGCCGGTCATGCCCATCGAGCCGGCCATGACCGTGAAGTCGTACGCGGCGACCGCCACGAGCCGGCCGTCGACCCTGCCGTAGCCGGTCACGACGCCGTCCGCGGGCGCCTCGACGCCGTCCATCGCGCGCTGCGCGAAGTGCGGCCGGCCGTGGATGCCGAGCTCGACGAACGTGTCCTCGTCGATCAACAGCGCGAGGCGCTCGCGCGCGGTGAGCTTCTCGTGCTCGTGCTGGCGCGCGATCTTCTCGGGGCCGCCACCGAGCTCGGCCACACGCCGCCGCTCGACCAGATCGTCAACCAGGGCACGCAGCGGGCTGCCGACTACCGTCCCTTCCACACGGGCTCCCTCTTCTCGAAGAACGCTGTGACGCCCTCGACGATGTCCTCGGTCGAGAGCGCGATGGTCAAGTTCGCGTGCAGGTACTCGAGCGCGTCCGCGAACGCCATGTCCATCTGGCGGAACATCGCGTCCTTGCCGAGCCGCATGATCAGCGGCGACTTGGCCGCGAGTTTCTCCGCCCACTCACTGACGGCGGCGTCGAACTCGCCGGCCGGCACGACCTTGTTCGCCAGGCCGTACTCCACCGCCTCCGCCGCGCTGATCCGGTCGCCCAGGAGCAGCAGCTCGTTGGTCTTCTTGCGCGGCACGTTGCGGTAGATCAGCGCCATGATCATGAACGGGAACGCGCCCACGTTGATCTCGGGCGTGCCGAACTCCGCGCCCTCCTTCGCGATCACGAGGTCGCAGGCCAGCGCGATCCCGAGCGATCCCGCCAGCACGTGGCCGCCGGCCGCGCAGATCGACGGCTTGCCCAGCTCACCGATGAGCCGGAACAACTTGACGAAGCGGTCGCTCCCGAAGTGCTTGTGCACGAGCGGCACCTCACCCGCAAAGCCGCCCAGGTTCGCCCCGGACGAGAAGACGCGGTCGTGCGACGAGGCCAGCACGACTGAGCGCACGCGGTCGTCGCCGCGCACGCTCTCGAACGCGTCGATCAGCTCGGTCAGCAGCTCGTTCGACAGCGCATTGCGCGTGTCCGGCTGATTGAGCGTGATGGTGGCGACGCCGCTCTCGCTGACGTCGTAGAGGATCGTTTCGTAGGCCAAGCGGCGAGCCGGAAGTGGGACGTTCCACTGGCCACTTTAACGCTCATCGCGGCCGGCGGTTTTGATCCAGCCCAATCGGGGCATGCGTCCGCCGGGAGGCTTGCTACTCTCCCGCCAGCCTAATCGCCGGGGGGATCCGGCGAACGGGGGACCCACTTGCCGAGCCCTGCCGCACAGGGTCGGTACGGGGCGAATCGGTGGATTGCCGCCACCGTAGGGCCGCTCTTTCTGGCCCGAGCCCGACAGCTCACCCCGTCGGCTCCAAGAAAGAGACCCGCCCGAAAGGGGAACGATGTCCCGCGTACGGACCGCGGTGCTGTTTGCCGTGCTCGTCACCGCCCTGGCCATCCCAGCCGGAGCGTCGGCCCACTCCAAGGCGAGGGAGATGCTGGCCGCAGTCAACGCCGCCCGGGCGCACTACGGGCTGCGTGCGCTGCACTACTCCCGCAGCCTCGCCCACTCCGCACACAGCTACTCCCGCCGGATGCTTCGCAGCGGCTACTTCGGCCACGACTCGCGGATCCACGCGAGCCGCAGGTACCACACGCTCGGGGAGATCCTCGACTACCGCCGCGGCATGCGGCCGGCCGTCCGCGCCACGCTGCGCGACTGGCTGAACTCACCCGAGCACCGCTCGATCATCATGAGCAGCAGCTTCACCTCCGCAGGCGCCGGCTACGTCCGCGGCCGCTTCCACGGCCGCAGGTCGACGCTGTGGACGATGCATTTCGGCCGTCGATAGGCAGCCCGCAGAATCGCAGCCCGCAGCCCGCCCACTCTGCGGGCTGCGGGCTGCGGGCTGCCTTCTGAAGTAAGCAGTAGCACTGTTTACTTTCAACGGCCGGACGTGTACCGTGCCCGCCCATGTCCACCGTTCTCAAGCCCGACTTCGGCTCGAAGTCCCACCATTTCATCTTCACCGAGGAGCACGAGCAGCTCCGTGAATCGATCCGCAACTTCGCGCGCAAGGAGCTTGCTCCGCACGCGGAGGAGTGGGAGGAGACGACCTTTCCGGACTGGGTCTTCCGCCGGATGGGCGAGCTCGGCTTCCTCGGCCTGACCTATCCCGAGGAGTACGGCGGGCAGGGCGGTGACTACTTCAGCGGGCTGGTGCTCGGTGAGGAGCTGGGCGAGTCGCACTCCGGCGGTCTCTGCATGGGCGTGGCCGTCCACACGGACATGGCCAACCCGCCGATCCTCCAGTTCGGCACCGAGGAGCAGAAGCAGCGCTACCTCGTGCCCGCGATCAAGGGCGAGAAGATCGCCTGTCTCGGCATCACCGAGCCCGACGCGGGGTCGGACGTCGCCGGCATCAAGACCCGCGCGGTGCGCGACGGCGACGGCTGGGTGATCAACGGCTCGAAGACCTACATCACGAACGGCCACCGCGCCGACTACATCGTGCTCGTCACGAAGACCGACCCGGATGCGGGCTACGACGGCTTCACGCTCTTCATCGTCGATATGGATCTGCCCGGCGTGATCCGCGAGAAGAAGCTCGAGAAGCTCGGCATGCACGCGTCGGACACGGCGCTGCTGGCGTTCCAGGACGTACGGGTTACCGATGAGGCGGTCCTGGGCGAGGTCGGCAAGGGCTTCTACCACATCATGTGGGAGCTCCAGGGCGAGCGGCTGATCGGCGCCGCCGGCTGCGTGTCGGGCGCGCAGCGCGCCTTCGACATGACCCTCAAGTACGCGAACGAGCGCAAGGCGTTCGGCCGCGAGATCGGCCACTTCCAGGTGATCCGCCACAAGTTCGCGGACATGGCCACGAAGATCGAGGCGGCGCGCCAGCTGGTGTACACGACAGCGTGGCGCTTCGCGAACGGCGAGTACCCCGTCCGCGAGATCTCGATGGCCAAGCTGTACGCGTCGCGGATCGCCGTCGAGGTCGCCGACGAGTGCATCCAGATCCACGGCGGCGCCGGCTACATGAGGGAGTACGGCATCGAGCGCGTCTGGCGCGACATGCGCCTGAACAGGATCGGCGCCGGCACCGACGAGATCATGCTCGACGTGATCGGGCGCTCGTACGGGCTGTAGGGGTGGGGGCGCTCCTCGAGCACGTCCGCAGCTACTACGAGGCGCTCAACACCGGCGACTCCGACGCCGTCGCCCAGCACTTCACCGACGACGCAACGCACTACTACACCCGTCTCGGCCCGCATCAGGGCGCGCGTACGATCGGCGACCACACGCACTGGGCCGTCGAGAACATCGACGGGCAGTGGCACATCGAGAACGGAATCGACGACGGCGAGCAGGCCGTGATCGAGTGGACGATGACCTGGCGCGATCCACGCTCGGGTGAGCGCCGCCTCGACCGAGGTACCGAGTGGTTCCGCTTCCGCGACGGCCGCATCTGCGAGGTGCGCGCCTACCACCACGGCGGTCCGAAGAACCCGTCCGGCGACCTGCTCGGCTTCGACCACGCCGGACGCGGCTACACGACGCTGTGAGGACGTCTCCCCCCTTCGGCGAAGAACACGCCGATCTACGTGATTCGATCAGGCGCTTCATCGCCAGCGAGTTGCGGCCACATGCCGACGAATGGGAGGACGAGGGCTTCTTCCCGAACACCGTCTTCACCCGCATGGCCGAGCTCGGCTACCTGGGCCTCAAGTACCCGGAGGAGTACGGCGGCCAGGGCGGCGACTACCTCCACGACGCCGTCCTCGTGGAGGAGATGGCGGGCTGCGGCTCGGGCGGCGTCGCGGCGGGCGTGGGAGCGCACATCGGCATCGCCACGCCGCCCGTCTGGAAGTTCGGCACGGACGAGCAGAAGGAGCGCTTCCTCGCGCCGGCGATCAGGGGCGAGAAGATCGCCGCGCTCGGGATCACCGAGCCCGACGCGGGCTCCGATGTGGCGGGCATCAAGACGTCCGCGACGCGCGTCGACGGCGGCTACGTCGTGAACGGCTCGAAGACCTTCATCACCAACGGCGTGCGCGCCGACTTCGTGGTCACCGCCGTGAAGACCACGCAGGAGGGCGGTCACCGGGGTCTCTCGTTCCTGATCGTCGAGAAGGAGATGGACGGCTTCAGCGTGTCGAAGAAGCTCGACAAGATGGGCTGGCGCGCGTCCGACACCGGTGAGCTCGCGTTCCAGGACATGTTCGTGCCAGACGAGAACCTGCTCGGCGAGGAGAACAAGGGCTTCTACCTGATCATGGCCAACTTCCAGTGGGAGCGCCTGCTGATGGCGCTCGGCTCGACCGGGTCGATGTTCAACCTGCTCGACACCGCGATCCAGTACGCGAAAGAGCGCAGCGCGTTCGGACGCCCGATAGGGAACTTCCAGGCGATCCGCCACAAGATCGCCGAGATGGCCGTGCGCGCCGAGGCCGGGCGTGCGATCACCTACAACGCACTGCGACTGTTCGCGGAGGGCCACGATGCGATCAAGCAGGTGACGATGGCCAAGCTCCAGACGCAGCGCGATGCGTTCCGCCAGGCCGACGACACGATCCAGATCATGGGCGGCGCGGGCTACATGAAGGAGTACGGCGTCGAGCGAGCGGCGCGTGACCTGCGCCTCGGCCCGATCGGCGGCGGCACCGACGAGATCATGAAGGAGATCCTGGGCAGGCAGCTCGGCCTCTAGCGCCACGTGAGAGGATGCCGACGTCGTGAAGCTCCACGCTCCGCTCGCACTGGTCACCCTCGCCCTCGGGACGACCGCCACGGCGCTCGCCGCGACGGCGCCGAACGCCGTCGGGCCGACCACGCGCATCCAGCCGAGCGGCCGGCACCTCACGCCGTACGGGCGCATGTCGCCGCTCGGCAACCACCCCGGCGGCGGCGCGCTCACGCCCAGCGGCCGCTTCCTGTGGGCGCTGGACGCCGGCCGTGGGCGCAACGACATCCGGATCGTCGACGCCGCACCCACCGTCGCCTGCCACTCGCGCGGGCGCCGCGGCGCGCGCTGCCGAAAGCGCCACGCACGGCGCACGGGCAAGCTGATCCAGACGATCCCGATGCCGGGCGTCTCAGGAGGCATCGCATTCGCGCGGGGCGGCAAGACGGCGTACGTCTCGGGCGTCGCGGATTCGTCGCACCTCGACGAGAAGGCGCCGCCCGGCACCCCGGGTCTGCAGGGCGATGTGATCCACGTCTTCAAGGTCAGCCCGAAGTCCGGCCAGGCGCGGCGCGCGGGCGTGATCCCCGTTCCCCCGCCGTCGTTTGCGCCGATGCCGCAGGACTTCCCCCCCACGAACCTCTCACCGCTCTCCTGGCCACGCGACCTCGCGGTGTCACGCAACGGGCGCACGCTCGTGGCCGCGCTCAACCTCGCCAACGCCGCCGCGATCATCGACACGCGCACGCGGTCGGTGAGCTACGTGAAGGTCGGCTCGTATCCGTACGGCGCCGCCATCACGCGCGACGGCAGGACCGCGCTGATCTCGAACGAGGCCGACGGCACCGTGTCGGTGATCGACCTCGCGACGAAGAGCAAGGTCGACGACATCCAGGTGGGCGCGCACCTGTCCCACCCGGAGGGGATCGCGATCGACCCGACCTCCACGCGCGCGTTCGTGGCGGTCGCGGCGGAAGACAAGGTGGCCGTGATCGACACCGCGTCGCGCAAGGTCATCCGCAAGCTGTCGGTGGCGCGACGGCCGGGGAACGGCACGCAGCCCGTGGCCGTGAGCGTCACGCGCGACGGCTGCCGCCTGCTCACGAGCGACTCGGGCGAGGATGCGATCGCCGTACACGCGCTGCGGCGCGGCTGCGACGTCAAGCGGGCGCGCAAGAAGGGCAAGCGCCGCCGCGCCGCCAGGCAGTATTCGCTGATCGGGCGCATCCCCACCGCGTCGTATCCGGTGTTTGCTGCGGCCACCCCGCACCGCGAGCGCATCGTGTGGGTGGCCGCGAAGGGCCTGGGCGTGGGCCCGAACGTGAACGGTCCCAACCCGCTGTCGCCGCTCGACTCGGACGACCACATCAACTCGTTCCAGTACCTGCCGTCGATCGTGGACGGCGTCGCGGGGTCGGGCGCGTTCCCGACCGACAAGGAGCTGCACCGCCTGTCGCAGCGGGCGAACGCGGAGATCAAGCCAATCGGCACCGAGGCCGCGCCTGCGGGCACGCCGCTCCGCCCGGGCGGCCCGATCAAGCACGTCTTCTACATCGTGCGCGAGAACCGCACCTACGACCAGGTGCTGGGCGACGACCCGCGCGGCGCGGGCGACCCCAACCTCACGCTGTTCGGCAAGGACCTGACACCGAACGCCCACGCGCTGGCGCAGCGCTTCCCGCTGCTCGACCACGTCTTCGCCAACTCGGAGGCGTCGATCGACGGCCACTTCTGGACCTCCGCGGGCGCCGTCTCGGACTACGTCGTGAAGAACTGGCACCAGAACTACGGGGGCCGCGGCCGCCCGTACGACTTCGTCTACGCCATCACCTGGCCGGCGAAGCGGTTCCTGTTCGACCAGGCGCAGGCAGAGGGCATCTCGTACTTCAACTACGGCGAGGCGATCGCGGGCGTGGTGCCGCTGCCGGACCGCGACCGCACGCAGGCGGAGACGCAGCAGGTGCTCACGAAGTTCTCGCACTCGGACCTGGGTGAGGGCGGCGCGACCGTCGGCGGGCTCCAGGTGCCGACGGCGTTCTGCTACCCGAACGACGCGTCGATCGGCACCGACGCCATCACGGGACAGGAGGTCTTCGACTCCTCGGCGCCGGCAACGGCTGCAGGCGCGCTCTCGCGGGTGGACTGCTTCCGCCAGCGCTTCAACACGCAGCTCACCACCAACAGCGTGCCGGCGTTCAACTACCTGGTCCTGACCAACGACCACACCAACGGACTGGCGGCGGGACGGCGCACGCCGCAGGCGATGATCGCCGACAACGACTACGCGCTCGGCCAGATCGTCGACACGATCTCGCACTCGCCGATCTGGGACAGCTCGCTGATCCTCGTGATGGAGGACGACTCGCAGGACGGCGCCGACCACGTCGATGCGCACCGGATCCCGGCGTTCGCCATCAGCCCGTACGCGAAGCAGAACACGGTGGTCTCGACGCGTTACGACTTCCCGTCGCTCATCCGCACGCTGGAACTCCCGCTGGGGATGCACCCGTTGACCCTCTTTGACGCGCTCGCCACGCCGCTCTACGACGCGTTCACCTCGACACCGGACAACTCGGCCCCCTACAGCGCGATCCCGCCCCACCAGAGCCTCACGGCGACGAACCCGAACACCGCTGCAAACCGCGCGTTCGCGAAGCACTACGACCTGGTGAACACCGACCGTGTGCCGCAGCGCGTGCTCGACCGCATGCTCTGGCGCGCGGTGAAGGGCGCGCACTCCAAGCCGCCGCCGCCCGGCCCGAACGCACAGCCGGGCCGCGACGACGACGGGTAACCTGCCGCGCCTCACCCCCGCTTTTGGCCTCGACGAAGGAGATTGACCCGTGGGAGTACTCGACGGCAAGTCGGCGATCGTCACCGGTTCGGCGCGCGGCATCGGACGCGCGACGGCCGAGCTGCTCGCCGAGCAGGGCGCCCAGGTCCTGATCAACGACCTCGACGGCGACGTGGCCGAGGAGGCCTCGAACGAGATCCAGGGCGAGACCGTCTCGTTCGCCGGCGACCTGACGAAGGGCGACACGCCCGATCAGCTCGTCAAGAAAGCGGTCGACTCGTTCGGGAAGATCGACATCATCGTGAACAACGCGGGCTACACGTGGGACGGCCCGATCCACAAGATGTCCGACGAGCAGTTCCAGGCGATGCTCGACATCCACAACGTCGTGCCGTTCAAGGTGCTGCGCGCGGCCGCCCCGCATCTGCGCGAGCCCGCCAAGAAGGAGAAGGAGGAGGGCCGCGAGGTCTTCCGCAAGATCGTGAACGTGAGCTCGACGTCCGGCATGTTCGGCAACGCCGGCCAGGTGAACTACTCGTCCGGCAAGGCCGGCGTGGTGGGCCTCACAAAGACGCTCGCCAAGGAGTGGGGCCAGTTCAAGATCAACGTGAACGCGGTGGCGTTCGGGTTCGTGGAGACGCGCCTCACGGCGTCGAAGGAGGAGGGCGGCTCGTTCGAGCGCGAGGGCGGCGAGAAGATCGCGCTCGGCATCCCGGAGCAGATGCGCCAGATGGCAGCGATGCTCATCCCGCTCGGTCGCGCGGCCACGCCCGAGGAGGCCGCCGGCGGCATCTTCTTCCTGTGCTCACCGTGGTCGAACTACGTGCACGGGCAGGTGCTGAACATCACGGGCGGGATGTTCGGAGGAATGACGAGCTAGCCCGCAGCCCGCAGCCCGCAGATGATGGTCCGGCCTGGCATTGAGATCCCGGATCGGGAGATCGTCGTCCGCACCAGCCGGTCGTCGGGTCCCGGTGGGCAGCACGCCAATGTGACCGCTTCGCGCGTGGAGGCCGTCTTCGACGTCGCGGCCTCCAGCGCGCTGAGCGACGATCAGAAGCGCCGCGTGATGGCGCGCCTGGGCCCGCGCGTCACGGCGGTGGCACAGGAGTCGCGCGGACAGGCGCGCAACCGCGAGCTGGCGCTCGAGCGGCTGGCATCACGGCTCGACCACGCTCTGCTGGTGCCACGTGCGCGCCGCGCGACGAAGCCGACGAAGTCCTCGCGCGAGCGTCGTCTGCAGGAGAAGCGACGCTCGAGCGAGCGCAAGCGCACCCGGCGTCGGCCGTCCGCTGACGACTAATACACTCCCGTCCCCATGCCACTGGTACCAATGGTCATCGAGCAGGACGCGCGCGGCGAGCGCGCTTTCGACATCTACTCGCGGCTGCTGCGTGAGCGGATCATCTTCGTCGCGGGCGAGGTCGACGACGAGATGGCCAACATCATCGTCGCCCAGATGCTGCACCTCGAGGCCGACGACCCCGACAAGGACATCGCCCTCTACGTGAACTCGCCGGGCGGCTCCGTGTACGCGGGGCTCGCGATCTACGACACGATGCAGTTTGTCAAGCCGGACGTGCAGACGATCTGCGTCGGCATCGCGATGTCGATGGGCGCGGTCATCCTCACCGGCGGCGCCAAGGGCAAGCGCATGTCGCTGCCCAACTCGCGGATCCTGATCCACCAGCCGTCGGGCGGCTTCCAGGGACAGGCGGCGGACATCCAGATCCACGCCGAGGAGATCCTCAACATCCGCAAGCGCCTCGACGAGATCTTCGCCGAGCACACCGGCCAGTCGATCGAGCAGGTCCACCAGGACATGGACCGCGACCGCTACATGAAGCCGCACGAGGCCGTGGAGTACGGCCTCATCGACAAGATCATCGAGTCCCACTGACTCGATTCGGTCGCGCGGCCGGCCGGCGGTCTCCGCTCGCGCGCATGCACGCGACCTTCACCGATTCAGTGCAGGGTCGTTCTTTCTGACCGGCGGAGCGTGTGCAATGCGCTCATGCCGAACATCCCTGAGGATCTGACGCCGCCACCGCACTCCGCGGCGCCCGATCGAGCGCTATCGCTGCGCACGAAGCAGTACGACCAGGTCTTCGTCCGCGACGTCGACATCCTGGCGGTCGGGTGGGGAGACCACCCAGGCGCGCCGCTCAGCTATCTGGTGTTCGACCCGCGCGCGGACGAGCACGAACGGATCTACTGGGTCCGCGGCGACTTCGTGCAGCAGATCAGGCACGCCTAGCTAAGCTGGGGGCGCCGCCGGCGTTCCTCCGCGAGCGGCTTTCCCGTCTCGTCCGCCAGGCCCGCGGGCGGATACGGGCCGAGCCAGTTGTCGCGCGCGCCGTCGACGGTGAAGATCGCGCCCGAGCAGTAGTCGCCCGCCGGCGATGCGAGGTAGGCCACGAGCCAGGCGTGCTCCTCCGGCTCGCCGAGGCGCTGGAGCGGCACGGTCCGCGCCACTCCCTCGAAGACCGGCTTCGGGTACTTCTTGAGCGCCTCGGTTGCGAAGTGACCGGCGGCGATGGCGTTCACGCGGATGTTGAAGCGCGCCCACTCGATCGACAGGACGCGCGTGAGGTTCTCCACCGCGGCGCGCGCCGACGACGAGTGCGCCATGCCCGGCAGTCCGTGGTGCGGCGACAGCGTCACGTTCACGATCTTGCCGCCGGCCTGCGGGATCATCGCCCTCGTGGCCACCGCGTGCGTCATGAGCCAGGTGCCGCGCAGGTTCAGGCGGACGACCGTGTCCCAGCCCTTCGTGCTGATGTCCTCGGCCGGCGTCATGTACTGGCCACCCGCGTTGTTCACGAGCACGTCGATCCGGCCGTGACGGTCCAGCACCTCCCCGACCAGCCGCTCGACCTGGTCCTCCTCGCGGATGTCGCAGACGATCGCCTCGCAGCGGCTGCTCTCGCACAGCCCCACCGTCTCGTCGAGCGGCTCCTGACGGCGGCCCGCGACGACCACCTGCGCTCCGCATGTGGCCAGCTCGATCGCGGTCTGACGGCCGAGCCCGGAGCCGCCGCCGGTGACCAGGATCACCTGGCCGTCGAGCACGTTGTCGGCGAAGATGCGCGAGCCCATCGGCGCCGGACCCTATCCTGCCGCGCGTGAGCGCCGCCGCCGAGCCGCGTCCTGCCCAGCTGCCGCTTCCCGGCGGGAGCGCCGGCGCCGGCGTCAAGCTCTACCCCCTCCTGTCGGGTGTCGCGCGCGGCCCGCGCGCCTGGTTCGAGCGCGAGGAGGGCCGGCTGGCACGGCTGCATTCGATCGGCGTCGGCGTCTCGAAGCACGACTTCGTGGACGTACCGGTCGTCTCGTTTCTCGTCGAGCATCCGTCCGCGGGCGTGATCCTGATCGACACCGGCCTGCACCCGTCGGTGGCCGTCAGCCCGCGGAAGAACCTGGGGCTCGTGGGCACGCGCCTCCTGGCGAACCTGAGGATGGAGCCCGAGCAGGCCGTTCCCGCGCGGCTGCGGGCGCGCGGCATCGACCACTCCGACGTGCGCCTGGTCGTGATGACCCACCTGCACTTCGACCATGCCAGCGGGATGTCGGAGTTCCCCGAGGCCACGTTCGTCTTCACACGCGCCGAGTGGGAGGCGGCGACCGAGCCACGCGGCTGGATGCGCGGCTATGTGCGCCGCCACTTCGACCACGCGTTCGACTATCGCCTGCTCGACTTCGAGTCGCGCGACGTGGACTCGTACGCCACCTTCGGCCGCGCCATCGACCTGCTGGGCGACGGGAGCATCCGCGCGGTCTACACACCGGGGCACACGCGCGGCCACATGTCCGTCATTCTGCGCCTGCGCAACCGCGAGGCGCTGATCGCAGGCGACGCGATCTACACCCGCCGCACGCTCAGCGACGGGGTCCTCCCCACCCGCATGGAGGACGAGCACCTGTTCCGTCGTTCGCTGAAGGAGATCCAGCTCTACGACGACACGCGCGATGCCCTGATCGTGCCCGGGCACGACATGGCGGCGTGGAAGGAGCTGAGGGCGGAGTACGAGTAGGGCTAGGCCCGCCCGACCGTCCGGCCGCCGGCGCGCTCCGCTGCCCGCCTGGCCGCGCGTGCGGCCCGCGACTGCCGGACCGCGTGCCGCCTACCCTCGCGCCGCAGCCCGTAGTAGAGCTTCTCGATCCGCTCGAACACGATTTGGGACGCGGCCTGGGACTGCTCACGCGTCGGCTCCTCGACCACGGCGTCGAAGCGGATCGGGTCGCCGTACTGGACGGTGACCTTCGGGAACTGGAGCCGCCTCCAGTCGCGCGCGTGCTGCGAGCCCGAGATCGCCGTGGGCACGACGGTCGCGCCCGTCTCCAGCGCCAGGCGCCCGATGCCCGGCTTCGCCTCGCCCAGCTCGCCCGACCGCGAGCGCCCGCCCTCGGCGTACATGACCACCACGTCGCCCCGCCCGAGCACCGCGTGCGCGGTCTTGAACGCCTCCTCGTCGTGGCGGCCGCGCAGCACTGGGAAGACTCCGCCGTGCGTGAAGATGAACTGCATCGGGCGCTTGAAGAGCTGCGACTTGGCCATGAAGTTCACGTCGCGGCGTATGAACGCGGCCACGAAGAAGTGGTCCATGAACGAGAAGTGGTTCGGGGCGATGATCACGGGTCCCTCGACCGGGATCTTGTCGCTGTCGATCACGCGTGCGCGGTTCACCACCAGCATGTACGGCGTCACGAGCGAGCGCACGAGCCCGTACGCCCAGTCCGGCCTGCCCGCACGAACGCGCTCGTGGAAGCCCGTGAAGTACTCGACGGGCCGATCGTCCTTGTAGACCTGTGGCTTCACGTCTGTAGTCCTCTTACCCCCGAATCGGCGCGAACGTTACCCACCATGTTCGCGTGCCCAGCCACGCGAGCGCTCCAGTGCGTCGCGCCAGCCGCTCAGCAGCTCCTCGCGCTCGTCGTCGCCCATCTTCGGCTCGTAGCGTCGCGCCTCGCGCCACATCTCGCGCGTCTCCTCCTCGGTCCATGCACCGACGGCCACGCCGGCGAGGTACGCGGCGCCGAGCGCCGTCGTCTGATCGATCTCCGGCACGACCACCGGAAGCCCGAGGATGTCCGCCTGGAACTGCATCAGCCAGCCGTTCTCAGACGCGCCGCCGTCGGCCTTCAGCTCCTCGACCTCGACGCCCGACGCCTCCTGGATCGCGTGTGCCGCGTCGAGCGACTGGTACGCGATCGCCTCCAGAGCGGCCCGCGCGAGGTGGGCACGGCCGTTCCCGCGCGTGAGGCCCACGATCGTGCCGCGCGCGTATGGGTCCCAGTGCGGCGAGCCGAGCCCGGTGAGCGCGGGCACGAAGTACACGCCGTCGTTGGAGTCGAGCGAGCGCGCCAGCTCCTCGGTGTCGGATGCCTGCTCGATGATCCCGAGCCCGTCGCGCAGCCACTGCACCGCGGCGCCGGTCACGAAGATGCTCGCCTCGACGGCGTAGTCGACGCGGTCGCCCACCCCCCACGCCATCGTGGTCAGCACGCCCTCCTGGGGCGGCGGCGCGTGGTCACCCGCGTTCTGGAGGAAGAAGCTGCCGGTGCCGTATGTGTTCTTCGCGTTGCCGGGCTCGCTGCATGCCTGGCCGTAGAGCGCCGCCTGCTGGTCGCCGGCGATGCCCGCAACCGGCACCTTGCCGCCGAAGGCGTCGGTGTCGCCGTAGACGCACGAGCTCGGCAGCGCCTCGGGCAGCGACCCGGGGTCGACGCCCAGCAGCTCGCACAGCGCGGCGTCCCACTCGAGCGCGTGGATGTTGAAGAGCAGCGTGCGCGACGCGTTCGTGTAGTCGGTCGCGTGGCGGCCGGTGAGCTTGTAGACGAGCCACGAGTCGATCGTCCCGAACGCGGCGTCGCGCGGCACGCCGTTCTGGAGCAGCCACTCGATCTTCGTCCCGGAGAAGTACGGATCGATCACGAGGCCGGTGCGCTCCCGGAAGAGCTCCTCGAGCCCCTCGTCGCGCAGCTCGTCGCAGCGCTTCGCGGTGCGGCGGTCCTGCCACACGAGCGCGTTGTGGAGCGGCTCGCCGGTCCTGCGGTCCCACGCGACGACCGTCTCGCGCTGGTTGGTGATCCCGATCGCCCTGAGCCCTGGCGAGCCGGCATCCTCGATCGCCTGCTTCGCGACGCGCTCGGTCACGTCCCAGATCTCCGACGCGTCGTGCTCGACCCAGCCCGGCCTCGGGAAATGCTGCTCGAACTCGCTGTAGGCGCGCCCGGCGACGCGGCCCTCGTCGTCGAACACCATGCAGGTGGTGCCGGTCGTGCCCTGGTCGATGGCGAGGATCACCGGCGGGCAGCGTATACGCGAACGATGTCCATCAGTTGGCGGAACCGGTGCGCGAAACCCGCCGCCGTCCTACCGGTCGCACGGTGCTCGAGGTCGAGCGCGATCTCGATCAGCCGGAAGCCGGCGCGCGAGGCGTCGATTGTCATGGCGGTCTCCATTCCGAAGCCCGCGGCGAACGGCAGAACCGCGTCCACCACGGCGCGGCGCAGCGCCCGCTGCCCGGAGATCGGCGCGACGGGCTCGATTCCCGCGCGCTTGCGGATCGCCCAGCGCGAGAAGCCGAGCGCGATCCCGAAGCCGCCGCCCACGCGCCGGGCGAACGTGGCCACGGCGAAATCGCCCTCGCCGCTCTCGACCGCGTCCACGAGGCGCGGCAGTTGCCGGGCGGACGCGCCGAGGTCACCGTCGCACAGCACGAGCATCCGAGCGTCGCCCAGCGTCTGCTCCACCGCGAGCGTGGTTGCGCCGCCCTTCCCCATACGTCTGGGCGCCGTCACCACCTCGGCGCCGCCGGCGCGAGCGACCGCGGCCGTCGCGTCGTCGGAGTGATCGTCGGCCACCACGAGCCGGGCGTCCGGGAACGCGTCGCGGAGCGCGGCAAGCGTGTCGCCGATGCGATCCGCCTCGTTCCACGCGCTCACCACCACTATCGGCTGCGGCTCCACGGGCGGGTATCGTGCCGGATCACCGCTCACCGAGGAGGAACGCAGTTGCCGAACGTCGAGGCGCACATCACCGGCACGGTGTGGAAGATCGAGTGCGAGGTCGGGCAGAACATCGCCGAGGGCGACACCGTCGCGATCCTCGAGTCGATGAAGATGGAGATGCCGGTCGAGGCGGAGGACGAGGGCACCGTGAAGGAGATCCTCGTCGAGGAGGGGCAGTCCGTATCCGAGGGCGACGCCCTGGTCGTCCTTGAGTAGCAGCACGCTCGCATCGGGCAAGCTGCTGGTCGACGAGCCGGCGGAGAACGTCGTCCGCATCCGCATCTCCAATCCGGACAAGCGCGGTGCCCTCGACCACGAGATCCTCGACACGCTGCGCGACACCGTGTCCGGCGCCGATGCCCGCTGCCTGCTGATCACCGGCGACGGACCCGTCTTCTCGGCGGGCTACGACATCGGCAACTTCACCGACGAGAGCACGTTCGCCGACGCCGCCGAGCAGCTGGTCGCCCACCCGTTCACCGAGGCGATGGACGCGATCGAGGCCTATCCGTATCCCGTTGTCGCGGCCATCAACGGCCACGCGATCGGCGGCGGCCTCGAGCTCGCCGTCACGTGCGACCTGCGGATCGCCGCGCGCGGGGCGAAGCTGGGGATGCCGCCCGCCAAGATCGGCCTGATCTACGGGCACACCGGGCTGCGGCGCTTCATCGACGTGTGCGGCGTCGCGAACACGAACGAGCTGTTCCTGCTCGGCCGCAACGTGGACACCGACCGCGCCTACGACATGGGCCTCGTGAACCAGGTGGTCGACGGCGATGACCTCGAGGAGACGGCACTGTCGATCGCCACCGAGATCGGCGCGAACTCCCCGCTGTCGCTCGAGGGCAACAAGCGCATCATGCGCGAGCTCCGCCGCTACGAGGGCGCGCTGCCCGAGGATGTCGCGCGCGAGCTCGTGGAACTGCGCGAGTCGTGCTTCCGGACCGAGGACTTCCGAGAGGGGATCGCCGCCTTCGGCGAGAAGCGCCGGCCGGACTGGAAGGGCCGTTGAGGCAGGTCGATCTCGAACCGGCGTGAAGCCGGCACCGGAACCGTCCGATCGCGCGCATACCGTGGCCCCATCCAGGCCCCCACCGGAGGTAACGGCTTGCCCCCGCTCATCACGCACGAGGAAGCGCTCGCCCTGGGCGAGATCGAGGACCACGCCGAGATCGAGGCGCTCGTCGAGCGGGCGTTCGCGGTCAGGAAGGATCAGTTCGGCGACTCAACCGACATGTGCTCGCTCGTCAACGCCAAGTCGGGCGGGTGCGCGGAGGACTGCGGCTTCTGCTCGCAGTCGCGCTTCGCCGAGGCGCCCACGCCGATGCACGCGATGATGTCGCCGGACCAGATCCTCGAGCACGCGAAGGCGGCCGAGGCGGCGGGGGCGCACCGTTTCTGCATGGTCACCCAGGGTCAGGGTCTGTCGAAGCGCGACTTCCAGAACGTGATCGAGGGGGCGAAGCTCGTCGCCGAGCACACGAACCTGAAGCGCTGCGCCTCGATCGGGCACATGTCGCACGAGCGCGCGAAGGCGCTCAAGGAGGCCGGGATCCAGCGCGTCCACCACAACGTGGAGACGGCCGAGTCGTACTACCCCGAGGTGTCCACCACCGTGCGCTACGAGGGGCGGCTGCGCACGATCGACGCGGTGAAGGAGGCCGGGCTCGAGACGTGCGTGGGCGGCATTCTCAACCTCGGCGAGAGCCGCGAGCAGCGCGTGGAGATGGCATTCCAGCTCGCCGAGGTCAACCCCACCAGCGTGCCGATCAACCTGCTCAACCCGCGCCCCGGCACCAAGTTCGGCGACCGCGAGCTGATGGACCCGTGGGAGGCGGTCAAGTGGATCGCCATCTTCCGGCTGATCCTCCCCGCGGCTCTGTTCCGGCTCTGCGGCGGCCGCATCGAGAACCTCGGTGAGCTCCAGCCGCTGGCGGTCAAGGCCGGCCTCAACGGAGTGATGATGGGCAACTTCCTCACCACGCTCGGCGCGGAGCCCGAGGACGACCGCGCGATGTTCGAGGAGCTCGGCCTGAACACGGCGCGGCAGGAGGACAACGGCGCGAACCCGCGCCCCGACAACCGCTCCGGCTGGCTTTCCGGCGAAGCGCCGGCGCGCACCGAGGAGAACCTCGTCGACCATCAGGACGAGGCGCCGTTCTGGGACCCGTCGCGCCAGCTGCGCCATCGGAAGAAGGCGTCGGTCCCGCCGCGGCCCGACGGCGCGCCCAACCGTTTCCCGGCCGTCGTTCAGGTGCCCGGCCGATGAGCGACATCGCGGAGCAGCTCGAGCAGATCCGCGACCGCGGCCTCTACCGCCGGCTGAGACTGATCTCGGGGCCGCAGGGGCCGCGCGTGCTGCTCGACGGCGATCCCGTCCTGCTGCTGTGCTCGAACAACTACCTCGGCCTGGCCGATCACCCGCGCGTGCGCGAGGCCGCGGCCGAGGCGGCGATGCGCTGGGGCGTCGGCGCCGGGGCGTCGCGGCTCGTGTCCGGCAACATGACCGTGCACCGGCGGCTCGAGGAGCAGATCGCCGAGTTCAAGGGCAGCGCCGCGTGCGTGCTGTTCGGGTCGGGCTACCTCGCCAACACCGGCGTGATCTCCTCGCTCGCGCGCGCGGGCGACGTGGTGTTCAGCGACGAGCTCAACCACGCGTCGATCGTGGACGGCTGCCGCATGGCGCGCGCCGAGACCTTCGTCTACGACCACTGCGACCCGGACCATCTCGAGTGGGGGCTGCGCGAGGCGGAGGGCCGCGGCGCGCTGATCGTCACCGACGGCGTCTTCTCGATGGACGGCGACGTCGCGCCGCTGGAGGAGATCGTCGAGCTCGCGCAGCGCTACGACGCGCGCGTGATGGTCGACGAGGCGCACTCCACCGGCACGATGGGACCGGGCGGCCGCGGCGCCGTGGCGGATGCAGGGCTCGACGGCGAGATCGACGTGGTGGTCGGCACGCTGGGCAAGGCACTCGGCTCCTACGGCGCGTACGTGTGCTGCGAGAAGCCGATGGCCAAGTATCTCGTGAACACCGCGCGGTCGCTGATCTTCTCAACGGCGCTGCCGCCTCCGGCGGTCGCCGGCGCGATGGCCGCGCTCGAGCTCCTGATCGAACAGCCCGGCCGCGTCGACAAGCTCGCGCGCAACGCCGAGGCCATGCGCGACGCGCTATCGGCCGAGGGGCTCGACACCGGCATCTCGGAGACCCAGATCCTGCCCGTGGTGGTGGGCGACCCGCGCGCGGCCATGGACGCCTGCGAAGGCGCGCTCGCGCAG
Source organism: Thermoleophilaceae bacterium (assembly GCA_025928265.1). Taxonomy (GTDB): domain Bacteria; phylum Actinomycetota; class Thermoleophilia; order Solirubrobacterales; family Thermoleophilaceae; genus JAICJV01. The sequence continues at coordinate 34,022 of JAICJV010000022.1, forward strand.
GGCGTCTTCTGCCAGGCGATCCGGCCGCCGACGGTGCCCGACGGCAGCTCCAGGCTGCGCATCGCGGTCATGGCGTCGCACACGCGGTCGGAGCTGCGCTGGGCGGCGGGGGTGCTGGCGCGGGCGGTGCGAGAGGCCGAGCCGGCGCGGCGCGCGCCCGCGAAGGACAAGGTCTTCGACGGCTACGCCGAAGCCGCCTGAGTAGAGTCCGGCCGCGATGCGCGGCATCTTCGTCACGGCAACCGACACGAACGTGGGCAAGACGGTGCTCGCGGCCGCCATCTGCGCTGCGCTCGCTGGCCGGGGCAAGAAGGTCGCCGCCTTCAAGCCCGTGGTGACCGGTACGGACGAGGAGCCAGACGAGTGGCCGCGTGACCACGAGCTGCTCGCGCGGGTCGCCACGATCAGGCAGAAGCCCTCCGACGTCGCGCCGGTCTCGTTCGGACCGGCGGTGTCGCCCCACCTGGCCGCCGAGATGGCCGGCGACACCATCGAGCCGCACGAGCTGGCCGCGGCGGCGCGGTCGTCCGCCGAGAGCGCGGATGTGCTGGTGGCAGAGGGCGTGGGCGGAATCCTCGTGCCCCTCACGCCCGGCTACCTGGTGCGCGACCTCGCGGTGGAGCTCGACCTGCCGGTCGTCATCGCCGCGCGAACCGGCCTCGGCACGATCAACCACACACTCCTCACGATCGAGGCGGCGCGGGCGGTGGGCCTCGACGTCGCGGGCGTGGTGATGACGCCGTGGCCGGACGATCCCGACGAAATGGTTCGTTCGAACAAGTCGACGATCGAGCGGTTCGGCAACGTGGAGGTCGTCGGCCTGCCGGAGACCTCACCCGACGATCTGGCCACCGCCGGCAAGCAGCTGCCGATCGACCAGTGGATGGGCACCAGCGGCCCGGACCTGTAGTTCAGGCGACCGCGTACAGGCGCCACTCGCCGGGCACGCCCTTCAGGCGGTGCTCGCCGCGCTCGGCGAACTCGATCCCGGAGCCCACGACGAGATCCTTGACGGTGCTCGACACGAGCACCTCGCCCGCACCGGCCAGCGCGGCCACGCGCGCGCCGATGTTCACAGCCATGCCGGCGATGTCGTCGCCACGCAGCTCGACCTCGCCGGTGTGCAGGCCGGCGCGGACGTCGATCCCCAGGTCGCGCGTCGCGCGCGCAGCGATCTGAGCGGCACGGATCGCGCGGGCCGGGCCGTCGAAGGTGGCCAGCACGCCGTCGCCCAGCGTCTTGATCAGGCGCCCGCGGTGGCGGTCGACCTCCCGCTGCATCAGCTCGTCATGGCGGGCCACCAGCTCGCCCCAGCGCCGGTCCCCCAGCTGGGCGGCCCGTTCGGTCGAGCTCACGATGTCGGTGAAGAGCACCGTGGCGAGCACGCGATCGTCGACCTGGGCGTGCCGCTGCCCGGTCAGGAACTCCTCCACCTCGTCGAGGATCTGATCGGGATCGACGACCATCAGGTGGTCCACGCCCGGGAGCTCCACGAACCTCGCGCCCGGGATGCGCGCCGCGATGTAGCGGCCACCCTCGATCGGCGCGATCAGGTCACCGGTCCGGTGCACGACCAGCGTGGGAACCGAGATCGTCGACAGCACGTCGCGGACGTCGATATGGCGGTACAGGCGTATCAGGTTCACTGCGTCGCGAGGGCTGGAGCCGCGCCGGAGAAACCGGCCCCACGATTCGCGGAACTGTGGATCGTCAGCGATGCTGGGGGCGAACGAATGCGTCATCACCGGGCCGCCCCACTGGCGGATGGCGATCTCCTCGAAGCGATCGAGATCCTCGGGCGAAGCGCCGATCGGATAGTCGTCGTTCGCGACCATGCGCGGGTAGGTGCCGAACAGGACGAGCGCGGAGACGCGATCGGGATACGTCGCTGCGAACAGGATCGACGCGGGCCCGCCTTCCGAAATGCCGAACAGCGCCGCCCGCTCGATTCCCGCGGCATCCATCACGGCGAGGATGTCGTCCATCGTCTGCTCGAGCGTGGGCGGATCGGGCGGGCGGTCGGACATCCCCTGCCCGCGCTTGTCGAACGCCACGACGCGCGCGAACGACCCGAGGCGCTCGACGAAGGGGATCGTCGCGGGCTCCTCCCACAACGCCTCCACGCTCCCCACGAACCCGGTCACGTAGACGAGGTCGATCTCTCCCTCGCCGAAGGTCTGGTAGGCGATCTGGATGTCGCCGGAACTGCGCGCGTAGCGCGTCTGCGGGGCGGTCACCATGGTCTGAGAGCGAGCCTAAGCGCGTTCGCGTGATGCCGCCAGCGTCGCCGTTACGCGCGTGCGCCCGCTTGCTTCCTCTCCCGCTCGGCCTCGCGCAGCTCGACGCGCCGGATCTTGCCGGTCAGCGTCTTCGGCAGGTCGTCGACGAACTCGATCTCACGCGGGTACGCATACGCCGAGTGGCGGTCGCGCACGAAGCGCTTGATCTCGTCGGCCAGAGCGTCGGTCCGCTCGTGGCCCTCGCCCAGCACGATGAACGCCTTCACGATGTCGCCGCGCTTCGGGTCGGGTGACGCTACGGCGGCCGCCTCCAGCACCGCCGGGTGCTCGACGCACGCCGACTCGACCTCGAACGGGCCGATCCTGTAGCCCGCGGAGATGATCACATCGTCGGCGCGGCCGGCGTACCAGAAGTAGCCGTCCTCGTCGCGCTCGGCGGCGTCCTTCGTGTGGAACCAGTCGCCGCCGAACACCTCCTTGGTGTCCTCGGGCCGGTTCCAGTAGCCGATCGGGTAATGCGGGTTCGAGCGCGCCCGCAGACAGATCTCGCCGCGCTCGCCGGCCGGCAGCGGCCGCTCGTCCTCGTCCA
>JAICJV010000079.1 GCA_025928265.1 Thermoleophilaceae bacterium
AGTGGCTCGAGCAGCGCCAGGCGGTCGAGCTCGTCACCCGTCTCCGGCTTGGAGAGCAGCAGGAACGTGACGGGCCCGAGCAGGACGGTCTTGGTCTCGAGACCGAGCGCCTGCGCCTCGCGCAGCTCGGCGACCGGCTTGGCGCTCGACAGGCGGAAGGTCGTATCGCTGCGCAGCTCGGGGACGATGTGGTGGTAGTTCGTGTCGTACCACTTGGTCATCTCCATCGCGGCGGCGCCCTCGCGCCCGCGCGCCATCGCGAAGGTCGTGTCGAGGTCGACCTCGCCGCCGCCGTGCCCGAAGCGCTCGGGGACCGCGCCCACCATCGCCGCCGTGTCGAGCACGTGGTCGTAGAAGGTGAAGTCGTTCGAGGGGATCAGGTCGATGCCCGCGACACGCATCAGCTCCCACGCGCGTCTGCGCTCGCGCTGCGCCGCCAGGTGCAGGTCGGCGGCCGGCACCCGTCCGGCCCAGTAGCCCTCGATGGCGAATTTCAGCTCGCGGCGCGGGCCGGTGTGAGGGAAGCCGTGGACGCTTGACGTGGTCATGCCTCGAACGCTAGCGGCGCTCGACACCGAGGTTTATCACAGGTAGAGTGTAAAAAAAGCACCAGACCCAGGAGGACCGGATGCCGTCGTCGCACTCGCCGCTATCGCCCAGCTCCGGCTGTCCGACCTGCCTCGGGTATGTCGCCGAGCTGCGTCACGCCGAGGCGCACGCGACCCCCCCGCCATCGCACCGGGCGGCTGCCACCAGCCTCGACCCCGCCACGCGCCTCGGCGACCTCGCGCGCCAGCGACCGGAGGCGATCCCGCTGCTCGAGCGGCTCCAGCTCGACTACTGCTGCGGCGGCGGCGACACGCTCGCCGAGGCGTGCGAGCGGCGCGGGCTCGACGCGCACACCGTGGCCGCCCTGATCGACGCGGTCGACGAGGAACCGTCGCGTGCCGCGGACCCGCACGACGTTCGCCGCGCATCGATCGCGGAGCTCTGCGATCACATCGTCGCGGCGCACCATGCTCTCGTGCGCACCGACATACCGCGCATCGCCAAGCTGCTCGACACCGTCGTCCGGGTGCACGGGAAGCAGCATGCCGAGCTGCACGACCTGCGGCGCGTGTTCGCGTCGATGAGCACGGAGATCGAGGAGCACATCGACTTCGAGGAGGCGACCGTCTTCCCGGCCTGCCGCGCGCTCGAGGCGGGTGAGGAGCACGAGCGGCTCGACGACGCGCTGCTGGCGATGTGCGAGGACGCACACGACGATGCCGGGCAGGAACTGGCCGCGCTGCGCGAGCTCTCCGGCGGCTACTCCCAGGAGCGGCCCTTCTGCAACACCCACCGCGCCCTGCTCGACGCGCTGCACGGCTTCGAGCTCGACATGCACCAGCACGTCCACGAGGAGAACAACGTGCTGTTCCCGCGCGCGCGGAAGCTCGCGTCGGCGATCTGACAGCGGCCCGGGGCTCTCGGGCGGTAGATCGCGTTGAAGCGAGATGACGAGGCCAAGGGAGTCCGCCTGCGTCCGGGACGGATGCTCACTCGCTGCGACGGCAGCTAGATCTGGCCCAGCACCACAACGACGGTAGCCACGGCCAGGGCCACCCCGCCGACCGTGAAGGCGGCGACCATCGTGCCTCCCAGCGGTTCAGGCAACCCACGCTCGAGTGCCCGCCCAAGCGCGCGATGGCGGCGCAGTCCGGCAGCGAGAAGAGCGACCGCGAGCAGGGCGTAACAGCAGCCGAGCACGATGTACGGCGCCGGAGCGGCGTGGAGCAAGCGGGGCGCGAGCCGGCCCACCCCCAACGCACCCGCGGTAGCGACCAGCGAGGTCCGCCACCATGCCAGCCAGGTCCGCTCGGCGGCCATCCCGACGTTGAGTGCGGTGTCGGCGTCCACGCGCTGAAGGTCGGGGTTCGCCACGGGTCGCATTCCGCGTCAGGTCGCGGTCGGAGCCGGAATGACCTGTTTGGGTAGCCGCGTTGCAGTCAGAAGCCCCACGACCGCAAAGGCGGCGAGGACGACCATCGCGGTGATGTACGAGGTGTTTCCCGAGCCGAGGTCGGCGACGAGGATCGTGCCCGCAATCGCCGTGCCCAGCGATGATCCGAGATTCGAGACGCTGCGCGAGAGACCGGAGATCTCACCCTGGAGCTGCTCGGGAAAGCTCGACTGCACGAGGTTGACCGAGGGGGTCAGCATCACTCCCAGCCCCAGGCCGATGAGGAACAGGCCGGGGGCGAAGGCGACGACGTTCGATGACGCGTGAACGAGCGCGAGCAGCAGGGCGATACCGGCGACCGTGCCCGCGAATCCGGCGACGATCAGTGTTCGCTGCACCAGCAGCTTCGCGAGACGCTCCGCGGCCACCGACGACAGGAACAGGCCCAGCGTCGCGGCCGTGAATATCGCACCGGTCTCGATCGCGTCATAGCCGCGGACCTCCTGCAGGAAGACGGCGACGACGAACGAGACCCCCATGAGCAACAACCACTGGATGTTCTGGGTCGCCATCCCGAGGTTCGAAGTTCGGTTTCGGAAGAGCGACAGTGAGAGCAGCGGCTCCTTGCCCGCCCGTTCGCGTGCCCGCGTGTAGACGAAGAAGGCGACGAGGAAGACGGCGCCCACCACCACGAGCAGCGCCATCAGCCCCGCATCGCTGTCGGCCTGGAGGATCCCGAACACGACGAAGAACAGCCCGGCTGCCGAGAGCGCGGCTCCGCCGGCGTCGAAGTGTTGCTTCGGATCCGGTTCGAGAGGATCGACGACACGCCGGCTGAGAAGGACGATCACTGCGATGACCATGGCCTGGAACAGGAAGGCGGCGCGCCAGCTGATGCCGGTCGTGATGAAGCCGCCGATCAACGGCCCGGCCGCGGCGCCGATACCACCGAGGCCGCTGATGACGCCGAAGGCGCGGGCGCGCGACGTGAGGTCTGTGAAGTGCAGCGTCGTGAGGATGTAGACCGGCGGAATCAGGAGCGCCGTCCCGACCGCCTCGAAGACCGACTTCCCGAGGACGAGCACCCCGAGCCCGGGCGCTATCCCACTCAGCGCGGTGCCGATGCCGAACAGGGCAAGGCCGGCGGTGAAGCAGCGCTTGCGGCCCCAGCGGTCGCTCAGCTTGCTGCACGGGATCATCAGGATCGCCATGAGCAGCAGGAACAGCGTGATCGTCGCCTGCACGCCCTCGACCGTGGTGTGGAGATCGCGCGTGATGTCCTCGATCATCACGTTCAGACTCGACCCCGCGAAGCTGCAGATGAACTGCGCAAGTGCGAGCGGCGCCAGGAACGCGCGACGCGACACAGTGCCCGCCGGCGAGGCAGTCGCCGTCATGCCGGAGCCCGATGGGAGTGCTCCGAATGCGCCTGTGTCAAAGCTGGGCGGACGAGGCGCCGCCATGCGACGCGCCCCGCGAGCAGGAAGTGCAGCGTCCACCAGAAGAAGAGCGTGCTCACCACCAAGCCGGTCACGTCGAGGGCGGCAGATCCCTCGTCGCGCTTGATCGTGCCGTTGACGGCGCCATCGAGGGCCAGAAGCGCGATCAGGACCACGATCCAGGCCATTCCGCGTGGGAGATTGCGCCACCCGCGCGCCTCCTGTCCGAAGATGCGCTCGTATACGACCTGGAGCGAGGTTGCGACCCCCACGACGCCGCCGAAGCAGAAGAGAAAGCCGGTCAAGATGGGCTCGACGCCGTGCGCGGGTGTGCCGCGAAAGAGCGATTCGACGAAGTGCGAGCCCTGGGCATTGAGCCCGAGGTGGCGGCTGATGTCGTCGTCGATCCGCTTGTTGGCGAGCGAGCTCAGGAGGATGAGCAGCGGCAGCGCCGACCAGAGCAGGGCCGCCCCGAACATCGTGATCCAGTTGATGAAGTCGAGCGCCTTGAGCTGATGCCCCACCTCGCCGGCCCACGATTCCCTGTAGCGCGAACGCACCGCCGCTCCGCGCGCGCGTGTTCGGGCGGCCAGCGTCGGAGCAGGACCACGGGTGGTCGGATGGACGGACACGTGGTCACCCCAACGCAGCGCCGTCTTCGGGCCGGGTCCGGCTCGGAACGACGGCGAGCGGCACGGGACAAGAGTGGGTGAGTCCCCGCGACACGCTCCCCAGGAACACGCTCGCGGCGTGGCCGCGTCCGTGCGAACCGACCACGAGCATGTCCAGGTTCTCGGCCTCTTCGCGGAGCGCACCTGTGGCATCGCCGACGAGCGTCGTGATCTCTGTGTCGTCGCGTCCGAGTGAGGCCCGTGCCGACGCGAGATCACGATCCACCCGCTCGCGCATCTCCTCGACTACGTAGGTCGTCTGCTGGAGCTCGAGCCCGTTGGCCCATGCCTCGCCGGGAACCCCGCCAGCCCATGTCTCGGCCGGCGCGGGCTGCGGCTCCACAACGCCGATCAGCCGCAGGCGCGCCTTGAAGGCGGTGGCCAGGTCGGCCGCCCACCTCAGCGCGACGTGCGACTCACCGAAGCCGTCGAACGCGACGCCAACGGTCTTCAGCGGCGCTGGTCCCTCATGGAAGTGGACCGGTGCGACCACCAGCGGAAACCACGCCGCGTGGACAAGTCGCTCTCCCGTCGTCCCGAGCAGCGCCCGTCCCGCGAAGCCGCGGTGCGTCGAGCCGAGCACGAGAAGATCGGCGGAGTGCTCGGCAACGGCGGAAACGAGCGTTTCGACCGGGGATCCTCCCCTCACCGCGTGAAGGCTGGTCTGGATATGTTGCGACCAGGGACGGTTCAGACGCTCGAGACGCCGCTCGGCCGCTGCGCCCGACTGGGCGGCCCTCAGAGCCTCGATCACGACCACCTCGCCGACCGACCCTGCGTCCGCCAGCACTCCCGCAAGCGCCAGCGCGTCCTCGCCGTGCCGGTCGCCTCTGTACGCGACCGCGATCTTCGAGTACATGGCCACGATGCTCGCCGCCGCCCGCCCGCAGCGTCCATGGTGCCCGCGCGCATGAGCGGGGGGTGTCAGCACGTTACGGACGCTGGGCCCGTGCCGGCATCGCCACCTCGGGCGCCAGATCGCGCGCTCGGGCGTCATCGACGGAGACGATCTCGCGCCCGAAGGGAACGAGGGAGACCGGGATGAGCTTGAAGTTCGCAAGCCCGAGCGGGATCCCGATCAGGGTGAGGCACAGGAGCACACCGGTGACGAGGTGGCCGAGCGCCAGCCACCACCCGCACAGGACGAACCAGATGACGTTCCCGACGGCCGATGGCGCGCCGGCGCCCGGCCGCCGGACGACGGTCTTGCCGAACGGCCAAAGTGCGAATACCGCGATCCGCAGCGCGGCGACACCGAACGGGATCGTGATGATCAGGATGAAGCAGATGAGCGCCGCGATGCAGTAGGCGATCGCCATCCAGACCCCCGCGAGGACGAACCAGAGGATGTTCAGGATCACGCGCACCGCGCGCTCACCTCGCCTGTTACCGCCGCGCTTGCCAGGGTGCCCGACCACGACTCACGCGCCAGAGGCCGAGTCCGATCACCTGGCAGGTCCTCACGTCGTCGCGCACCCGAACCGCGGAGCGCGCGAAACCGCTGCGCCGTCGCCGCCGCTGCGTGCCTGGTCTCATGTCCGCAGCTTCGCCCCGAATGGCCGTGGACTCGATGGGGCCTGCCCGTCGAACGCGGTGTAGCACGCACCAAGGCGAGCTGTCCGCCGACCCTCATCCGATCAGCACGCCCGGGTTGAGGATCCCATCGGGATCGACCGTGGCCTTGACCGCGCGCAGCACGTCGACTGCCAGCGGGCCGATCTGCCGGGCGAGGTGCTCACGGTGGTCGACCCCCACGCCGTGGTGATGCGTGATGGACCCGCCGGCCGCGAGGATCGCGTCGCCGGCCGCGGCCTTGGCGGTGCGCCACTGGGCCAGTGGATCGCCGCTCTGCGCGGCGCCGACCGTGAAGTACAGGGAGGCGCCCGACCTGTACACGTGCGAGATGTGGCAGAGCACCACGGGAGGCGTACCGAGGCCGGTGAGCGTCTCGCGCAGCGCGCCGCCCACCGCCTCGTACAGCCGGTCGATGCCGGACCAGAACGTCGCCGTCTCGAGCGTCTCGGCCAGCGCGCCGGCGTCCAGCAGCGCGTCGCGCAGATACGGGCCGCGGTAGCGCCCCTGCTCCCAGCTCTCACCGGCGTCAGTGTCGGGCTCGCCGCCGAACTCGCGCATCACCGCGCTCGCGCCGGCGCGGCGCGCCTCCACGTCCTCCGCGGTTCCCTCGTAGCCCGTGATGGCGAGACACCCGCCCCCGCCGCCGGCCCCGAGTTCGCTGGGCCGGGCGAGGTTCAGCGCGGTCTCGGCCTCGTCGGAGAGGCGGAGCACCGTCGGCACGGGACCGTCCTGCACCAGGCGGCGCAGGGCGCGCGCACCCCGGGTGAACGACTCCAGGCGCCAGCCCTCGTAGACGCGCACCGCCGGCGCCGGCCGGACCTCGACGCGCACCGCGGTGATCACGCCGAACGCGCCCTCCGAGCCCAGGAAGAGCTGGCGCAGGTCGGGACCCGCGGCCGACTTCGGCGCCCGCCCCAGCTCGATCGTGCCGCGCGGCGTCGCCACTCGCAGCCCGACGACGCGCTCGTCGAAGCGCCCGTAGCCCGCGGATGCCTGCCCACTCGATCGCGCCGCCGCGAACCCGCCGATCGTCGCGAACTCGAACGACTGCGGGTGATGGCCGATCGTGAAGCCCCGCTCACCTAGCAGCGCCTCCGCATCCGGCCCGCGCAGGCCGGGCTCGAGCGTCGCCACGCGCGAGACCTCGTCCAGATCGACGAGCCGGTCCAGGCGCCGCAGATCCAGCACGACGACCGCCGCGAAGCCCTCCCGGCGAGGCTCGAGGCCCCCGACGACCGACGTGCCACCGCCGAACGGCACGACGGCGACGCGCGCCTCCGTGCAGACCCGCAGGACCTCGAGCACCTCGTCGTGCGAGCCGGGCAGGGCCACGGCGTCCGGCGCGTCGTCGAGCTGGCCCGAGCGGATGCGCAAAAGGTCCGGTGTCGACTTCCCGCGCGTGTGCAGCACCCGCGTCTCGTCGTCGGTCCGCACGTGCTCGCCGCCGACGGCCGCAGCCAGCCGCTCCCGCGCATCGTCGCCCAGGCGCGAATCCCGCAGGTGCAGGTCCTCGCGCGCCACCGCCGGCGTCGCGGCGGTCACGCCCAGCGCCTGCCGCAGCAGCTCGCGGACCTCCGGGCCGAGCGCCGTCGCCTCCGCCGGGTCGCCCCAGCCCGACCACGACATGTCGATCGGCATCAGCGCCGGCCTCCTTCGATCGCGAGTGACATCCTGGCGCGGAATGTAATTGCGCGTCCGCCGAGCTGTAGCCTGGGACATCCGTAGAGCCTTTCTTGAGAGGCTAAGCACGTGAGCGTTCCTTCGCACGAGCAGTACCTGGCGATGCTCGATGCGGCAGCGACCGGCGGCTTCGCCTATCCAGCGGTCAACGTAACTTCATCGGAGACCCTGAACGCAGCCCTGCGCGGATTCGCCGACGCCGGCTCCGATGGGATCGTCCAGGTCAGCCCGGGAGGCGCGAGGTATCTATCCGGCTCGAGCGCGCACGACGCCGTGGCCGGTGCCCGAGCGCTCGCGGCCTTCGCGCACGAGCTTGCGTCGAGCTATGAGGTGATGGTCGCGATACACACCGATCACTGCCCGCCCGATCAGGCCGACGCGTTTCTGCGCCCGCTGCTCGCCGATTCGCTCACGCGCCGCGAGCGCGGCGTGCCGCCTCTGTTCAACTCGCACATGTTCGACGCCTCCGCACTGCCGCTCGAGGAAAATCTGCGGCTGTCCGCAGAACTGCTCGAGCTATCCCGTCATGCGGGCGTTGTGCTCGAGATCGAGGTCGGGGTGGTCGGGGGCTCCGAAGATGACATCAACGCGGAGGGGGTCGCGGACGCCCGGCTCTACACGACCGACGCCGACCTGCTGCAGGTCGCGGCGACCCTCGGCACGGGGGAACGCGGCAGGTACCTGCTCGCCGCCACGTTCGGCAACATGCACGGCGTATACGCGCCGGGGCATGTCCGCCTCCGTCCCGAGATCCTCTGCGCCGGCCAGACGGCACTCGCCGGCGCGCACCCCGGCGCACGCTTCCAGTACGTCTTCCACGGCAGCAGCGGTTCGAGCGAAGAAGAGCTACGTAGCGCGATCGCTTGCGGAGTCGTGAAGGTGAACGTCGACACCGACATGCAGTATGCGTTCACGCGCCCGGTCGCGGACCACATGCTCACACGCTACGCCGAAGTACTCAAGGTCGACGGCGGGCTGGGTGACAAGACCGCATACGACCCGCGCTCCTGGGGGCGCGTCGCCGAGACAGGGATGGCCCGCGCCGTAACAGAACAGTGCGAGCTCCTGGGCTCAGCGGGACGCAGCCTAGGTCGCTCCTGACCAGGCAGGTTGGCGCCCGACGCCTGCGCAGCTCACCTGCGACGGCGGAACGGGCGCGTCAGCCGGACTTTCGCGTTGAAGAGCCGCTGCATCGCCCGGTCCGCGAACGAGCCCTTGGCGGGGAGCATCCCGATCTGGCGGGCGAACGAGGCGCCGTCGTAGAAGATCGTGTTCCGGCGGATCGAGCCGTCCTCGATCTCGAAGAAGTCGCAGCCGCGGATCAGGACCCGCCGGCCGGTCGCCTCGATGCCTTGGAAGCGGCCGCCGGTGAAGGTCGCCTCGGCGTGCCATTTGACGGCTACCGCCCCATCGTCCGCCACGACGCGCTCGACGGTGAACTCGAAGTCGGGGAACGCGGCGAACATCTCGGCGAAGAAGCCGCGTACCGCGTCGCGGCCGCGGAACTCGCCGACCGCCACGAAGTCATCGAGGTAGTCGTCAGGATGAGTCGGCGCGACGATCTGGTCCAGGTCGCGCGCGATCACCCCCTGCACCGACGCCATCGCGATGTCGCGCGCGGTCTTCGAGCTGGTGGTCGTGGTCATGTGGACTCTCCCTTGTCGTGACGAGCTCTTCCAGCGCGTCTGCGGCAGCCGGCGCGCCACCGGCGCTGTCGAAGGCGGCAGCGATTCGCTTCGCGCCCGCCGTGCGGTCGATCGTCTCCCGCACCGCGGCCCGAAGGCGCGCGGAGCGCAGCCGCCCGGCGGGCAGCATGACCCCGGCTTCCGCGACGACCACTCGCCGCGCGACCTCGAACTGGTCGCGCCCGAACGGCACGGCGCAGACCGGGACGCCCGCGGCGAGCGCCTTCTGGGTGATCCCCATGCCCGCGTGGCAGACCACGCACGCGGCGCGCTCGAGTAGCGGCCGGTGCGGCATGAAGCGCGCGACATGGGCGTTGGGGACAGACGGCAGCCCGGCCGGGTCGACCGCCCCGGTCGTCACCGCCACTTCGTATTGCGAATCCGCGAACGCCTCGAGGGCGACCGCGGCGAGCTTCCCGTCATCCTGGAACTCGGTCGAGCACGTGACGACGATCAGCGGCCGCTCGAGCTTGCTCAGCCACTGCGGTGCGGCTGCCGGCGGGTCCCACGCGCCAGGCCCGACGAGGCGCACGGAGTCGGGCCAGTCGGTGCGCGGGTACTCGAACGGCTCGGCCGTGTAGTACACGGTCAGCGGCGGCGTGGTGACGATGTCGGCCGCGTCACGCAGCCGTCGCAGTCCGTGCTCCGCACGAAGCGCGTTCAGCTTCGACAGGACGATGCGCTCGAGCGGGGCGAGGATCACACGGCGGGCGAGCGCGTCGCGCACCCGTCCGAGCAGGTCGGCGCGCGGTGTGAGCCCCAATCCGTAGGGGGGCGCGTCGCGCGAGGGGAGTGGCAGCGGGAAGTGGCCGAAGGTCGCCCACGGCAGCCCCGACAGCTCAGCGGCGGCCTGGGCGCCCCAGCCCGTGACGTCGACGAGCAACACGTCGGCTCCGTCGGCGGCGGCGCAGACGTCGTCGAACTCGAGCGGCGCCCGCGACACCAGCGTGGCGACGTCGCGCCGCTGCGCCCCGATCGGTGTCCGCGCACGCCAGTCGTCGTTCTCGATCGCCTCGATCCGCGGATCGACCGGATCGGCGTCGAAGCCGAGTTCGCGCAACGTCGCCAGCGCGCCGCTCATCGTCAGGACCCGCACCGCGTGGCCGCGCCCGCGAAGCTCGGTGAGCGTCGGCACGAGTGGGTAGAGGTGCCCCGGCGACGGATTCGTGTAGACGAGGATCCGGCTCATTCGACCAACCTGTGGACCATCTGGGCCATCGCTTCCTTTGCCCGCGCCCGGCTCAGCCCGAGGTCGCGGCGCAGCAGCTTCCATACGTAGACGTCGGTGGCGGCGATCAGCTGTGCAGTGTGCAGCTCATCGCGCGGAGAGAAGACGCGCTCGACCCACTGCCAGTGGAGCTCGCGGCCCTCGTCGGCGAGCGGGCGGAGCAACTCGGGGTGCCTGCGCTCCTGGGCGAGCATCATCAGCAGCGCGTCGCCGTAGCGCTCGTAGTCGTCGAAGACCGCCTCGACCGCGTCCGCGGCATCTCCGGCCGGCGTCTCGTCGCGCCGCACCTGAACATCGGCATTCGCGGCCTCGACCGCGGCCCCGATCAGCCCGTCATGCCCGCCGAAGCGGCGGATCACCGTCCGCGTCGCCACACCGGCCCGCTCCGCGACCTCATCCAGCGTTATCTCGTCGAGGAAGCGCTCGATCGCCAACTCGCGGGTGGCGTCGAGGATCCGCTGATGCGTGTCAGCCGCGGCCTCGGCGCGCGCTCGCATCCGGTATCGACGCCTCCCGGGAGCATTCATGTCACCTACTACTGACACAGAATTGCAGCTGTGTCAAGTTGCTCTGGACACACGCACGACTGCTGCTTCGACGTCTGTCTCGTCAACGACGGCGGCTCAGAATGCCAGATCAGTCCGGGCGCCGGACGGCGCTGGTGGAGCGCCATCTGCAGCGCGTCGGTGACGAGCTCGATGCGCATGTGGCCGGCCATCGCCCAGCCAACGATCCGGCGGTTGTAGACGTCCTGGACGGCGGCGAGGTAAAGCCGGCCGACCCTGCGGCCGTCGTAGCGACAGTCCGATGTCGGCGGCAGTCGCCGGCTTCGCGCTGAGGCATGAATGGGCCATGGTGTCCTCCACCTCGAAATCCCCCGTGAGGGACATCGGCGTCACCGCGCTTTGGTGGCCGGCGGGAGGCGAACCTCGGTGTTGTAGTCGTGCGCGACCGCCGAGACGTGCATCGCGACGTGATCGGCAATCGAGCCGATCGGGTTCGTGCTGAGGAGCATCGGAACTGAGATCAACGCGTTGCCGGTTTCGGGCTGCCTGATCCCATCGTGGCGGTACTGCGCGAAGCCGAGGTGATAGGCGGCGGTGATCGTGACGACCAAGACGAGCGACGCACCGAAGTACGCGAGCCTGCGACGCCATGTGCCGAGCCTTCCGCCGAGCGCACGGTAGACGACCAGGCATGGGAGCACCGTGAGCAGCAGCACGTCCACCGCGCCGTAGATCGCACCGCGCCAGATCAGCTCGAACGCGAAGTAACCGTCGTGCGGATGTGGACTGCTGCCGCCCTCCAGGACATTTCGGACGAGCGCGAACCCAACCACCAGGCCGAGAGCGACTCCGAGCTTCCACCGCCGCCTGACTGTGGCGCGAATGTCGAGCGCGGTCGCGCGTGCATACGCGGCGAAAAGGCCGAGTACCGCCACGAAGTAGATGCCGAGATACAGATCGTGCTGCAGCTCCAGCCGACTCGATCCGACGTACGGGATCACGAAGCCGAGGACAACAGCTGCCCCGAACCAGCGCAGCTGCGTCGCCCAGCTTTCAGTACGGGCGGCCGGACCGAGCGTCGAGCGAATGCGCAGGCGAGGGACCTGGTAACCCGCCACAGTCATCGGCGGGCGCCCTGTTCGAGCGTGATCGCGAGCGCTGCGCCGTCGGCGACCGCTGCATCCCCGCGGAGCCGCCGGCCGAGGCTGTAGCCGAGCATCACGATCGGGTAGGAGATCCGGTAGCGCTTCCGCAGGAGCGTCTGCACGCGATCAAGGTCGGCTGTCGCGGTGAGCACCTCGGCACGCGCAGCTATTGGTGCCGCGCGCAGCTTGCCGTTCACGCGGCACGGCGCGACCAGGACGCGCTCGTCGCGGCGGATACGCCGGACCTTCCCGGAGTGGAGATCGGTCAACGCGAGCAGTCGCTGCCCGTCGGAGACGAACCACACCGGCGTCGCCACGCCCGTCAGTTGACGACCAGCTTCAGGTGGTTGTCGTCCGGTGCCTGGCCGACCATCGTGATGCGGTAGGTACCGGGCGCCAGCGACACCTTGCCGCCGACTGGATCCGTCTTGGTCCCGCTGGGACCAGCAACGATCAGGCTGGCCTCGTCGTTATTGGCCAGAACGACAGGTCCCTTCACCGTCGCGGACTTCTCGAACGAGTTGGGGCCGACCTGGAACCAGTGGCAGCCCGGATCGTGCATCGCCACTGTGACCGTCCGCGCAGCCGCTGTTGCCAGCGCAACTGGGGCCCCTGCAGCCTGACGAGCCGAAGTTGTCCCGCTGTTGCCGACGACGACCACAGCCGTTACGGCCAGTACCGCCACCACGCCGACCAGGCCGACGATGGATCCCAGCATGACCTTGAACAGTGCCCGGTCCTCTTGCCTTTCTTGTCTTTCGTCGTCGGACATCGGGTCCTCCTCCACTAGCTCTCTCCCTGCGGTTTCACGAGCTACTGTCGCGCCTGCGGCTCGCTCTGGCTTCCGCAGTTTCGAGCCCACTTCACCGGCGTGCTACGCGTCGAGATGCAGGGTTTTTCCGCAGCGCCAGGCCGCATCCGAGCTGAAGCGATAGAAGATGGGCCAGGGAGGATTCGAACCTCCGACCGACGGATTATGAGTCCGCTGCTCTAACCGCTGAGCTACTGGCCCCGTCGGCCGGAACGCTACTTCCATCGGCGGCGCCATCGCCCGCCACGAGCGGCTCGTCGCTCCACGGCGGCGGGCCGGGCTCGGCGTCCGGTGCAACCAGCTCCGCCTCCTCGGCGTGGTACGGGCGCCATGCGTTCGTGATCGGCATGCTCAGGTCCTGGCCGAACGCCCGCGTCGTGATCTTCACGCCCGGCGGCGTCTGGCGGCGCTTGAACTCGGCGTCGTCCACGAGCTGGAGCACGCCGCGCACGACGTTCTGGTCGAAACCGAGCCCGACGAGCTCCTCCAGCGCCTGGCCGCGCTCGAGGTAGCGGTGCACGATCGGGTCGAGTACCTCGTAGTCGGGCAGCGTGTGCTTCTCGTCGCGCTGCACGGTGGGCGTGCGAGCGAGGATCCGCGGCGGGATCACCTCGCTGCGCGAGTTGCGCAGCTCGGCCAGCCGGTAGACGAGCGTCTTCGGCACGTCCTTGATCGGGGCGAACGCACCGGCCATGTCGCCGAACAGCGCCGCCGAGCCGATCGACAGCTCGCTCTTGTTGCCGGTGGCGAGCGGAACGTGTCCGAGCCGGTCCGCCGCGGCCCACAGGAGCGTCGCGCGTGTG
>JAICJV010000003.1 GCA_025928265.1 Thermoleophilaceae bacterium
ACAGCCTCTTCTCGACGAGTGACGCGAACGGCTCGTTCCGCCGGGCGGCGCTCGGATTCGACTGCTCGACCGTCAAGACGCTCGTGGGCGGCACTCCGGGCATCGGCGACCTGGTCGGCTTCAGCAACGTCCTCAACGACACGACGCTCTGCGGGGGCGCGCACTCGAACGACAGCTTCATCCCGCCGCTCCCGGGCATTCCGCCGCTCCCCGGCCTCAAGAGCTTCAACAAGATGCAGAAGCAGAGCCTGTCAGCCGACGCGGCGAGGGGGGCGACGCGCTAGATGCAGAAGACCGCGCCCAGCGCCGCGCGCCTGATCGGCATGGCAGCGTTCGCGCTGTCCTGCTTCGGGATCCTGCTGTTCCTGTGGGTCTCGTTCGGCGGACCGGTCCCGCTGAAGGCGAACAAGTACGAGCTCAAGGTCAACTTCCCGGAGGCCACCACGCTCGCGGAGCAGGCGGATGTGCGTATCGCGGGCGTGAGCGTGGGCAAGGTGAAGAAGAAGCAGCTCGACAAGGGCGGCAACCGCACGACCGCCGTGCTCGACATCAACCCGAAGTACGCGCCGCTGCCGAAGGACACGCACGCGATCCTCCGCCAGA
The DNA here is from genome assembly GCA_025928265.1 of Thermoleophilaceae bacterium. Lineage (GTDB taxonomy): Bacteria > Actinomycetota > Thermoleophilia > Solirubrobacterales > Thermoleophilaceae > JAICJV01. Next base: position 604 of record JAICJV010000003.1, read on the forward strand.
AGACGCTGCTGGGCGAGACGTACGTGGAGCTCACGCCCGGCCATCCGAGCGCGGGCAAGCTCGCCGACCATGCGTTCCTCCCGAATGCCCAGGTGGAGCCGACCGTCGAGCTCGACGAGATCCTGCACGTGTTCGACCCGAAGACGAAGGCGGCGTTCCGGGACTGGGTGCAGGAGTCGGGGATGCAGATCAAGGGCAATACGCCGCAGGACCTCAACGACGCGCTCGGCAACCTGGCCGGCTTCGCGCAGGATGGCTCGACGCTGCTCCGGATCCTCGACCAGCAGCACACGGCGGTGCGCGATCTGGTGAAGAACACCGGTGTCGTGTTCGGCGCGCTCAACGAGCGTCAGGGCCAGCTGCGCCAGCTGATCGTGAACTCCGAGCGCACCTTCTCCGCCACCGCATCGCAGGACAAGGCGCTGGCCGACACCTTCCAGATCTTCCCGGTGTTCCTGGACGAGTCGAAGGCGACGATGGCGCGACTCGAGACGTTCTCGAACAACACGCGACCGCTCGTGAACGCGCTGAAGCCGGTCGCGGACAACCTCGGGCCCACTGTGCGGGACCTGGGTGCGCTGTCGCCCGATCTCGAGTCGTTCTTCCGGCATCTGAAGCCGGTGATCCGCAACGCGCCGAAGACGCTGCCGGACGCGGCGCGGTTCCTGCGCGGAGCGAGCCCGGTGGTCGATGCGCTTCACACCTTCCTGCCCGAGCTCAACCCGATCCTGTCGTTCGCGAACTTCGACCAGCAGATCGTCGCCCACTTCCTGACCGACGGCGCGTCCGCGCTGAACCACAAGATCAACGGCGAGCCGGGCACCCACATCCTGCCGCAGTTCGGCGTCACCGGCGCAGAGAGCCTGAGCTTCCCGACCGAGATTCCGACCTGGGCGCGCGGCAACGCCTACGTGGCACCGAACACCTACGACCGCGCACTGCCCCTCGGCTCGATCGAGACCTTCGACTGCTCGAACACCATCAACAAGGGCACGCAGCGCAACGCCATCGACAGCAGCGACCCCAGCGCCGGCGGCACCGACCAGCCACCGTGCTTCGTGCAGCCCAAGTTCCTCTACGACAACAAGCAGTATCCGTTCCTCGGCACGCCCGGCCAGATCTTCACCGGGGTCCCGCCCGTGTACACCCTCCGGGGCAACACGCCGGCGAATCCAAATACCCACCCATAGCCTTGGAACGCCTCGCGAGCTGGGGCTGGCGGCGCTTCGGAGTCCGGTACTTCGGCTTCTTCTTCGCCTTCGAGCTGGTCTCCGCGTACATGATCGCGGCCGGCACGGTCGGCCTCCTGTCGTTCTACCAGCGGATGTCGCTCGGCGAGTACGCGGCGATCGTGGCCCTGTCGTTCGTGTGCATAGCGATCGGAATCGGCTACGGCGCGTGGGGAGCGCGCGGGCGGATGCGGCCGCTGCTCGCGTGGGCGCGCGGCGAGCGTGGCCGTGCAGGCGCAACGCGGGCGTGGCGCAGCGCCGTGGAGCTGCCGGTCGAGGTCGTGACGCGGTCGCTGTGGGAGCCCGTCGTGTTCGTGGCGCTCCCGGTGTCGCTGTTCACGACGATCTACCTCGACCTGCCGTGGTACTCCGAGCTGATCGTCTTCGCGGGCGCCGCCGTGGCCATCGTCTACTCGGCGGTCCTGCACTTCTTCGCGTCGGAGATCGGCCTGCGTCCCGTGATCCGCGAGATCGCGATGCAGCTGCCGCCGGAGTTCTCGGGGAAGGGCGCAGGAATCTCGCTGCGGTGGAAGCTGCTCGGCACGTTGCCCCTGATCAACGTCGTCACGGGCGTGGTGGTCAGCGGACTCTCGACCAACGAGCGCCACTCGCTGCAGGACCTCGGCGTCGACGTGGTGGTCGCGCTGCTCGTGTCGTTCACGCTCTCGTTCGAGATCACCGTGCTCGTGGCCAAGTCGATACTCGGCCCGGTGCGCGACCTGGTGGCCTCAACCGAGCGGGTTAAGGAGGGCGACCTGACGGCGCGCGTGCCGGTGGTCTCCGGCGACGAGGTGGGCCAGCTCGCGCGCAGCTTCAACGAGATGATGACGGGGCTCGAGGAGCGGGAGGCGTTACGCGAGGCGTTCGGCAGCTACGTGGACCCCGGCGTGGCCGACCGGGTGATGAACGAGGGCCAGATGCTCGAGGGCGAGGACGTCGAGCTGACCGTCATGTTCATCGACATGTGCGAGTTCACCGCCTTCGCGGAGCGGTCGAGCGCGCGCGAGACGGTGGCGCGCCTGAACGACTTCTTCGGCCTCGTCGTGCCGATACTCATAGAGCATGGGGGACACGCCAACAAGTTCATCGGCGACGGGGTGATGGGCGTGTTCGGCGCGCCCGAGCCGCGGAGCGACCATGCGCTGCGGGCGGTCGAGGCGGCCTGTGCGGTGGCCGAGGCGGTCGACGAGCGCTACGGAGCCGAGCTGCGGGTGGGCATCGGAGTGAACTCCGGCCTGGCCTCGGTTGGCTCGATCGGCGGCGGCGGGCGACTCGAGTTCACCGTCATCGGCGACACCGTCAATGTGGCCGCGCGCGTGGAGCGGCTCACGCGCGAGACCGGCGACGTGATCCTGCTGACCGAGGCCACCCGGGCGCTGCTCGACGGCGCGGGCCCGGAGCTCGAGCCGCGCGGCGAGGTGCCCATCCGCGGTCGCTCGGACCCCGTCCCGGTCTACTCGCCCATACCCGGACCCGCCCGCCGACCGGACGCCGAGCGCCGAAGCGGCGCCGCTCGCTAGCCTCGCGCACCCCGCGCAACCACTCGCGCGTCGGCGTGTTGGCGGGGGGACAGGGGTCATGCGAGCCAGCTTCCGAAAGCTCTCACTGGCGGTTGCCGCCGTCGCCTGCGCGGCCGCGATCGCGCCGGCGATGGCCTCTGCGCAGATCTTCACGGTGCAGGGATCGTTCGGCCAGGATCAGATCAGCCAGCCGACCGCGATCGCCACCGACTCCGCCGGACGCCTGTTCGTGCTCGACGCAGGCCGGCGCCGCATCTCGGTATTCGACAACTGGGAGGCGGGCAACGCCTACCTCGGCTCGTTCGCGGCCGACGCGAACCTCCAGGATCCGACCGGCCTCGCGATCGACAACCGCAACCGCATCTGGGTTGCCGACGCCGCGCGCAACCAGATCATCCGCTTCGACACCTACAACGACGGTGCGGCTCCCCTGCGGGTAACCGGCGGCCCCGGCACGGATATCGGCGAGTTCAACGACCCGCAGCACATCGCGCTCGACCCGCGTCCGACCCTCTATGTAGCCGACCGCGGCAACGTGCGCGTCGTGTGGAACGCCGCCACGGGCAAGCCCTACGCCGCCTTCGGCGTCGGTGATCTCGGCCCTCCCGGGTTCAACTCACCGCATGGGATCGCGCGCGAGCCGCGCAGCGGCCTCATCTACGTGACGAGCGACGAGGCCGGCGGCGGCGGCGTGCGCCTGTACGACCGGCGCGGGTTCCTGCTGCGCGTGCTCGCAGGCCCCGGCCAGCCCGGCGGCGGCGTCTCGGGACCGCGCGGAGTGGCGCTCGACCCTGCCAACCGCGTGATCGTGGCGGACACCGGCAACGGCGCCCTCGAGATGTACAACTCGGCGGTGTTCGGCAACGGCTTCCTCGACGCCGTCGGAGGCGTGGGCAGCCCGATCGACGTGGCCACGGCGCCCGGCGCGACCATGTACGCCGCCAGCGCCGACGGCCGGATCTTCCGCCTGCACTACGACGACGTCGACAACGACAACGTCGTCGATGCGGTCGACAACTGCCGCGGCCTCGCGAACCCCGACCAGATCGACACCGACCACGACGGGCAGGGCGACGCCTGTGACGGGGACGACGACAACGACGGGATCGCGGACGCGCAGGACCGGTGCCCGGACTCGATGCGGCGCCCGGTGAACCCCGCCACCGGCTGTGCCAACCCGCGCAGCAAGATCCGCTCCGCCTCGCACCGGATCGTGCGCGGCAAGGCGTACGGCGACAGGGTCACCCGCGTACAGGTGGCGGTGTGCCGCCCCGGTCATTGCGCCAGAGCGAAGTGGATGCGCGTCCGCGGCAAGCGCCACTGGTCGCGCCGGATCCACCTGCGCGGGCACGGCCGCTACGTGTTCATGAGCCGCGCGTTCCAGAAGGGCGGCGTGGTGCAGAAGCACCCGTCGACCCGGCGGATCACCTTGCGCTAAATCCGGAAACGGAGGTTCCGGTGCCGTGGCGCTCGCGCTACCGCACGCAGGCCGCCGGAACCGAACGTTTCCGTCTAGGGTGTCCGTTGTGGCGACCGAGACCGCGACCCAGCTTCACGGCGGGCGACTCGTCGCGCAGCGGCTGCGGGCCGCCGGCGTGTCGCACCTCTTCACGCTCTCGGGCGGCCACCTGTTCTCGATCTACGACGGCTGCCGCGAGGAGGGCATCGCGATCGTGGACACGCGGCACGAGCAGAGCGCCGCGTTCGCCGCCGAGGGGTGGGCCAAGGCGACGCGGCAGGCCGGCGTGGCCGCGTTGACCGCCGGGCCGGGCGTGACGAACGGGATGAGTGCGATGGCCGGTGCGCAGGCGAACGGGTCGCCGATGCTGGTGCTGGGTGGCCGCGCTCCCGCGATGCGGTGGGGGATGGGGTCGCTCCAGGAGATCGACCATGTGCCGTTCGTGCAGCCGCTCGTGAAGCTCGCGCGCACGGCGCAGTCGCCCGGTGAGATCCCGGGCCTCGTCGACGAGGCGCTGCGCATCGCGCTCGAACCACCGACCGGCCCCACCTTCCTCGACTTCCCGCTCGACCACGTCTTCTCCGAGGGCGCCATTCGCGAGGAGCCGCTCGAGCTGCCGGACGTGCGCTCGCGGCCCGCCGCCGAGGGCGTCGAGCGCGCCGCGGAGCTGCTGCGCGGCGCGCACCGGCCGGTGATCATGGCCGGCACCGGGCTCTACTGGGCGTTCGGCGAGGACGCGCTGCGGGCGCTGGCGGAGGAGCTGTCGATACCGGTCTTCCTGAACGGCCTCGCGCGCGGCTGCGTGCCCGCCGACCACCCGCAGTTCTTCTCCCGCGTCCGGTCCGAGGCGCTGAAGGGCGCCGACGTCGCCGTCGTGATCGGCGTGCCGATGGACTTCCGGCTCGGCTTCGGCGGCTCGTTCGGCGAGGAGACGGAGATCGTGGTGGTGGGCTCCACGCCGCCGGAGCGCCCGCACCCGCGGCCGGTGGCGGCCGAGCTTTACGGCGGCGTCGCGGCCACGCTAGACGCGCTGCGCGAGGGCGCCGCAGGCGGGCCGGGCCGCGCTGAGTGGAACAGGCGTCTGCGCACGATCGAGAACGAGAAGCGCGCGGGCGAGAAGGCCGCGCTCACCGATGACCGCGCGCCGCTCCACCCGATGCGCGTCTACCACGAGCTGGCGCAGGTGCTCGACCGCGACGCGATCGTGATCGGCGACGGAGGCGACTTCGTCTCCTACGCGGGTCGCATGATCGAGACCTACGAGCCGGGCTGCTGGATGGACCCCGGTCCATATGGATGCCTCGGTTCAGGACCGGGCTACGCGATGGCGGCGAAGCTCGCCCGCCCGGATCGCCAGGTCTGCCTGCTGCTGGGCGACGGCGCGTTCGGCTTCGCGGGCCTCGAGTTCGACACGATGGTCCGCCACGGCATCCCGGTGGTCGGCGTGATGGGCAACAACGGGATCTGGGCGCTCGAGAAGCACCCGATGGAGTTCCTCTACGGCTACTCGGTCGCCGCCGACCTTCAGCCGGGACTGCGCTATGACAAGCTGGTCGAGACCCTCGGCGGCCACGGCGAGCTCGTCGAGTCCCCGGACCAGCTGAAGCCCGCTCTGGAACGAGCCTTCGCCAGCGGAAAGCCCGCGCTCGTGAACGTGCTCACAGACCCGACCGTCGCATATCCGCGGAAGTCGAACCTCGCTTAGTGTCGAGAAGTCCTGGTCGGCTCCGCTCACCAGGTGAAAGGGCCGCGACAGAGGCGGCCCACGACACCAGGAGAACACCATGCCGAAGTACCTGCTTCTCAAGCACTACCGCGGTGGCCCGGAGCGGCATCATCCCTTCCCGCCGATGGACCAGTGGGCGCCCGAGGACGTGGAGGCGCACATGGCCTTTCAGCGCCAGGTCCGCGAGCTGCTCAGGGAGAACGGCGAGTACGTCGACGCGCGGGCGCTCACCCCGACGCGCACGTGGGTCCGCTACGGCGGGGAGGAAGCCGCGCCGGTGACCACCGACGGCCCGCTGCCGGAGACCAGCGACCTGGTGGCGGGCTGGTTCATGATCGACGTCGAGTCGCACGAGCGCGCCCTCGAGCTCGCGGCCTACGTCTCGTCGGCGCCCGGTCCGGGCGGCGAGCCGATCTACGAGTGGATCGACGTGCGGGAGGTCATGTGGGAGGCGCCCACTGACGACTGAGCTCGGCGGGATCGACGAGGGCGCTCTGCGCGCTCTCGTCCCCCGTGTGCTCGCGGGCCTGGTCCGGCGGGGCGAGGATTTCGATGCCGCCGAGGACGCGCTGCAGGAGGCCCTGCTGGAGGCGCTCCGGGTGTGGCCCGAGCAGCCGCCGGGCGACCCGCGTGCATGGCTGACGACGGTCGCGACGCGGCGGCTGGTGGACGCCCGCCGCAGCGAGGCCGCCCGCCGGCGTCGCGAGGAGGCGATCTACGCCGAGCCGCGGCCGGAGGCAAGCACCGAGGTGGGCGACGACACCCTCTTCCTGCTCTTCTGCTGCTGCCGGCCCGACCTGGCGCCCGCCTCCCAGGTGGCGCTCACCCTGCGCGCCGTCGGCGGCCTCACGACGCGGGAGATCGCCGACGCCTTCTACGTCCCGGAGGCGACGATGGCGCAGCGGATCAGCCGCGCCAAGCGCAGCCTTCGCGGGCGTCGCCTGGACCAACCCGGCGATCTCGCGATCGTGCTGCGCGTCCTGTACCTCATCTACACAGCGGGGCACGCGGGACGAATCGACCTGGCCGCCGAGGCGATCCGGCTGGCCCGCCAGCTCACCCTCGCCACCGCGGAGCCGGAGGCGCGCGGGCTGCTCGCGCTGATGCTGCTCAACCACGCCCGCCTGCCGGCGCGGGTGGACGCGGAGGGCCGCATCGTCACGCTCGACCGGCAGGACCGCAGCCTGTGGAACACGCGCGAGATCGCCGAGGGCGTGCGCGTCCTGCAGTCGGCGCTTGCCGCCGGGCGTCCCGGCCGCTACCAGATCGAGGCCGCCATCGCCGCCCTCCACGACGACGCGGCAAGCCCCGAGGAGACCGACTGGCCGCAGATCCTGGCCTGGTATGACGACCTCGTCGCCCTGTCCGGCGATCCGGTGCGGAAGGACCCTGCCGCGGTACTCGGTCGCGCCGTCGCGGTCGGCCACGTCCACGGAGCCGCCGCGGGGCTCCGCGAGACCGAACCGCTGCGCGACGTGCTCGGCGACCGCCACCGCTGGCATGCGGCGCGCGGCCATCTTCACGAGCTCGACGGTGATCTGCCGGCGGCCGCCGCGGCATACGCAGAAGCCGCCCGCCTGGCCACGAACGTCGCCGAGCGTGACCACCTGATCCGCCAGGCCGCCCGCGTACGGCAGAAGGCAGCCCGCGGCCCGCAGCCCGCAGGCTCTGCCGGCTGCGGGCCGCCGGCTGCGGGCTGAAAATGACGGAGCCGCCGGCAATCAATTACCGACGGCTCCGAAAGTGGCCCCCTCAGGACGGGCAGGGGTACGTGCCATGAAAGGGCCGTGATCGGTCCGAGCGGCGGGAGGCGCCGATACGATGCGGCTTCGCCCGAACCTATGTACCGAGTGCCCTTCCGAGCCGAAGCACGGTCAAGCATTCCCGGCACCGCTGACTATAACCGGCCCCTCAGCCAAAGGCAACTCTAAGAGGCACACCTGCCGTCCCCGCATATGGTGCGTGTTCCTTAACCAATTTGGGTGCTGCTCGCCACGAGTGCAGCACCGTGGAGGATGTCCGCCCCGGCAACCTCCACCTCCTCCAGATCGAAGGCTCCGATGACCTCCAGGAGGATGGCCGCGCCCGCCACGATGGTGGGTGCACGATCGGGATCGAGGCCCTGCACCTCCTTCCGCTCCGAGAGCGGCTTTGACGCCAGCATCTCGAGCATCTCCTCGCAGCGGGCGCGGCCGAGACGGTGACCGTCGGCGCGGCCCGAGTCGCGCTCCTCGAGGCCGAGGTCCACGCTCGCAAGCTGGGTGGCCGTGCCGGCGACCGCGATCCCGAGATCGACCGCCGTTCGCAGCTCGCGCGCCACCGCGTCGTCCACCACCTCGCGGACCTCGTGGCGCAGCGTCTCGAGCTGCTCCGCGGTCGGCGGGTCGTCGTGCAGGTGGCGCTCTGACTGGCGCACCGAACCCGCCTGCGTGGACACGTGGAAATCGGGCTCCGCGGCGCCGGGTCGTCCGATCACGAGCTCGGTACTTCCGCCGCCGATGTCGATCACGAGCGTGCTCTTCCCCGGGTCGCGGCCGCTCGTGGCGCCGAGGAAGGTCATGCGCGCCTCCTCATCGCCGCTGATGATCCGGGCGTCGATGCCGAACCGCTCGCGCAGCACCTCGCGGAACTCGTCGCCGTTGGCGCTGTCGCGCGTCGCGCTCGTGGCCACCGCGACCACGGGGTCGGCGCCATGCTCGTCGAGCGCCTTGCGGTAGTCCGCGAGCGTCTCGAAGACGCGCTCCATCGCGGCGTCGGAGAGGCGGCCGGTGGCGTCCACGCCGTCACCGAGCCGCGTCACGATCGATCGCCGCTCGAGTTCCTCCACACGTCCGTACACGACCCGCGCGATCAGAAGCCGGGTCGAGTTCGTGCCGAGGTCGACGACGCCGATCGGGGGGTTCATGGGCGCCAGATCCTATGCCCAGGCCGGGCCCTTGACGGCGCGCTCGGACAGGGGTACATTTGTCGGTCCCAAGCGACGCGGGGTGGAGCAGTCAGGTAGCTCGTCGGGCTCATAACCCGAAGGTCGCGGGTTCGAATCCCGCCCCCGCTACTGCCAGCGCGCGACACACTTCGGTGGAGCCGCGCGCGACAGCCGAAGCGCCTCCATCCGGAGGCGCTTCGCGCATTCAGGGGCCGGATGCGCTGCGCGTTGCGACGCGCTCAAAGACCGCGTCCACCACACGCTCCGACGCGCGCCCGTCGTCGAACGGGCAGAAGGTCGAGGCGAACTCCGCGTAGCGGTCCGCGTAGCGCGCGCGCACCCCGTCCAGATCCTGCAGCGCGTCGCCCAGCTCCGCCGCGCTCGCCAGCAGCGGTCCGGGGACGGTCGTCTCGAGGTCGAGGTAGAAGCCGCGGATTCGCTCCTGGAAGACCTCGCGGTCGTACGTGTAGAAGAGCATCGGCTTGCCGGTGTTGGCGAAGTCGAACATGACCGACGAGTAGTCGGTGACGAGCGCGTCGGCCACGAGCAGGAGCTCGGTGCCGTCCTGCCAGGCAGACACGTCGCGCACGCGTCCGCCGGGCTCGAGCTGCGGCGCGCCCGTGATGTAGGGGTGGCCGCGGAACAGGATGATCGTGTCGTCGCCCGCCGCGCTGCTGAGCGCGCCCACGTCGAACTTCGGGTCGAGCCGGAAGCGGCTGCGCTTGTCGACGACGTGGTCGCGATAGGTGGGCGCGTACAGCACGATCCGAGCGTCGTCCGGCAGCCCGAGCCGGCGGCGCACGCCGGCGGCGATCGCGTCGCGCGACGGCGAGGCGAGGATGTCGGTGCGCGGATAGCCGGTCTCGAGCATCTCGCCCTCGATAGCGAACGCGCGCTGGAGCACGCCGCTGGTGAACGCGTTGGGCGAGAGCACGTACTGCCAGTTGCCGATCTGGTGGTCCCACTGGCGCCGGACCTGGCGAAGCGTCGAGCGCGCCTCGGCCACCTCGTGGTGGAGCCGCTTGAGCGGCGTGCCGTGCCAGGTCTGGAGGCAGACCTGGTTCTCGCGGCGAGAGAACCAGTCGGGGAAGAAGTCGTTGGTCACGACGTAGCGCGATTGCGCCATCGCCTCGTAGTGCTCGCGGCTGCCCTCGCGGACGGCGATCGCTCCCTCAGGCACCTCGAACATCGCGTCCTTCACCACCCACAGGTGCTCGAGCGGCGCGTCGCGGCGCACGAGCTCGCGGTGGATCGCACGCGGGCTGTCCGAGTACTGGCGCCCGTCGAAGCTCGAGTAGACGACGGTGTCGCGCAGCGATTCGCCGCGCCGCGCGTCGTAGCGGCTCTTCTGGAGGCCGCGCTGGTTGTAGGGGCCGCGCTCCTCCTCGTCCAGGTCGACGCTCGTGTAGAGCACCGGCCGATCATCGAGCCACGAGCCGAGCGTGAACTCCTTGTGCCGCGCGTGCGTGCGCATCGGCAGCGCGCCGTGGAGCGAGCGGTCGAGCGCGAGCGGGCGCGTGTCGGCATGCAGCTCCCATGCGCCCTCGGCCAGCGGCAGCATTCCTGCGAGCGACGGGACGCGGGCGGGCGTGATCCGCGCCTTGAACCGCGCCGTCGCCGCGTCGCACTCGACCGGGAACGCGAAGCGATCCGTCTCGTCGCGCGCGATCGCGAGCAGCGCGGCGGGCGGTGGCGCGCCGGCGAGGTCGCCCGCGAGCTCGAGCTCGGCGTCGCCGGTCCAGCGGACCTCGGTGACCACCGGCCGCGGCTCCTGCTGCACGAGCAGCGCGTTCCCCTCGAGGCTGCGCCTGAGGATGTAGTCCATCCCGTCGATCTGCTTCGTGCGCGGCTCGACTGCCTCCGGAAGCACCACCGGCCGGCGCTTGTCGCCCTCGACCACGATCAGATCCCATGGCACGCGGGCGTCCTCCACTCCGCCGGGAGGGGGCGGCGCCGCATGGACCTCGGCGAGCGCGATGCTGATCTTGAAGGCGCCCTCGCCCCCTTCGAACGGGAACGAGAGCGTGCGCCGGTCGCCCCGCCGGGCAAGCTCGAAGGAGGCTTCCGAGCCCACGCCGTGGATGTCACCCGTGAGCTCCACGACGTCGCCCTCGACACGTACGTCCCGCGCCACGACCGTGTCACGCCGGATGTTGATAGCGAGTGACCGCTTCGCCCCGGGCGCCACGCGCCGCGCCGCGCCGCCCAGCTCAGGAAGGTCGACGGCGTGCAGCGGCCGCGGATGTCTCCCGGTGATGTTCTTGCGGCGCCGCTTCACGTCGCCCGCGCGCACGGTCACGAACAGCTCCCAGTTGCCCGTCCGCCAGCGGCCGAGCCTGCGCAGCCGGCGCGGATCCATCTCGGCCTCGAACCCCGCCCAGCGCAGGTCGGTCTGGCGCTGTGGCGCCGACGCGGTCACGTCCGGACGCTCGACCGTGCGGGCCTTCCATGACACGCCCGAGGTCTTCAGACGAAGGCGACGGAAGCGGCCGCCGCGCAGCGCGGTGATCGTGATGTCCTGCGTGTCCGGCGCCGGCGCGCCTACGCCGCGGATGTACGCGTGCCCGCTCAGCCGGATCCGCTTGCCGTCCCAGCGCAGGTCCTCCACGCGCGCGGTCATGTCGAGCTCGCGGTCGAGCCGGAACACCCGCCGCGGGATCTTCAGACGCTCGTCGGTGCGAAAGGGGTAGTCGCCGTACCACTTGCTGCCGATCCGCACCGGCGGCACCTCGAGGTAGTCCTCCTTGTGGAAGCGCAGCACCTCGAGCAACTCCGGCATCAGGCGACGGCGCACGAGGTGCCACTTGAGCCGGTCGATCGCGCGGAAGCGGCGATAGAGGCCGAGTCGAACCCGCTCGCGCACGATGCGAGGCGCCCGGTCGAGGAACGCGTTCACGCGGTCTAGGAACAGCTGCCGGTAGTCGTCGTCGGCACTGTCGAGAACGTCGAGGTAGTAGCGCAGGTCCTCGGCGATCGTGCTCTCGATGTACCAGCGCCTGGCCTTGCGCGACGCGTGCCGCTCGAGGTGGTCCACGACCATCTCCACAGCCGTGACGCGGTCGCCCAGCGCGCGCTGCTCGAGCCGCCGCTGCGTGATCGAGAGGTCGCCGTCCTCGCGGATCCGCCAGTAGTAGACCGTCTGCTGGATCACGTCGACCGACTTGGCGGCGAACTGCGCTGCCACCACCACCGGGATGTCCTCGTGCAGCATCCCCTCGGGGAAGCGGAAGCCCTGCGCGTCCCAGAACGACCGGCGCCAGAGCTTGTTCGGCGCGATCCGGTCGAGGATCAGCGGCCGGAACTTGAGCACGTGGGTGCGGAGCTTGGAGCGGGCGAAGGTGCGCGCCACGAACAGCGCCTGCGCGGTATCGAAGCGGCTGACGCGGTGCACGTTGCCGGTGGCGAAGTCGGAGCCGGTCTCGTCGAGCGAGGCCAGCAGGATCTCGTACGCGTTCAGCGGGACGTAGTCGTCGCTGTCGAGGAACGCGAGGAACTCGCCGCGCGCGTGGTCGATGCCGGTGTTCCGCGCCGCGGCCAGGCCGCCGTTCGCCTGCGTGACCAGGCGGAAGCGCTCGTCGGCGTCGGCGTAGCGCTGCGCGATCGCGCCGCTGCCGTCGGTCGAGCCGTCGTCGACCATGACCACCTCGAGGTCGCCCATCGTCTGGTCCTTGAGCGAGTCGAGGCACTGCTCGAGGTAGGCCTCGACGTTGTAGATCGGGACGACGACGCTGATTCGCGGCATGTCAGCGTGAGCGGCCCAGGGCGCTGCGGATCCGGCGGCGGTAGCGGGCGGGGACGCGCCGTGCGAGGCGCACGCGAAGCGAGACCGAGCCGTTCTGGGTAGGCGCCTGTTGCTTGCGCCGCGGCTTGACCGCCGTCACCGACGACTGCGCGATCGCCTCGGCCTCTGCGTACAGCTCGTCGTATGTCACGCGCGCGGCGTCGAGGGTGGGGTGGACCTCCGCGCCGTCGCCGCGCCCGGCGAGCGGCTGGAGCGCGGTCCAGACGTCGTCGGACAGCGTGCGCACCGATTCCGGCACCTCGAGCCCGTCCCAGCCGCCGCGGTTGCGGTGGAGCGTCGGGTCCACGAACTGGTCGACCTCGGGAAAGCGGGCGCGGTCGAAGCCGGCCAAAAGCGGCAGGTCGACGGTGTCGCCGACGCGGCCGAGCTCGCCTGCCCAGTCGGACATCAGGTCCTCGTAGCGGATGAACGCGCGCGGCGCCCCGCGCGTGGCCCGCTCGCTCTCGAGCATCACGTTGAGCCACGACGCCGCACGGCTCGCGTCGGTCTGCCACTCGCCGTAGGAGCGGCGCGCGCTGGCCAGGATCTCGGCCGGGTGGCGCAGCATGGTGATGAACGACGTGGAGAGCTCGAGCTCGCGCGCGGCACTCAGCCACAGTGGCAGGAACCAGCCCACGCGTGGGTCCTTCACCACCACGTCGTCGCTGTGGCGCATCTCGCTGGCCACCCAGTCGCGCAGCTCGGCCTGCACCTCGCGGTTCTCCGCGAACGCGCGCGTCTTCTCCCAGGCCGCGGGGCGCGCGTCGAACACCGTGACCCGCGCGCGGCGCATCAGGCGCGTGTGGAAATCGACCACCCAGCGGGGCTCGCCGAACCCGCGCGGGTTGGTGCTGTCGGCCACCACCTCCGGCTGCGGGATGTGGAAGCCCACCTGGCCCAGGATCCCGGCCAGCAGGCTGGTGCCCGAGCGGCCCACGCCGACGACCAGGACGAGTCGCCTGCGGTCGCTCATCCGACGACCGCCGGCGGTTGCGCCACCGCGGGCTGCTGCTCGCCGAACCAGACGCGCCGCACGACCCGCTCGGCGGCATGACCGTCGTCGAGCGAGCAGAAGCGTGCACGGAACGCCGCCCGCGCCGCGCGCGACCCGTCGTCCCACGCCGTACCCGAGCGGAACGCGTCGACCACCTCGGCCGCCGTGCTTGCGACCGGACCGGGTGGCTCCTCGAGCAGGTCGAAGTAGGTACCGCGCATGGCCTCGTAGACATCCCAGTCGGGCGCGTGGATCACGATCGGGCGGTCGAGCACGCCGTAGTCGAACATGAGCGACGAGTAGTCGGTGACGAGCGCGTCCGACGCGATGCAGAGCTCTTCGACCGACGGGTGCGACGCCACGTCGAGGATGCGGCCCGCGTCGTGCAGGGCGCGCAGCTCGGGATCGCTGCCGTAGAAGTAGTGGAGTCGGGCCATGATCGTGTAGCCGGGTCCCAGCCCGTCCGCGACCGCTCCGATGTCGAGCGGCGAGACGTTGTCGCGCTGGTACTCCCGGTGGGTCGGCGCATACAGCACAACGCGCCGCTCGGGGTCGATGCCGAGCTCGGCCCTGATCCGGCGAGCATCGTCGTCGCCGGCCCGGGCGAGCACGTCGTTGCGAGGGTATCCGACCTCCAGCGACTCGTACCTCGTCGGGTAGACCCGCTCCCACACGAGCGTGGAGAACGCGTTCTGCGAGACGCTGAAGTCCCAGCGCGCGCAGCGGCGCATCAGCGCGGCGAAGTCGTTGCGCGCGCCGCCGGTGGGAGCGGCGTCGGCCAGGTCCAGGCCCATCTTCTTGAGCGGCGTGCCGTGGTGGGTCATCACGTGCGTGGTGCCGCTGCGCTTGACGATGTCGTTCGGGAAGTTCACGTTGTTCACGAAGTAGCGCGCACGCGCCATCACCTCGTAGTACTCGCGCGTGCCCGGCAGCACGTGCTCGACGCCGGCGGGCAGGCTGTCGACGCCCTCGGGCTTCACGACCCAGACGCCGCGCATCGACGGCACCAGCTCGCGGGCGCGCTCGTAGATCGCCCGCGGGTTGCACGTGTAGCCGCGGTACCAGTACGCGGCGAAGACCGCGAGGTTCTCGTCGACCGGGCGCCGCAGCTCGCGGCGGTAGTGGCGCCGCAGCGCGGCGCGGCGTACCCGCTGCGCGATGCGGCCGCGGCGGCGCGCGAGTCGTTGCCTCAACGCGTGCGCGCGCTCCACGGCTCGGAAGCGCGGCCAGCTGCCGCTCGCGGCCGCGCGCTCACGGGCGCCTTCGGGCATCGGGTCGTCGGGCCGCCGGTGGCGTCGCAGGCCGTCGGCCATGCGGGCGAAGAACTCGCGCCGGCGCCCACGCGGCACCCGCCCGAGAAGCGCGAGCTCGTGGCGCAGCATCGCGGCGGGCATGAGCGCCCGCGGACCGTCATGGGACTCGGCGAACGCGAACGCGTCGTCGTAGCGATCGAAGACGTCGAACGCCGATCCCTCCGCCGCGACATTCGGCGGGCGGCGGCGCTCGTAGGCGACCTCCGGGAGCGCAGCGATCCGCTCTGCGGCCAGGAGGGCGGGCCATGTGACGGAAAGCTCGCCATGCTCGCCCGCCGCGAACGCGACGCCGAGCCCCGTCAGGAACTCGCGCCGGAAGACCTTGTTCCAGGCGTGCGGCGCGAAGGCCGCCAGACCGGGGCTCTCGGCGAGCGACCCGAGCGGGCGCCCGGCCACGCGCTCGAGCACGCCGCGCCGTGCGCCCTTGGACCTCTGCCCGAGTGCGTCGGTCTGTTCGTGGTGCACCACGAGTACGTCGGCGTCGCCGCCGAGGGCGCCCGCGACAAGGGCCAGGGCGCCGCGCGGAAGCGAGTCGGTCGCGTTCACGAACCAGACGTAGTCGCCGCGAGCCACGCCGAGCCCGATGTTGCGCGCCGGCCCGAGGCCGACCCGCGCGGCGAGGTGCTCCACGCGCACGCGCGCGTCGGCTTCCGCGAGCTCGTCGAGCAGGCCCGGCGCATGGCCGGGCGCGGCGTCGTCGATCGCGATCAGCTCGACGTCCGCGCCGGTCTGCCCGAGCAGCGACGACGCGCACTGCTCGATCCAGGCCTGCTCGCGGTGGACGACGAGCACGAAGCTCAGGCGCGGCTTGTCGCTGCGGTCCGGCATCGCGTGCGAAGCTACCTAATCATGCCGCCGCGACCGCCGGTCTTCGACGAGACCCCAGTCCTGTGCGGGCATCGCGGGAGCGGGCGGGGGGTGGTCGACGGCCTCCGGGAGAACACGCTCGAGTCGATGCGGGCTGCCCTCGAGGCCGGCTGCACGTGGATCGAGACCGACGCGCGGATCACCGTGGACGACGTGCTCGTGGTGCGCCACGACCCGCTGGTCGAGGACGGCCGGATCGTGGCGGAGATGACCTCCGAGGAGACCGACGCGCTGGGGATCGTGCGCGTCGCGGACCTGTTCGAGGAGCTGCCGCTGGAGCTGTCGATCGACCTCGAGATCAAGTCGTCGCTCGAGGACGCGCTGCGGCCGCGCCAGCGCACGACCGCCGCGCTGGTGGCGGACCTGATCGCCGAGCGCGCCGGCGCGCGAACCGTGCTGGCCTCGAGCTTCGACCCCGCCGCGATCATGATCGTGCGCGAGCGCGCCCCGCTGGTGCCGATCGGGCTACTCACCTGGATGCGCTTCCCGCTGCGCAAGGCGATCGCGGCCGCGGCGCACCTCGGCGCGGAGGTGGTGGCGCCGCAGGTGGCCTCGTTCGGGTTCCGCAACGGCGCGGCACTCGAGCGTGATCCCGGCGAGTTCGTGGCCGTGGCTCACCGGGCGGGGCTCCAGGTGCTGTCCTGGTGCCCGACCCCGCCCGAGGCCGAGCAGCTGATCGAGGCCGGCGTCGACTGCGTGATCCTGGACGATGTGCCCGCCTCGGTCGCTACCTTGACCGCGTGCAGTCCGACGCTACGCGGTCGCCGGCGACTGGCGAAATGACGCAGGCGGCGGCGCGCGGCGCGGGCCCGCGTGCTCTCGAGGTCGTCCTCGTGGTGGTCACCGCATGCGTATCCGCGTTCGTGGTGCACGCCGTCGTCGTGGCACTGAGCCTCGACGTGACGAACCCGCTCGACGTGGCATCCGGGGTCGGCCCGCTGTGGGCGGCGGCGATGATCGCGCTCGTCCTCTGCGGCTACCTCGCCCAGCGCAGGCTGGAGCCGCTCCAGACCAGGTTCGTGGTGGCGATCCTCGCCGGGGTGGCGATCGGGCTCGTGATGTTCCCGCTGATGACCGGCCTGCACGGGACGCCGCAGCCGGAGAACGGCGTGCTGGGCGGCGACCAGAAGTTCCGGATCGAGTACATCACGCGCTTCGCCTCGACCTGGGCCCTGGACGACTACACCTTCCGCGGCCTGCACTCGTTCTACCCGCCGGCCTGGTTCTGGATGGCCGGCCGGACTGCGGACGTGCTCGGGATCACGCCATGGCGGGTCGTGGGCGGGTTCAGCGTCGCCACGATCGGCGGCGCGATGCTGCTGGCCTTCCTGCTGTGGCGGATGGCGCTCTCGCCCGCCGGCGCGCTGGGCGCGGCAACGGGCTCGCTGCTGGTGCTCGCGCCGCAGACGGGCGAGATCGTGCTGCCGATCGAGCGAGCGACGCAGGCCTGGTACTCGCCGTACGCGTGCTTCGTCGCCATCGCGGGGGTGGCGTGGGTCGCGGCGAGCGCGCGGGTCACGCGAATGCCGCGCGAGCGCTGGAGAATCATCCTGCTCGTGCTGGTGGGCGCGGCGCTCGCGCTCACCTACTACCTGCTCTTCATCCTGCTTGCGGTCGTACTCGTGGTGCAGGCGTTCTTCCCGTGGGCGGCACGCGGCGTCGCGTTGCGGCGCACTGCCGGGTTGCTCGCGGCGATCGCGCTTATCACGGCCCTCTTCTGGATCCCGCTCCTGACGGCGGCCATCGGAGGCTCCGCCTCGCAGGGCCACTACTTCCGGCCCGACTTCCTCCAGGTGGAGGTGGGCTTCAGCGGTCCGGTCGCGCTCGCGGTGCTGGCCGCGGCCGCCATCCCGCTGCTGGCGTTCACGCGCACGTGGTCTGCCAGCCGGGCGGTGGGCGGCGTGCTGATCGGCGCGGTGCTCTACCAGATCCTGTCGGTTGCCACGCTCGTCTTCCTGCACGATCAGCTCCAGCCGCACCGAGCGATCGTGCTGCTGTGGGCCACCTACGGAGCCGCGATCCCGGTCGCAATCGAGGGGCTGCGCGAGGGCGCGGGCATGAGCCTGCCGCGGCTCAGACCGCCGGTTGCGTTCGGCGCCCCCGCCGCCATCGTGGCGCTCGCGGTGGGCACCACGTTCGCGCTCGGCTCGGCGCAGGCGTCGGATCTCGTCGGCGGGCCGCTGACCCAGGCGGCGCACAAGCCCGTGCGCTTCGGATGGGTGAAGTACCTGTCGGACTTCATCACCAGCACCACCGGCAAGCGGCCGCAGCAGCTCCAGGTGGCGTCGGACAGCACGGCGCTGCTCGTCACGCGGCCGTACTGGGGCTTCCTGCCGCTCGGCGCCCGCTACGCGCACCCCGCCGCCGAGCTCGACCGGCGCATCGCGGTCCTCCAGTCCGCGGCCGCGTGTCCCGGCCGCGGGTGCACGTCGCGCAGGCTCGGCAGGACGCCGTTCGGCCGCGTGGACGCGCTGGTGGTCACGCGCGCGGGGTCCGACTACCTGATCCACACCGAGAAGGACGCGTGGCCGCGGCCCGACCCCGTCGTGATCCTGTTCCCGCGCAGGAACTTCGATCCGTCGGTCTGGGCGGTGCGCCACTTCACCAAGTTCACGGCGCTCGTCCGCCGGCCGGGGCGGTGAGCGCCGAGGGCGGGCGCGAGCGGCTCCGGCGGCGGCTGCTCGGCCCGGTGGCTACCGCCGCACACCGGATCGCGATGAGCATCGCGGCGCGTGTCACGCGGCGTGCTGGCGAGACGGGCACGCCGAAGGTCTGGCTGCTGCTCGAGCACGCCTACGGAATGGGCGGCACGATCAGGACCACGCTCAACCTCGCGGGGCATCTCGCGAAGCACCACGACGTGGAGGTGGTGAGCGTGCTGCGCAGCCGCGAGGAGCCGTTCCTCGAGATACCGCCCGGTGTGTCGGTCAGCGTGCTCGACGATCGCCGCCGCAGCGCGCCGCGCACGCGGCTCCAGCGCGTCCTCGACCGCGTTCCCAGCCTGCTGACGCACCCGTACGACTACGCCTATCCGCGCGCCAGCGGGTGGACCGACCTCGCGCTCCTGCGCAAGCTGCGCGAGATGCGATCGGGCGTCCTCATCACGACGCGGCCGGGCTTCAACCTGATCGCGGCTCGCCTCGCGCCCGAGGGAGTGGTGACCGTCGGACAAGAGCACCTGAATTTCCACGCGCACCGGCCGCTGCTGGCCGCCGACGTGCGGCGCCATTACCGGCGGCTCGATGCGCTCAGCGTGCTCACGGTCGAGGACGAGCGCGACTACGGCCGCCTGCTCACGCCCGCGCGCACGCGCGTGGTGCGGATCCCGAACGCGCTCCCGCCGCTCGACGGCGGCGTGTCGAGCCTCGACGCCCCGGTGGTGGCCGCGGCGGGGAGGCTGACCGGCCAGAAGGGCTTCGACATGCTGATCCGCGCGTGGGCGGACGTCGTGCGCGAGCACCCGGACTGGGAGCTGCGGATCTACGGGAAGGGACCGAAGCGCGCCGAGCTCGAGGCGCTCGTGCAGCTGCTCCACCTGGGCGAGAGCGTGCGGCTGATGGGCGCCACGCGCACGCTCGGCAGCGAGCTGGCCGAGGCGTCGATGTTCGTGCTCAGCTCGCGCTTCGAGGGCTTCGGGATGGTGATCGTGGAGGCGATGAGCAAGGGCCTGCCGGTGATCAGCTTCGACTGCCCCCGCGGGCCGGCGGAGCTGATCCACAACGGTGTGGACGGCGTGCTCGTTCCCGCCGAGGACGTGGCTGCGCTGGCGCGTGCGATATCGGCCCTGATGGGCGACCCCGACCGGCGCGCGCGCTACGCGGAGGCCGGGCTCGAAAAGGCGCGCGCGTTCGGCCTCGACGCCGTCGGCGCGCGCTGGGACGCGCTCCTGGAGGAACTCGGTTCTTGAGCGGCGATGCCCGGCTCGACACGGCGGTGAAGAGCGTCGACGGGTTCTTCACCACGTTCTTCGTGAGCCCGTACTCGAAGTACATCGCGCGCTGGGCCGCGCGTCGCGGAATCACGCCCAACGCGGTCACGATCACCTCTGCGGTGATCGGCGTGCTGGCCGCCGCGGCGTTCGCGACCGGCGAGCGCTGGGGCCTGATCGCGGGTGCGGTGCTGCTCCAGGTCTCGTTCACCACCGACTGCGTCGACGGCCAGCTTGCCCGCTACACGCAGAACTTCTCGAAGCTGGGTGCCTGGCTCGACTCGACGTTCGACCGGGCGAAGGAGTGGGCGGTGTATGCGGGGCTCGCGATCGGGTCGGACCGCGACGTGTGGGTTCTTGCCGCCGCCGCTTTGACGCTGCAGACGGTCCGTCACGCCGTGGACTTTTCATATGTGGCAGCCCGCAGCGAGGCAGCCCGCAGCCCGCAGGGGGCAGAGGGCGGTGCTGCGCGCGCCGTTGGCAGGTGGACCTCGCTCGAGCGCATTCCGGGACTTCTGTGGGTCAAGCGCGTCGTTGCTTTTCCCATCGGCGAGCGGTTTGCCGCCATCTCTCTGACGGCCGCGATCTGGGATCCGCGCGTCACGTTCATCGTGCTACTCGCCTGGGGCAGCTTTGCCTTGCTCTATTCGATGCCCGGCCGAGTCCTGCGGACGCTCGCCGCGGGCCGCAGGCCACCGACGGCCGAGCAGCGCGACGAGCTGAGCTACTACCGCGACGACGGACCGATTCTGCGGGCTGCGGGCCGCGGACTGCCCTCTGCCGGATCGTGGATGGTGCCGCCTGCAATCCGGCTTGTCGAATACGGATTGCTCATCTGGATCGCTGACGGAAACGCCGCGGCATTTCTGCTGCTCGCCGTGCTGGCGTTCCACCACTACGACCTCGTCTACCGTCTACGCACCCAGGGCGCGCGCACGCCCGCCTGGCTCGGCACGCTCGCGGGCGGCTGGGATGGGCGGCTGGTGCTGGCCGTGGTGCTGCTCGTGGCCGGTGCGCTGCCCACCGGCATGTACGTGCTTGCGTGTGCGCTCGCGGCGCTGTTCGTGACGGAGAGCGCGGCGAGCTGGGTGCGGTTCGAGCGCGGAGATCGTCAGGGTGGTTCATATGAAGAAGAGGAGGACCTGATCCAGTGATCGGAATGGTGCTCGCCGCGGGCGCGGGCAGGCGGCTCGGCGACGACACGGCGGACCTGCCGAAGACGCTGCTGCCGGTGGACGGCGACCGCACGATCCTCGACGTGGCGCTGGGCAACTTCGCCGCGGTCGGGCTGACGGACGTGGCGATCGTCACCGGCTTCGCAGCGCAGCGCATCGAGGACCGTGCGCACGAGCTCGAGGAGCGGCACGGCGTGAACGTCCAGCTCGTCTACAACCCGAAGGCCGAGGAGTGGAACAACGCCTACTCGCTCTGGTGCGCGCGGGAGCTCTTCGAGGAAGGCGTGCTGCTCGCAAACGGCGACACCGTGCATCCGGCGTCGGTGGAGGAGCGGCTGCTGGAGGCGCGCGGCGGAGGCGACGACCTCGTGATCGCGATCGACGACGAGAAGGACCTCGGCGAGGAGGAGATGAAGGTCCACCTCACAGATGCGGGGCTGCTCGATCGCATTCACAAGTCGCTCGATCCCTCCACGGCCGCCGGGGAGTACATCGGGGTGACGCTGATCGAGCCGCACGCCGCCGTCGCGCTGGCCGAGTCGCTCGAGGCCACCTGGCGGCGCGACCCGCAGCTCTACTACGAGGACGGCTTCCAGGAACTGGCCGACCGCGGCGGGCGGGTGCTCACCGCGCCGATCGGGATGGTCGAGTGGGTCGAGGTCGACGACCACGCGGACCTCGCGCGGGCACGGGAGGTCGCGTGCCGCTGCTGACCCGCATGGTCGGCACGCCGCTCGCGATCGACATCGGTCCCGGTGCGATCGCGGGCCTGGCGCCGCTGCTGGCGGATCGCCGCATCTCGAGCGGCGGCCACGTGGCCATCGCCGTTGGTCCCGGGCAGGGCGAGGAGATCGCGGCCACGCTGCGCCCGCAGCTCGAGAACGCCGAGATCTACACGGTCGAGGGCGGCACGGTGGACGCGTCGCGCGGTCTCGCGGCGCAGCTGCGCGCGGGCTTCTACGACGCGCTCGTGGGCATCGGCGGCGGCCGCACGCTCGACGTGTCCAAGCACGCCGCCACGCTGCTGGGACTCCCGATGGTCGCCGTGGCCACCAACCTCTCGCACGACGGCATCGCGTCGCCGGTCGCGTCGCTCGAGGAGGACGGGCGCAAGCACTCCTACGGCGTGCAGATGCCGATCGCGGTGATGGTGGATCTCGACTACGTCAAGCGCAGCGACCCGCGCATGCGCCGCTCGGGCGTGGGCGACGCGATCAGCAACCTCACGGCGATCGCCGACTGGCGCCTTGCCGAGCGCGCGCGGGGCGAGTACGTGGACGGCGTGGCCGTCACGTTCGCCCGGACCGCCGCGATGGCGGTGCTGAGCCGCGACGAGACGATCGAGGACGACTCGTTCCTGCTCGCCCTGGCGGAAGCGCTCGTGCTGTCGGGCCTCGCGATGGCCACCGCCGGCTCGTCGCGGCCGTGCAGCGGCGCCGAGCACGAGATCCTCCACGCGATCGATCACCTCTTCCCGGGCACGAGCGGTCACGGCGAGCTTGCCGGTGCGGCCTCGCTCTTCACCGCCTGGCTGTCGGGCGACGAGGTGCTCGCGCGCGACATCGACATCTGCCTGCGCCGGCACGGCCTGCCCCGGACCCCCGCCGATCTCGGCCTCAGCCAGGAGCAGTTCGCGCAGGCCGTGTCGTGGGCGCCGTCGACACGGCCGGATCGCTACACCATCCTGGAGCACCTCGACCTGGGAGAGGAGGAGGTGAGCCAGCGTGTCCGTGCGTACGTCGAGGCCTACGGTCGCTGAGCTGCGCGCGGTCACCCAGCCCGCCTCGATCTTCGCGCGCAACAGCGGCGAGCACTGGGCGGGGCGGCTCTACATCCGCCGCTTCTCGCCCTATCTCACGAAGCTCTTCCTGCGCACTCGGGTCACGCCGAACGGCGTCACCTGGCTGTTCATCCTCGACGGGCTCGTGGCCGCCGGCGTGCTCACG
The DNA here is from genome assembly GCA_025928265.1 of Thermoleophilaceae bacterium. GTDB lineage: Bacteria > Actinomycetota > Thermoleophilia > Solirubrobacterales > Thermoleophilaceae > JAICJV01. The sequence continues at coordinate 23,468 of JAICJV010000003.1, forward strand.
CTGCCCGGCATCTGGCCGCCCATCGCCGCGGTGCTGCTCATCCAGCTCCAGATCGCGCTCGACTGCTCCGACGGCGAGCTGGCGCGCTGGCTCGACCGCAGGTCGCCCACGGGGATCTACCTCGACCGCGTCGGCCACTGGTTGACGGAGAGCGCCCTGCCGATCGCGCTCGGCATCCGCGCCGACGGCGGCTGGGACGACATCGGCACCTACACCACGCTCGGCTGTCTCGCGGCCATCCTCCAGCTGCTGATCAAGGGTTTCGGCGCGCTGGTCACCGTCGCGCGCGCGGAGTCCGGGCTGCCGGTGGCCGCCGATACCGCGGCGGTGGCGGCGCCGCGCGGGGGCGGGCTGCGGTCGCTGCGCCGCGCACTCTCGTTCGCGCCGTTCTTCCGCGTCTTCGTGGCGATGGAGTTCACGCTGCTGGCACTCATCGCCGAGATCGTGGGCGCCAACCGCTTCCTCGTGGTCGCGCTGGTCGTGATCGGCGTGATCACCGCGCTCGGGAGGCTCGTCGCCGTCCTGGCCTCGAGCCGCCTGCGATGACGCCCCGCTTCGGCTGCATTGTCCTAACAATGGGCAGGCGGCCCGACGACCTGCGCATGGCGATCGAGTCGCTCCTGCGCCAGGACGGCGTCGAGGCGGACGTGGCGGTGGTGGGCCAGGCGTGGGAGCCGACCGGGCTGCCGGACGGCGTGCGTGGCGTGGGGCTGGCGGAGAACGTCGGCATCCCCGCGGGCCGCAACGCCGGCGTGCCGCATGCCCGCGGCGATCTCCTGTTCTTCCTCGACGAGGACGCTGCCATCGTCGGGTCCGGCACGCTCGCGGAGATCGCGCGGATGTTCGAGGCCGAGCCCGACGTGGGCCTGGTGCAGCTCCGGGTGGACCCGCGCGAGGGAGGTGAGGCGCCGCGCGACTGGGTGCCGCGCCTGCGCGCGGGCTCGCGCACCGAGTCCGGCGACGTCACACTCGTGTGGGAGGGCGCGGTGGCCATGCCGCGCCGCGTGTTCGACCAAATTGGCGGCTGGCCCGGCGAATTCGAGTTCGTCCACGAGGGCGTCGACCTGGCCTGGAGGGTGATGGAGGAGGGCTACCGCGTGGTCTACCGCGGCGACCTGCCGGTGCTGCACCCGCTCCCCGTGCCGGTGCCCACGCGCCACGGCTACTCCAACTACTACGGCGCACGCAATCGCGTCTGGCTCGCGCGCCGCTATCTTCCATTTCCGCTGGGCGCGCTGTATGTGGGTACGTTCGCGCTCCGCACCGCTCCCCGGATGAGATCACTCGAGGAGTTGCGCGCGGCAATGCGCGGGTACCGCGATGGAATGCGGGGATCGTGCGGAGAACGGCGAAAGCTGAGCCGTCGCACACTTTGGCGAATGACCCGCGCGGGCCGTCCACCAGTGATCTAGCCTCGATAGGACGAATGAGCACCGAGATCGGCACATCCCCGGGTGATCCCGAGCTTGACGCTCGGCAGGCGGTCGTCGCGCCCGAGCACGACGAGGAGCGCCAGGTCGAGTGGAAGACCGAGCAGCACGTCTACGAGCCGCACCGCGTCGGCCTCCCGCCGCTCGGGCCCTACGTGCGCGAGCTGTGGCGCCGCCGCGAGTTCGCCTTCGAGCTGTCGCGCACGACGCTGCGCGCACAGCACTTCGAGACGGCCTTCGGGAAGCTCTGGCTGGTCCTCAACCCGATGCTGCTGGCGTTCGTCTACTTCGTCCTGGTGGACATCCTGCGCCACGGGCACCGGCCGCACGGCTACTTCGCGCACCTCGTGGCCGGGATCTTCCTCTACTACTTCTTCTCCGGCGCGGTGCGCGAGAGCGTGAAGTCGGTGGTCGGCGGCGGGCGCCTCGTGCTGAACACCGCGTTCCCGCGCACGCTGCTGCCACTGTCGACAGTCATCACCGCGTTCTGGCGCTTCATCCCCACGTTCCTCATCTACATCCCGATCCACCTGATCTCGGGGCTGCCGGTGAACCTCGCCACGCTGTGGATCATCCCGATCGTCCTGACCATCGCCTTCATCGCGGCGGGCCTGGCGATGTTCGTGGCGGCGCTGCAGGTCTACTTCCGCGACGTCAAGAGCTTCATGCCGTACGTGCTGCGCCTCTGGCTCTACGCGTCGCCGGTGCTGTGGTACCCGAACGAGGTGCCGAACCACTGGGAGTGGATCCTGAAGGCCAACCCGATCGGCGGGCCGATGGCGGCGTGGAGCGTCGTGCTCCAGAAGGGCCACGCGGCGCCGCCCGTCGACATGCTCACGGGGCTCGCGTGGGCGGTGGGCCTCTTCGTCGCCGGAGCCCTGTTCTTCATGTCGAGGGAGCGTGAGTTCGCTGTCCGTCTCTGAGACAGCCGGCATCGCCCAGGCCTCGGCGGATGCCCGTGTGAGCATCCGCGTCGAGGACGTGTCGGTCACGTATCGCACGTCGCTCGAGAAGAAGCCGACGATGAAGACCACGCTCCTGCGGCTCGGCCGCCGCGAGCGCATCGTGCGCGAGATAGAGGCGCTCAAGCACGTCAACCTCGAGGTGCGGCAAGGAGAGGTGCTCGGCATCCTCGGCGCGAACGGCGCGGGCAAGTCCACGCTCGTGCGCACCATGGCGGGCATCCTGCCGCCCACCATCGGGCGGGTGGAGGTGCGCGGGCGAGTCTCGACGCTGCTCGCCCTCGGCGTCGGCTTCAACCGCGAGCTCAGCGGCCGCGAGAACGTCACGCTCGGCGGGCTGGCCGCCGGCCTGTCCCGCGCTCAGCTCCGCGACAAGTACGACGAGATCGTGGAGTTCGCCGAGCTCGAGGAGTTCATGGACATGCCGATGAACACCTACTCGTCGGGCATGTACGGCCGGCTCGCGTTCTCGGTGGCGGTGAACATGGATCCCGACATCCTCCTGATCGACGAGGCGCTGTCGGTCGGCGACGCGAAGTTCCGGAAGAAGTCGTTCAAGAAGATGCAGGAGCTGTGCGCGCAGGACCGCACGGTCGTCCTCGTCTCGCACGCGCTCGGCTCGATCGAGGAGCTGTGCGACCGCGCGGTGTGGATGCACAAGGGCGAGCTGCAGATGGAGGGCGAGCCCGACGACGTCGTCCACGCCTACACGAAGTTCCTCGACGTGGGCGAGGACGCGCTCACGATGGAAGACCTCTAGCCCGTTCGGCAGCTGGGCCGCGTGTAGATCCGCCACGAGCGGTTCTGGTAGAGCATCGTGTAGCCGTGCGGCGCCGGGGGCGTGGCCATCCGCAGGTTGATCTTGTAGAACCAGCGCGGCACGAACGTGCGGCGCGGCTCGAGCAGGAGGCCGCCGACCGGCCACGCGTTCTTCTCCACCGTCCCGACCTGGCCCGGGTTGCCGCCGATCCACCAGCGTGTGTACGGGACGGGGCGGTGGTCGCCGGCGGTGAGCGGCTTGCAGCGCCTGAACGCGGCCTGCACGCGTGGCGCCTTCGAGGCTTTTCGCAGGTCCGAATAGAGCTTGCCCTCGCGCACCGAGCGAGTGTTCAGCCCGTTCAGCATCTTCACGTGCCAGGGCAGGTAGACGAGCGACGCGACCGCGGCCACCACGCCCACGACCAGCCACGTCCGGCGCTCTCCTGACCCGCGCGGGAGCAGCATCCAGCCGAAGACCGCGAGGCCGTAGAAGAGCGCGAGGAAGATCGCCGGCGTACGCAGGTAGCGCCCGATCAGCGGCAGGCCGAAGATCGGGCCGATGGCGAAGACGGCCGTCATGACCACGATCACTGCCAGCGGCACAAGGACCTCGCGGCGCCGGAAGCGCCAGGCGAAGTACATGCCGAGCGGGATGCCGAGCAGGAGCGGCTCGCGCACCGCGTACGCGTAGTACTGCGCGGTCCAGCGCGGCACCTGCGTGACCGAACGGCGGCGCCCGTTCTCCACCGCCAGTTGCGACGTGCCGTGCAGCGAGTGCAGCGGGTCGCCGGTCACGATCAGGTCCATCAGGCACCACAGCACCGGTGCGCTCGCAACGAGCGCGGCGTACCAGACGCGCTGGCGTGGCGTGGCGTCGCGCCACAGGTAGAGCCAGTAGAGGCCGCTCAGCACCCACGCCTCGGGGCGCACCAGGCCGGCGAACGCGAGCACGACGAGCACCGGCGTGCCGCGCTTGCGCTTCGTGGCCTCGAGCAGCACCGCAAGCACGATCAGTCCCTCGAACCAGATGTCCTGGTAGTCGAGCAGCGTGTCGCGCAGCATCGCCGGGCGCGTGACCACCACGAGGGCCGCGACCACGCCCACCCACGGATTGAACAGCCGCGCGCCGAGCAGGTAGGTGAGCCAGACGGTCGCGCCGAAGCCGAGCAGCACCAGCCACATCACCACGTGGTCGCCGAACGCCACGCCGAGGAACGACACGGCGATCGAGAACGGGTGCGGCGTGGGCGCGAACGGCGCGGTGAAGTCAGGCGTGAGGCCGCGCGTGATGTCGCGCGCCCAGTTCAGCGCGTAGCGCGCGTCGTAATTGAAATACCACGGGTCGTAGATGACCCACATGAGGACGGCGACGAGCAGGATGGTCGCCGCGGCGGGCAGCGCTCGGATCAGCCACGGTGGCAGCGACCGAGAGATCCTGGCCGACGCCGCTCTGGGCGACGGTGCGGTGGCCACCTCGCGGACGATAGAGAAAGTGAAATGTTCGGTCCCGGCGGCATGTTCGCCGCGCCCCGGTTTCCTCACGGACCGGGACCTTCATTGCACGGGGTCGCGGGCTATCAGGCCAGGGCCATGCCGGGCGCCACGCGCACCTCGATGAGGCGCGGTCCGTCCGCGGCGATGTCCTCGCGGAGCGCCTCGCGCAGCTCGTCGGCGCCGGCGACGCTGCGCGCCTCCACGCCGTACGCGCTCGCCACGGCGACGCAGTCGAGCGCCGGAAGGTCGAGCCCCGGCGCGCCCTCGACGGATTCCAGCTGCGCGAACCACTTGAGGATCGCGTACTCCTCGTTGCGCAGGACGAGGAACGTGACCGGCACCTTGTAGGCGGCCGCGGTCCAGAGCCCGGTGATCGCGTACTGGGCCGAGCCCTCGCCGACCACGCACACCACCTGGCGGTCGGGTTGGGCGAGCTGCACGCCGATCGCGGCGGCCAGGCCGAAGCCCAGCCCGCCGCCGGCGCCGAAGTAGTAGCTGCCCGGCTTGTTCAGGCGCAGGCGGTTGCGCATGGCGAGGGTGGACGAGGGCGACTCCAGCACCAGGATCCCATCGTCGGGCCAGACGTCGGCGACCACGGCGGCCGCGGCAGAGGGGTTGATCGGGTCCTCGTCCGGCACGGGCTCGGGGTCCGGCCGCTTCGGCGGCCCGTCGCCGTCGCCCGCATCGACGGCCTCGACGAGCGCCTGGAGCGCCAGCCCCGGGTCGGCCACGATCGCGTCGCCCATCGGGGCGCGGGCCGCCTCGTCGTGGTCGGAGGTGATCGCCACCAGCGTCGCGCCGTCGGGCAGCAGCGGGCCCGGGATGTTGGGGTAGTACGGGAACACCGACGAGCCCACCACCAGGATCAGGTCGTGCTCCTTCAGCACCTCGGACACCGGGCCGATCGCGGGCGGCAGGATGCCCTGGAACGCGCGATGGTCCTCGGGGAAGCCGATTCGGCCACCGCCAGGCGCTGGCGTGGCCCACACCGGCAGGCGCCGCCGTTCGGCCAGCGCCACCGCGGCATCCCACGCGTCGCAGTTGTCCGCATCGGGGCCAACCACCATCACCGGCGAAGACGCCGAGCCCAGCCGCGAGGCCAGGTCGCGGATCGCGGCCGGGTCGGGGGCCGCACGACCGCCGACGGTCCGCGTGGTGTTGTGGCGCACGGCGTCGGCGTCGATATCGGCGTCCCAGTCGTCCATCGGGATCGACACGAACACCGGACCGCGCGGCGGCAGCGACGCCAGGTGGATCCCGCGGGCCAGCGCGTGTGGCACGTCCTCGGCACGCGGCGGCTCGTAGCTCCACTTCACGAGCGGGTGCGGCATGCGCACCGCGTCCCTGTTTGTCAGGTTGGCCTGGAGCGTCATCAGCGAGCGCGACTGCTGGCCGGCGGTCACGAGCAGCGGCGCCTTGTTCGCCTGCGCGTTGAAGATCGCGCCCATGCCGTTGCCCACGCCGGGTGCGGTGTGCAGGTTCACCTGGGTCGGCAGCCCGCTCGCCTGCGCGAAGCCGTCCGCCATCCCGACGGCGACGGCCTCCTGCAGCCCGAGCACGTAGCGGAAGTCGCTCGGGAAGTCCTTGAGCATCGGCAGCTCTGTCGAGCCCGGGTTGCCGAAGATCGTGGTCATGCCGCGCTCGCGCAGCATTTCGAAGACGGATTCGCGGACGGTGGGCATGGCGCGGGCAGCTTAAACGCGTGGCGCGTTCGGCGCGCTCGCGGAGTATTTTCCCGCCTCCGCACCACCAACGAGGGGACCTGGGAAGCGCATGATTGCCGTACTTCGCCGCCACCGGTGGCTCGTATTGATCCTTGCTGTTGTCGGCGCGGGTGTGGTTGCGCTCGCCGGACGCTCGCATGAACGCCGTACTGCGCGGGCGTGCCCGCCTGGGCAGCGCGTTGTGCGTGAAGAGGGGAAAGCGGAAAGCGGAGAGCGGAAAGCGGAGAAGGACGGCGAGCGCGGGGACTATGAGTCGCATTTCGTCGGCAAGTGCGCCCCGGTCGCGCACCCCGAGTCGAACGCCGACCTGACCAGGTTCAACGAGTACGCGTCCACGCGGCAGGGATCCGATACGCCGCGTGAGTTCGCGAAGGCAGCGGCGCAGCGGCAGAGGATGGAGAACTCGCCCGTGCGCATCGCGGACGCCGACGGCCAGTGGAAGCCGTACGGCCACGGGCCGCTGATCGGCGACGACCCCAACTACCCGACCACCCTCGGCGACGGCTTCGGCAAGCTCGAGGGCCGCATCAACGATTTCGCCTACGTGTCGCAGACGGGCAAGCTCTATGCCGCGGTCGCGCAGGGCGGCCTCTGGGAGTCCACCAACCTCGGCGGCAGCTGGAAGCCGATCGGCGACAACCTCCCGATCCAGTCGACCGGCGCGGTCGGCTACACCACCGCCGGCGGCGGCACGCTGATCGTCGCGACCGGCGACATGGCGTTCTCGAACGACTACGCGGGCGTCGGCACCTTCTGGTCGACCGACGACGGCCAGACCTGGCACAAGTCGCGCGGCGCGCCGGACGGCGCGCTGTCGTTCCGCGTGGCCGTCGATCCGACCAACGCGAACGTGGTCTACCTGGCCACGGGCCTCGGCCTCTACCGCTCGACCGACGCCGGGCGCAGCTTCACGAACGCCGACCTGCCGACCGGCTCGTGCCACGGCGACTCGAGCAAGCCCAACTGCTTCTTCGCGAACGTGGTCACCGACGTGGCCGTGCAGCCCACCGACAAGCTCGGCCACCACGGCGGCGCGGTGGTGGCGGCGGTCGGCTGGCGCGACGGCCAGCGGCCCAACCTGGCGGGCAAGCCCGAGGCGCCGGCAAACGGCCTGTACCGCTCCGACAGCGGCGCACCCGGCTCGTTCACGAAGGTGCCCGACAGCGCCGGCTTCACGCCCACGACCAAGGCGGGGCGCGTCGCGCTCGGCACAGCCACGGGGCCGGACCAGGATTCGCGCTACCTCTACGCCGTCTCCCAGGACGCGCAGCTGTTCCAGGACACGCTGGGCGGCGGCGAGCAGGACATCCCGCTCGTCGGCACGCCGTCGGTGCTCGACGGCATCTACGTGTCGAGCGACTTCGGCAAGACCTGGACCCAGATGGAGAGCCGTCAGGAGTTCTTCAATCCCGCGAACGGGTCGGCGCTCAGCCAGCTCACGGCGCTCGGCATCGCGCCCGGCTACCAGGTCACCTACAACGAGTTCATCAAGCCGGACCCGACCCGCCAGACGGCCACCGGCATCCCGACGCGCGTGATCCTCGGCATGGAGGAGGTCTGGCAGAACGCGATCCCGAACACGCCGCAGAACGGCCACTCGCAGTTCCAGGTGATCGGTGAGTACACCGCCAACGGCGGCGCGTGCCTGGTCGTGCCGGAGCAGTGCGGCCAGAAGCAGCAGATCGCCGGCAACACCACGACGCACCCGGACCAGCACGGCATCGCGATGGTGCCCGACGGGAAGGGCGGCGTCACGCTCGTCGACGGCAACGACGGCGGCGCCTACACGCAGCACGTCGACTCGGGACAGGAGTTCGACAATCTGCACTGGGGCAACGGCGCGAACAGCGGCTTCGAGACCCTGCTCCCGTACGGCGCGGCGATGGCCAGGGACGGCACGGTCTACGCCGGCCTGCAGGACAACGGCCAGCTCAAGATCCTTCCGAACGGCGAGCAGCACACCGTGTACGTCGGCGACGGCACCAACGCGCTGGTCGACCCGGACAACTCGAAGATCGCCTACGACGAGCTGCCGCTCGCCGGCGTGAACGTGTCCACCGACGGCGGCTCGACGTGGACGAGCATCGACCCGCTGCTGAAGGACCCGGACTTCGTCGCGCCGCTCGTGATGGACCCGCACAACGCGAAGCACATCCTCGTCGCGGGCCGCAACATCGAGGAGACGCACTCAGGCCCCGACACGACGTCCCCGTGCAACGGCGACCCGTCGTGCACGCCCAGCGACACCGACTGGAAGGAGGTGTTCGACCTCGGGACGCACTCGCAGCCGGGCAACGAGGGCGCCACCGAGAACGACACCGACGCCCCGAACCACGCGTCGGCGGCCGCGCTGGATGGCAACAACGCCTACGTGGGCTTCTGCGGCGACTGCGACCCGGTCAAGCGCCATCGCGTCTTCAACGTCGGCTTCGCGACGAACGTGGGCGGCAGCGGTTGGCACATCACGGCGGCGAAGGGGCTGCCGAACCGGATCATCACCGGCGTCGCGCCCGACCCGGGCGACCCGGAGACCGTCTACGTCACGCTGGGCGCCAGCGCGTCGCGCTACTTCGCACCGATCGGCTCGATGGGCGAGAGCACGGCAGGCGTGGGCTCGGGCCACGTGTTCAAGTCGACCGACGGCGGCGAGACGTTCAAGAACGTGTCGGGCGACCTCCCGAACGTGCAGGCCACGTCGGTCGTCGTGCGCAACGGCCAGCTGATCGTGGGGACCGCTATCGGCGTGTTCGCCTCGAACGACACGAACGGCGCGCACTGGGGCGTGCTCGGCCGCGGGATGCCGCCGGTGGCGATCTACTCGCTGGCCTTCAAGCCGGGCGATACCAACACGCTCATGGCCGCCACGTTCGGCCGCGGCATCTACACGGTCGGCCTGTCCGACAGGTACCTCGCGCGAGTGCGGGCCTGCGCGATCGCCAAGCCGTACGCGCGCTTCAACGCGAAGAGCGTGCGCAGGCTGCGTCACGGCAAGGCGGGGCGGAAGCTCCGGCTGCGCGGCACCGACCGCGCGCGCAAGGGATGCGGCCGCATCAAGCGCGTGAGGGTGTCGGTGGAGCGCCGCGTGAGCAGGAAGCGGTGCCGCTACCTCAAGGCGAACGGCCGCTTCTCGAAGAAGGTGAGCTGCCGCAGGCCGCACTACATCCGGGCGAGGCTGGCGCGCGGCGCGAAGAAGTGGCACTTCACGTCGAAGCGCAAGCTGCGGCGCGGCAGGTACACGCTGCGTGTGCAGGCGATCGACGCGCGCAAGCACCACTCGCCGGTCTCGAAGAGGCGGCACACCAAGGTCACGATCCGCCTGCGATGAGTCGCGCGTAGTCTCCCGGGCCATGCGTCTGGTGACACTGCGTGACGGCTCCGTGGGCGAGGTCGACGGCGACCGCGTCCACGTGCTCGAGGCGGCGTCGATGATCGAATGGCTGTCGGGCGAGGGCGGCGCGCGCACGGGCACGGAGCACGCGCTCGAAGAGGTGGAGCTGGCGGCGCCGCTGCCCGAACCGCCCAGCGTGCGCGACTTCTTCGCGTACGAGGGTCACGTGGCCGCGGGGTTCCGTCGGCGAGGGCAGGATCGGATCCCCGACGAGTGGTACCAGCAGCCCGTCTTCTACTTCTCGAACGCGGCGTCGATCGTCGGGCCGGGCGCGCCGGTCAGGAGACCCGCCGCCACGCAGCTGCTCGACTTCGAGCTCGAGATCGCCGCGGTGATCGACGGGGACGGCGAGATCGGTGGCTTCATGCTCATGAACGACTGGAGCGCGCGCGACGTGCAGTTCGGCGAGATGGTCATCGGCCTCGGGCCGTCGAAGGCGAAGGATTTCGCCACGAGCCTGGGTCCGTACCTCGTCACGCCGGACGAGCTGCCCTACTCGGAGGGGCGGCTCACGCTGGAGGCGCGCGTGCACGTGAACGGCGACGAGCTGTCGCGCTGCCACGCCGAGGAGATGCACTTCACCTGGGACGAACTCGTCGCGCACGCGGCGCGCGACACCCGGCTGCGCGCCGGCGACGTGCTCGGCTCCGGCACGCTCACCGGCGGCTGCCTGCTCGAACTTGGGCCGCTGCCCGGCGATCGTTTCATCGAGCCCGGCGACACGGTCGCGCTGATGGCGGGCGCGCTCGGCCGGCTCGAGAACCAGGTGGCATGACGTGGCCTGGGGCGGACGGAACAAGCGCCGCCTCGCGCGTTTCACCACCAACCGCCTCGTGAACCCGCTCGTCCGGCGCCTGCATTCGATGGGCATCACCGGCGGCACCGCGCTGCTCGAGACCACCGGCCGCAAGACCAGGCAGCCGCGCCGCACGCCGGTCGGAAACGGCCTGCGCGGAGGGGAGTTCTGGATCGTGACCGAGCACGGCCGCCACGCGGACTACGTAAAGAACATCGAGGCCAACCCGCGCGTGCGCGTGAAGGTGGGGCGCACGTGGTTCGAGGGAACCGCGCACATCCTCGAGGACGACGACCCCTACGAGCGGCTGCGCCGGCTGAATCGTCCGGCGAACGACACAGCGCTGCGCCTCGTGGGCACCGAGCACCTGGTCATCCGCGTCGATCTCGACTAGGAGTCGTACGCGCCGCGAAGCACCGCGTAACCCACCACGCCGATCAGCTGGCTCACGGCGAGGTGCACGGCGAACGCGCCGTTGATCGCAACGTCGGAGGCGAACGCGAGCGCCACCACGAGCGTGTAGCCGAAGGCAAGCACGCCGAGCGCCTGGCTGAGAGTGAGCGGCTGTCGTGTCCGAGCGTTCATCACAGCCCGGGTGTTCGCCCGCATTGGCGCTTCATTCAGGGGAGGTGGACGAACGGCCGAGGTCGAGCGCAAGCCCGAGGTACTCGTCCGCGCGCGACGTCAGCCGCATCAGGCCGTAGGTGCTCAGCAGCGCGCGCTTCATCTCGGTGGCGTCGAGCTCGCCGCGCGCCGCGCGGATCCGGGCCGCGAGCTCGGCGATCTCGTCGAGCGGCACCTCCTCGAGGGTGCGCGGGCCGAGCTGGCGCACCTTCACAGGCGGTGTGTCGGGCAGGCGGATCAGGTCGTCGTCCTGCCACGGGATGTCGTCCTTGCGGGTGAGGACGAGGCGGCGTTCCTGCGCGAGCCAGTAGACCGCCGAGGAGAGCGGCGCGCGGGCGACGGAGGTGAGCTTGCGGCCGCCGGAGGCGCGGTTGTAGAGGGCGTACGCGCGGCTCGCGCGCATCGGTCCCTCGGCGGCCAGGATCTCGAGGATCACCTGCATGATCTCCGTGCGCGAGGTGGCACGAGGGTCGCCGGTCGGGTGCTCCTCCCACGCGACGTACGGGTCCAGCGAGACAGGTGTGCCGTCGCCACCTGCCGTCGCGTTCGCCCACTCGCCGGCCGGCAGGGCTGAACCCGGCAGTGCTGCGACCGGGGTCGAGGAGAGCTGCTCGAGCAGCCTGCGCTCGTCGAGCAGGACCCGCGACGGTTGGTCCGGCCAGCCGGAGATCACGACGCCCGCCACCGCCAGGCCCGCACCGCGCGCCGACTCCTGCGCCAGCAGGACGGCGTTCACGAGCCCCGGCGCTGCGGGCGCTGCGATCACCACCGGCAGCCGTAGCTCCACCGCCAGGTCGCGGTTCAGGTAGCGCTCAGTGAGAGGCGCCAGCAGGCCGCCGCTCGAGACGACCACCAGGAGGCCGTCGGTCGCTGCTTTCGCCCTTTCCGCGAGCGCCGCCGGGTCGAGCTCGGAACCCGCATGCCGTGCTGCGATCGCGGGGGGCGCCACCGGATGAGGCTCCGCGATCTCCAACAGCGTGCCGCCCAGCGCGGCACCCACGTCGGCCTCGCCGGCGGCCGGTCCGGTGCCGGATACGAAAAGGCCGTGCATGCGCCAGATTGAAGCAGCGTGACGTCCGCGCCACCGGGGTAATCTTCCCGGCGGGCAGGGACTGTGTTCGCACAGACTGACAGGGGAATCGCGGGCCGCGAGATCGCGGTGCAGCGGATCGACAGGCAGGCGGAGTGGCTCGAGGTCACTCTCGGTCTTCGCCTGGCTTCATTCGCAGCCGGGGTCAGCCCTGCGCGGATGGGGCGGATCGCCCAGGGCGTGGACATCCCCGAGGTCGACGAGGAGACGCGCCTGCGCAACCTCTTCGCCGTCGTCTCCTACCTGGCCGCGCGCGACGGCGCCGGCAGCGCCTACACCTGGCTCACCGAGCCGAACACGGAGCTCGACGGCCGCGCGCCGGCGGACCTGCTCCACCACGGCGGCGCGCCCGAGACGGTCTGGCTCGCGGCGGCTACGCCGTTCTAGGCCGGAGCGGTCAGCAGCAGCGCGTTCTGCGCCGGGTCGCGTACCAGCACGCCGCCCTCGACCTGCTCCGGCTCCTGGCCCGCGTCGGCGATCCGGTCCGCCACGCGGTCGCGCTCGGCCGCGTCCGGCAGGATGATCGTGGCATTGCGCAGGGCGGCTGAGCCTGGAGGCGGGGGCGAGGCACCGCGGCCCGCCCAGACGTTCGCGCCGAGGTGATGGTGATAGCCGCCGGCCGACAGGAACGTGGCATCCGGCATGTGCGCCATCACGTCGAAGCCCATCACGTCGCGGTAGAAGCGCTCGCTGTCCGCGATGTCCGCCACGTGCAGGTGGACGTGGCCCATCGTGGTGCCGTTCGGCATGTACTCGTAGTCGGGCTCCTGCGCGGGATCGTCGAGCGCGCCGATCAGGTCGTCGGTGTCGAGCGGCAGCGTCGCCATCTGCACCCCGCCGTGGCCGTCGCCGGGCCATTCGGCGCGTGGGCGATCGCGGTAGATCTCGATGCCGTGCCAGTCGGGGTCGCGCAGGTAGATCGCCTCGCTCACGAGGTGATCCGACATGCCGCTGAGCGGCACCCGCGCCCGCGCCGCGTGCACGAGCCAGCGCGCGAGCGCGACCCGGTCCGGCAGCAGGATGGCGAAGTGGAACAGGCCCGTGTGGCCCTGGACCGGCTCGGCGCCGGGTTCCTCGTGGAGCACGAGCAGCTCTTCGCCGCCCGCACCCAGCCGCAGCACGGAGCCCTCGCGCGACCGCACCTCGAGGCCGATCGTCCGCGTGTAGTAGTCGATCGAGCGGTCGAGGCTCGCGACGGTCAGTTCAACCGCGCCGACGGTGGTGTCGGCGGCGATCTTCGTGGCGGTCTCAGGCATCGAGTTCCTCCCAGATGGACTCTAGACGGGCGACATCGTCGGCCGCGAGGCGGTCGGTGAAGCGCGCCCGCACGCCCGCGAGATGGGTGACCGACGCGCTGTGGAGCAACTCGGCCCCCGCCTCGGTGAGGGTCGCGTTCAGGCCGCGGGCATCGACGGGGCAGGGCGCCCGCTCGACGAGCGCGCGCGCCTCGAGCCGATCGACCAGCCGCGAGATGCCGCTGCGCGTCAGGAGGACGGCCTCGGCGAGATCCGCCATGCGCATGCGGCGCTCGGGCGCCTCGTCGAGCTGGACGAGCACGTCGAACTCCGCGAGCGACAGGCCGTGCTCACGCTCGAGCTCGGCGTCGAGCTCGTGCATCAGGCGGTCGTAGACGCGCAGCATCCCGGTCCACGCGCGCGGGACACGCGAGCACGCGGGGGGTGTCACCTGCGTGCTCATGCCGCGACCGCCTCGCGGTGACGCTCGTGCGACCCGACAGCCAGGGCCAGTTCGCGCAGCAGCGAGCGGACGCTGTCGGCGACGAGCGGGTCGGTGAGGTCGCCGCGTTCGTCGAAGCGCTCGGCGCCGTGCGGCACCTGGAGGCAGTTCATGAGCACGTGCGTGCGCGTCGAGATGTGGATTGGATTGGACATTGGAAAGCGGAAAGCGGAACGCGGGGAGAGGGGGAGCGGGCGGCCTGTCGCGCACCCGCTCCTTGCTCCTTGTTCCTTACGCCTTCACCGTCGAGAGGTCGAGGAGGATCTTGACCTTCTTGCCGACGAGCACGCCGCCGGACTCAAGCGCCTGGTTCCAGTTCAGGCCGAAGTCGGAGCGCTCGATCTGGCCGACGACCTCGAGGCCGACGCGGGTGTTGCCCCACGGGTCCTGGTCGACGCCCTGCGTGACGCCCTCGAACACGACCTCGCGGGTCACGCCACGGATCGTGAGATCACCGGTGATGCGGTACGTGTCCTCGTCGATCTGCTCGATGGCGGTCGACTGGAACGAGAGCTTCGGGTAGTTCTCGGCGTCGAAGAAGTCCGCCGAGCGGAGGTGCTCGTCGCGCTGGTCGGAACGCGTGTTGAGGCTGGCGGCGTCGACGGTGCCGGCCGCGCTGACGGTGCCGTCCTCGGCTACCTCGAGCTTGCCCTCGAACTCACTGAAAAAGCCCTTCACGGTCGCGAGGCCCATGTGCTTGACCTGGAACTCGACGCTCGAGTGCGACGGATCCACGGTCCAGGTGCCCTGTGCGATGGCGGGGGTGATGGTGTCGGTGCTCATTTGGTCTGACTCCCTTCCCAAAGAGATGTCTAAAGGTGATTGCACAAGCAACCATAGCGCCGAATGGTTGCGGTGTCAACTAAAAAGCAGAAACGCAGAGAGGCAGCCCGCAGCCGCGCCCGAAGCGCCATCCCTGCGGGCTGCCTTCTGTGGGCTGCTAACTGCGGTCGCGGCGGACCGTCTCGAGCGACTCTTCGGGCAATTCGCGCTGAGGTCTTGACACCCCCGCGACCACGTACGCCTCGTCCTGGTCGAGCGTCTCCTTCTCGAGTAGCGCCGCCACGAGGGCGTCGAGGCGGGAGCGGTTCTCGCTCAGCAGCGAGCGGACCTCGTTCTCGCAGCGCTCGACGATGCGACGGACCTCCTCGTCGACCACGCGCTGCGTCTGCTCCGACACCTCGGAGACGCCGGGGAGCAGCGGTCCCTGGCCGTCGCGGGGGATGACCGCCACCGGGCCCACCGCGTCGCTCATGCCCCAGCGCCCCACCATCTGGCGGGCGATCTGGGTGAGCTGCTGGATGTCCGACTCGGCGCCGGTCGTGATCTCGCCGTAGATCAGCTTCTCCGCCACGCGTCCGGCGAGCGCCACCTTGATGCGGCCGAGCAGGTAGTCCTGGTCGTAGCTGAAGCGATCCGCCTCCGGCGCAGAGAGGGTCACGCCGAGCGCGGGTCCGCGCGGGATGATCGACACCTTCCGCACGGGGTCGGCGCCGGGCGTGAGCATGCCCACGAGCGCGTGGCCGGACTCGTGGTACGCCGTCCGCTCGCGGTCGCGCTCGGACATCATGATCTTGCGCTCCGACCCGAGCACGATCCGCTCGAGCGCATTCGTGAAGTCCGCCTGCCACACCTTCTCGTGGCCGAGCCGCGCGGCTGTGAGCGCCGCCTCGTTCACGAGGTTCGCCAGGTCGGCGCCCACCATCCCGACGGTCGTGGACGCGATCGCATCGAGGTCGACGCTGGGGTCGAGCGGCACCGACCGCGTGTGCACCTCGAGGATCTTCCGGCGCCCGACCGTGTCGGGCGACTGCACGTTCACGCGGCGGTCGAAGCGTCCCGGTCGCAGCAGCGCCGGATCGAGGATCTCGGGCCGGTTCGTCGCCGCCAGCACGATCACGCCCATCGCCGGGTCGAACCCGTCCATCTCGGTGAGGATCTGGTTGAGCGTCTGCTCGCGCTCGTCGTTGCCGCCGAGGCTTGCGGTGCCGCCGCGCTGGCGGCCGATCGCGTCGAGCTCGTCGATGAAGATGATCGCCGGCGCCGCCTCCTTCGCCTGGTTGAACAGGTCGCGGACGCGCGAGGCGCCCACGCCCACGATCATCTCGACGAACTCCGACGCGGACATCGAGAAGAACGGGACGCCCGCCTGGCCCGCGACGGCACGGGCGAGCAGCGTCTTGCCGGTGCCGGGTGCGCCCGAGAGCAGCACGCCACGCGGGATCTTGCCGCCGAGGCGGCGGTACTTGTCGGGGTTCTGGAGGAAGTCGACGATCTCGGTGAGCTCGGCTTTCGCCTCGTCGATGCCGGCCACGTCGTCGAACGTCACGGTCTGCTGGGACGGCTCGATGCGCTTCGCCCGCGACCGTCCGAAGCTGCCGAGCATTCCCCCGCCACCACCGGCCGCGCTCGCGGCGCGCCGCGCGAACCAGACGAAGATCGCGATCAGCAGCAAGGTGGGCCCGAAGCCGAGCAGCAGGTTGGCGATGAGGCTGCGGCCCTGCTCGGGCGACTTCGCGTTCACCGTGACGTTGTGGTCCTGGAGCAGCTTCGACAGCTCGTCGGTGTTTGCGAACGTCGGGACTTCCGTGTCGAAGTACTTCGAGCTCTTGGAGTCCTTGCCGGTGGGCGGGTACTTGAACTCGTGCTTGAAGGTGCCCTGGATGGTCGCGCCCTTCGACGAGATCTCGTCGACGTTGTCGCGCTGCACCTGCTGGACGAAGGTGGGCGTGTAGGGGACGCGCACGCGCTCGTGCCCGCTCGGGATCAGCGACGAGATCCAGAAGTTGACCGCCAGGAGGACGAGGACGAGGATCAGCCAGCGGCGGCCGATGCCGCCGAACGGCGACTTCGGCCGCTCCGGTGGCGGCGCGCCGCGCCCATCGGGCGCAGGCTGGACGCGCCAGCCGCTCGGCTGCTGGCGCTCAGGTGTCGTCGGCGCCCTCGGCGGCCGCCTCTCGTCTTGGCCGTCTGCCACGCCCCTCAGCCTAGCTTCGCTACTAAGCGGGCTGTAAGTGCGCGCGCCGCGGCGAGTCGCTCGGCGACGTGGGATCGATGAAGACCTCGGCCACTTCGGGGACGGCTTCGCGCAGCTTCGCATCGAGCTCGTCCGCCAGCCTCTCGACGCCGTCGGAGTCGAGCCCGTCGCTCAGGTCGAGGCGCACGGCCACCAGAAGCGCGTGGGGAGCGAGTGCCATCGTCCGCAGCTCGTCCACGTGGTCCACGTGCTCGTGGCCCTCGAGCACCTCCAGCATCCGCTCGCGCTCCTCTGGCAGCGCCGCCTCACCAAGCAGCAGGCCCTTCACGTCGCGGCCGAGGGTCAGGGCCACCAGCGCGAGCAGCACGCCGATCGCGATCGATGCCGATGCGTCGAACACGTGGGCGCCGGTCACATGGTCGAGCGTGACGCCGGCCGCCGCGAGCAGGACGCCTACGATCGCCGCGCTGTCCTCGAATACGACGGTCTTGGCGGTCGGATCGCGGCTCTCGCGGATGTAGCGCGCGAACGGAACCCCGCGCTCACGTGCCTCGGCGCGCGTCTGGCGGATCGCGCGCAGCAGCGAGATGCCCTCCGCGACGAACGCCAGCCCCAACACGATCAGCGGGATCGCGATGCCGCCGCCCTCCTTCGGCGGCGCCGTCAGGCGCTCGACGCCCTCGAAGATCGAGAACAGCGATCCCGCCACGAAGATGAACACCGCGGCGAGGAACGCCCAGAAGAAGCGCTCCTGGCCGTAGCCGAACGGATGCCGCTCGTCGGAGCCGCGCTCCGCGCGCGACAGCGAGATGCGCAGGAAGACCTGGTTGGTGGTGTCCGCCAGGGAGTGCGCGGCCTCGGCGAGCATCGCGGACGAGCCGCTCGCCGCGCCGCCCAGTGCCTTGGCTATCGCGATCGAGAGGTTCGCGGCGAAGGCGAACCAGACGGTTCGCTTGGTCTGCTCGGTCTGCTCCTGCGCCGCCTCGCCCACACCAGACTGATGCCCGGGGGGACGCGGCGCCTAATCGACCTCGGCCGCAGCCATGGCTGCGACGAACGCCTCGACCACGTCGGGGTCGAACTGCGAGCCCGCGCAGCGGCGCAGCTCGGCGATGCCCTCGGGGATGGTCTTCGGCGTGTTGTAGGGGCGCTGCGTGGTCATTGCGTCGAACGAGTCGCACACCGCGACGATCCGGGCGGCCAGCGGAATGTCCTCGCCTGCGAGCCCGTCGGGGTAGCCGCCGCCGTCCCAGCGCTCGTGGCTGGCGCGGACCATCCGCGCGACTCCGCCCATCGCGGGCGCGGCAGCCAGCATCCGCTCGCCGATGATCGTGTGCTGCTTCATGAACTCGTATTCCTCGTCGGTGAGACGGGCGGGCTTGTTCAGGATCTCGTCCGGAATCGCCATCTTTCCGATGTCGTGCAGCTCCGCGGCGCGCGCGGTCTCGTCCAGCGCCTCACCTGTCAGGCCCAGGCGCCGCCCGACTTCGACCGCCATGTGCGCCACTCCCGCGTGGTGTTCACGCAGGTCAGGCTCGCGCTCGAGCAGCACCTGCATCAGCACGTCGTGCGTCTGCTTCGACACGGTGGTGGCAGCCCGTTGCGACTTCTTGCCGTACAGGCGCTGATCGGCGACCTGCATCGCGCCCGCCGCATCTGCGACCTCGGCGCCGAGCTGGACGAGGCCGTACGACGAGGTGACCTCGAATCCGTCGCCGCGCTCGGCCAGCGACTCGAGTGCGGCCGACACGACCGCGCGGCTGCCCGCTTCGTGGCTCACGATGATTGCCGCGAACTCGTCGCCGCCGAGCCGGTAAGCCCGCCCGTGCGGACGCACGGCCGCCTCCAGGCTGCGCCCCACACGCGCAAGCAGCGCGTCGCCGGCCGGGTGCCCGAAGCTGTCGTTGTAGCGCTTGAAGCCGTCGAGGTCGAACAGCACGAGGGCGTGCGGCTCCACGGCCGAGGCGCTCACTGCGTAGTCGAGGTCCGTGATCAAGCGGCGCCTGTTGGCCATCCCGGTGAGCGCGTCCGTGAGCGACTCGCGTGTGGTCTGCGCCAGCATCCGCAGGTTCTCGCGGAACGTGAGCGCCGTCCGCAGCGTCGCCGCCACGAGCGTCGTTGCTGCGAGCGCCACGGCGATCGGGTCGCTGCCGGAGAGCGCCTCGTAGACCAGCGCAGCCACGCCCACCAGGGCGAACCCGCTCGGCACGACCAGCATCCGCCAGCCCGAGAGGTCGATCGACACCGTTCGCGGCGGCTGCCACGCGGCCGAGGCCACGAGCAGCGTGGCGGCCGGCCAGAGCGTGTCCAGCATCGTGCCCTCGACGTAGGTGCCGTGTGCCGCCTGGTACGCGTAGAGGCAGTCCGCGGTGGCCAGCGCCGCGAGGCCGACCCCTATCAGAGTCCAGGCGCGGCCGGGCCGCCACCCGGTGAGGGCGAACACGCCGATCACCAGTGCGAGCGTGACGAGGTCGCCGAGTGGATACGCGAGGTCCGTGGCGACCGCGAGGGGCGAGCCCTGCTCGAGGCTCAGGATGGTCTGGAAGACGAACAGCTCACCGACCGTTGCGACGGCGAGCGCGGCGATCAGGCCGTCGAGCCAGAGGCTGGCCCGCGCCTCGTTCATCCGCCCGCGCACAAGAACGAGCAACGCCGCATAGACCGCCGGATAGAAGGTCAGGTAGAGCAGATCGACGACCGACGGATAGGGCGGGTTCGCGAGGTTGTTGAGCCAGACCGTGGCGAGCACTTCGGCGGCCGCCCAGAACGCAAGGCCCACCCCCAGGAGCAGCCAGGCCGCACGCTCCTGCTTGACGAGCGCGGCGCGGGCGAGGCAGCCCACTGCGGAGATGATGATCAGCGCGTTGTAGACCCAGTCGTTGAAGAAGCCGTCGAGCTTGCCGCCGCCGAGCCCGGGCCCGGTGACCAGCGCGAATGCGATCAGGAACCCGAACGCCACCACCTGGACCGCGCGGACGACGTGCCGGTAGCGGACGATCGGCGACGGCGTCGGTGGTGTGCGCTGCACCGGTGGATAAGGGGCCTCCGGCAGATCCCACCAGCCGCCGGGAACCTCGAGTGCAGTGGCTGTCGTCGCTTCCGCCACGCTCAGTGCCTCCGGCGTCGCGACTTCCGGGACTTCCGCGACTTCATCCCGCCCGACCTGCGTTCGGCGCGGACGACGATCGTCTTCGTGGTCTCCTGCGTGCCGGCCTCCGAGCGCATCGAGATCGTCACGGCGATCCGCACCTTGCGGTGACCGCGCAGCGCCCGCCGGACGGCGTGGCCGCCACGGCGCGACAGGGCGACCGGCACGACGACTTCCTTGCCCGCGGCGAGGCGGAAGTGGCGACGGCGGCTGACGAGGCGTCGCTTCACACGCCGCGCCGCGCTGACCTTGCCCGCCTTCTCCGCGTTCGCGAGCGCGAGCGCGATCGAGCCGACACAGCCACCCGCCGCGTCGGCCGGACAACCGACCCGGACCGGGACCCGGTTGTTCGCGCGGAGCGTGACCGGCGTCGTCGAGATCACAGGCAGCGGCGGGGCGAATGTCGGCAGGGCAGTGCCGAGATCCGGAGTCACGGGTGTGCTCGTGGGTGTCGTGCCACTCGTGGAGGGCGCGCTCGACCCGCCGGCGCGGTTGACGCTCTCGCAGTCACCCGCTGCGTTGTCGTCGCTGTCCTCGGTGACGGTGTCGGCTCCGGCACCGCAGCTGATGTCCTCCGCCACACCGTTCCGCGCGTCGATGACGTCGGTTCCCGAGCCGCCCTTGTAGGTGGCGCGGCCGGTGCCCGCGGTCATCGTGGTCGTGCCCGAGCCCCCGATGAGCGTATCCGCGCCGCCGCCCGCGATGAGGGTGTTGTTGCCGGCGCCCGCATACATCGTTACCGGCGTGACCGTCAGCTTGCTCTGCGCGAAGCTGCCGCCGTTGCCGAGGCGCGCTGTGATCGAGGTGAACGCACCGTAGTCGCAGTACGCGATCTGAGGTGTGTAGGAGTGGCAGCCGTTCGCGCCGTACGACGGTACGTAGATGCTGCTGACGCCGGTGTCCTGGATCACGTACACGCCGTACTGCATCTCGAACGAGAACGTGGCGTGGTTGGCCTCTGTCGAGCCGCCGTTGTAGGACAGGACGCCATTCGAGACGTAGATGCTGGACGCCGAGGCCGACCCGACGCCTTGCAGCCCGATGGCGGCCACGAGGGCGACCAGGCCGATGGCGGTCCTCCGCAGGGCGGCCACTAGCGCCGGCCCCGCTTGCTCGTACGGGTGAGCGTGACGCTGCGCGTCTGGACGTCGACCAGCTTGCCGGCGGCGTCGCGCTCGCTGATCCGCATGATCACGCGCGAGCGGCGCTTGCGGCTGAGGTAGCGATAGTGCCCGCGGAAGAGGACCGGTACGGCCAGCGTCTTCGACTCGCCCGCAGCCAGGCGGTAGCACCGCCGCCCTATCAGCCTGCGTCGCTTGCGCTGGCGTGTGACGTACTGGCCGCGCGCGGCCACCACCTTGCCCTTCTGGGCACGCGAGCCGGTAGCGCGCGGCAGCTCCAGCGTCACCTCACCGCGGCAGCCATCTAAGGCACCCGCCGCACAGTTGAGCGCCACGTGCGCGCGGTTGTTCGCGATCGGCACCTTCGTGAGCGCAACGCTCAGCCCGACCGGAGTCTCGAACACCGTCCCGGACGAGGCGTCGGCGGCGCCGGATCCATCCCCGCCGGCCGACGTGTCGCCCGAACCCGCTCCGTTCGCGGAACCCGTGGACTGCCCGCGCGTGACCTGTTCGCAGTCCGCCGCGACGCTGTCGTCCTCGTCGGCGCTGACGCTGTCAGCGCCATCCCCGCAGGTGATCTGGTCGACGCTGCCGTTGCGCGCGTCGATCGCGTCCGCGCCGCTCCCGGTCGTGATTGTCTTCGCGCCCGGGCCGGGGTAGACGGTCACCGCGATCGAGGAGTTGCTCGCGTCAAGCGTGTCGGTGCCGTCGCCCAGGTAGATGGTCGCGCTGTCCACGGACGCGACTGGGCAGCGGAACTTCCATGGCTCGCCGACGGAGCACAGCGTGCCGCCGATCTCGGTGAGGGCGACCGAGGACAGCGCCGTGTCCTGGATGCGGTATGTGCCGGCAAGGCGGTAGAAGGAGAGATCGTTCGCCTCGCCCTGGCCGGCCCGGTACGTGGCCACGTGGGCGTTGTGGTCGACGGTGAGGGTGCCCGCCGCCGCGCTGGCGGGGACGGTCATCGCGCCCGCGACGCCGAGCGCCGCGGCCAATATGCCGAGGCGTGCGCGCCAGTCCGAGGAAAGATGCATGGACTACTCCCGAATTGCCAGATCTGTTCTCAGGCTGGCGGCCGAGCCGTCTCGTGCACGAGACCTCTTGCTTTGCGTCCCCGCCTCGCGACGGGTTTGCCCTGAGCAGCCCTGCTCAGTTCGGTGAATCGTCCGCCGGCGCGCTCACCTGAGTGATGCCCGCCGCCTCTGGACGGGTGGCCGATCAGCCGTCGTGGGTGATCGTCTCGACCAGCTCGTCCTGGACGCGCGGTGCGTCCGGGTTCGCCACCTGGCATGTGCCGGCCGCCTCGTGGCCACCGCCGCCGTAGCGCAGCATGAGGCTGCCGACGTTGGTCTTCGACGTGCGGTTCACGATCGACTTGCCCGTGGCGAACACCGTGTTCTGCTGCTTGAGGCCCCAGAGCACGTGCATCGAGATGTTCGTGTCCGGATACATCGCGTAGATCATGAAGCGGTTGGTCGGGTGGATGACCGGCTCGTCGCGCAGGTCGAGCACGACGAGGTTGTCGTGCACGTGGGAGCAGGCCTGCAGCTGGCGGAGCGCCGCCTGCTGGTGGCCGCGGTAGAGGTCCACCCGCTCCTTCACGTCCGGAGTCTCGAGGATGTCGTCGATCGACTTGACGAGGCACTCGTCGATCAGCTGCATCATCAGCTGGTAGTTCGAGATGCGGAACTCGCGGAAGCGGCCGAGTCCGGTGCGCGGGTCCATCAGGTAGTTGAGCAGCACCCAGCCCTGCGGGTCGAGGATCTCGTCCTTCTCGAACTTCGCAGCGTCGGCCTTGTCGACCGCCGTCATCATCTCGTCGGACACGCGCGGGAAGCGCTCGGCGCCACCGAAGTAGTCGTAGACCACACGGGCGGCGGAGTCGGCGTTCGGCACGATGACGTGGTTGGGCTTGCCGTTCGAGACGCGCTCGGCCTCGCTGGCGTGGTGGTCGAACGAGAGGTACGCGCTCGAGACGTATGGGAGGTTGGTCGTGATGTCGCGCTCGGTGATCTCGACCTTGCCGTCCTGCATGTCCTTCGGGTGGACGAACTTGATGTCGTCCAGCATGTCGAGCTCCTTCAGGAGCGCCGCGCACACAAGACCGTCGAAGTCGCTGCGCGTTACAAGCCTGTAGCGGTCCGGCATCGTTACCTCACGTCGACAAAAGGGGTCCGCCGTCCCTATCGGAGCGCGTCCGGTATCACTTGAGCACGTGGGCGCGGAGAAGCTCGACACAGCCGACTCGTTCGACCGGATCTTCGGGATCTACCAGCGCCAGTTCGTGATCCTGATCGGCGCCGCGCTCGCGATCTTCGTGCCGATCGGCGTGCTCAGCGGGATCGTCGCGACCGGCGGCAGCCTGGCGCTCGTGCTGGTGGTGAGCGTGCTGTCGGCGATCGGGCAGGCGGTCTACACGGGCGCGGTGGTGCAGGCGGTCGAGGACATCCGCGACGGCCGCCGCGACTACTCGGTGGCAGATCTGCTGCGGGGCGCGCTGCCGTTCACCTTCCCGCTGATCGTCACAGGGATCTTCTACGGCATCTGCGTGTTCGTCGGGCTGCTGTTGATCATCGTGCCCGGCCTGATCTTCCTCACCTGGTTCTCGCTGTTCGCGCCTGCGATCGTGATCGAGCGGCGCGGGATCTTCGACTCGTTCAACCGCAGCCGCGAGCTGGTGCGCGGCAACGGCTGGCGCGTGTTCGGGGTGCTCGTGGTCGCCTTCCTGATCCAGGCGGTTATCCAGAACATCCTCAACCGGATCGGGATCAACGCGGACTCGCTGGCGCTGCGGACCGTGCTCGCCATCGTGGGCGGCGTGATCACCGCACCGATCATGGCGCTGGCGGTGTCGGTCGTGTACTTCCAGCTGCGGGAGATCAAGGAGCGCCTCGTGCCCGCTGCCGCCCCACCCGCAGCGCGATGAAGTTGCGGGCGCGGCCGCGGAGCCGACGCTTGCGCTCCACGTTGCCGGCGGCGTCGATCGCGCGGCTGCGCACCACGTAGGTCCCACGGGCGAGCTGCCGCCGCAGCCTGAGCGACCAGCGCCTCGTCCCGCGCGCGGCCACGTACGTGGGCCGGCGGCAGCTCGTCCGCCTCCCGAACCGGCCACTCGCCTGCAGGTAGCGGCAGCCCCCGTGCACGCGGCGCGCCACGGCGATCGTCACGCGCGCCACGCGTCCGCGCCGCGTACAGGCTCGATCCGCGGCAGTCCCGCGCAGTCGCTTCAGGCGCAGGTGGCGCGCGAAGCGTGAACTGGGTGCCACGCGGTCGAGGCAGCCGGCGACCACGCCGCCGCCCGCCGCGCTCGCAACCGCGCCACGCCCGCCGAGGTCGCTGCCGGGCTGGCTCGTCGACACCCCCGAGCTGCCGGGCGGCGACGGCCCGCCGGTCGTCTCGCGCTCGACCGAGTAGTCCATGAACCAGTGGCCGAGCGGCGAGGTCATGCGGTGGTTGCCGAGGGCCGCGTCGGCGGAGGTGAAGGTGTCGATCGCCTGCCCGGGATGGTCGTTGCTGTCGGACACCTCGCCGTTCGCGAGGCACGGCTCGATGCGCGGCAGGTCGCACTCGCGGCCGCTCACCGCCACGCGCACCGGCGCCCCGGCCGGGACGAAGAAGTCGACCGCCGCGTTCACCGGAACGGTCTGGCCGTCGGTCACGCTCCCGAGCCCGGGCGCGAGTTGCGGCGAGGTGTCCGGGTCGAGCGGAGGACGGCCGCCGATGAACGTCCAGCGACCGTTCGAGTCGATGTAGAGGTTGTACTCGCCCGGCGGCGCGCCGGTCTGCTGCGGGTGGTCGGGATTCGGGTCGAGCGAGTGAACGATGCCGATCGACTTCATCGTCAGGCGCAGATGGCCGGCCGGCTGTACGCCGCGGTCCCAGCCGGCGAACCAGCTTGCGCCGTAGGCACGCGCGCCCGAGAAGTTGACGGTCACGTCGAGGCCGTCCGCCCGCTCGACGACCTGCTCCGAGTAGCCGCCCGGCGGCCGCACCTGGTACACGACGCGATACGTGAGGTGCGCGCCCGGCGGCCGCGGCGGCGCCGGCACGTGGAAGCTGATCGTGCGGCCGGTGAGGCTCTGCGTGTCGTTCGACTCGTCGTTCACGCAGGCGGCGAAGTCGGGGCCGTAGACCGCGAGCGGAGTGGGCGGCCGGATCCGCTCCGCGCAGCGTGACTCGGCGAGCGCGTGGGTGCCGTTGTCGGAGGCGAACACGTCGGTCTCGCGCTCACCGGTCGGCGACTGCCACGAAGCGGTGCGATTCACCACCATCGCCTCGAGCGGGTGCAGCTCGGTCTGCTCGCCGCGCAGCCCCTCCGGGCTGTCGGGCTCCACGAGCGGTGTCTGACCAGGCAGGAAGTAGTCGCCCGTGCCCTCCACGCTCGACTCCGGGTCGTCCTCCTCGATCTGGATCCCCTGCCCCCAGTGCCCGCAGTCCCACACCCAGTGGCCCCAGTACTTCACGCGGTCGCCCTCGGTGGGCCAGACGTACGCCGGCACCGCGCCGCTCTCCCACTCCACGTGGAGCTTGCCGTGGTCGGCATCGTTCGCCCAGTTGCCGTTGGCCGTCTGCGGCGTGCCCGCCAACAGGTCGGAGTACGCCGGATCGGGCGTGACGTCGGAGTCGAGGTCGTAGGCCAGGTGGCTCTCCGGCAGGTCCTCGTCCGCCGTGTGGTTGAGCGTGGCCACACCCTCGACGACGCGATCGGTGCCCTGCTCGTGACCGCCCACGAAGACCCACTCGGGTGACGTGTACGAGAGCAGGCCGCCGGGGTTGCGCTGGCAGCCGTCCCGCAGCGGCTGGTCGACCGGGTCGGGCCCGGCGTGTGCGCTGGCGGGCAGCATCGCGGCCAGCGCGATCGCCGCCGTCACCCCCCGATACAGGATCCCCCGGGTCACCCCTCCTCCGAGGGTGAACGCTAACCGCTACGTCGCGGGTGCGGCGCCGCCGCCGTTGTCGAGCCGGTCGAGGACGTGCAGCAGCGCCTGCAGGAGCGCTCTGCTCTCCTCACGCAGGTCGCGCATGTCCTCCTGGAGCGCGTCGAACCTCTCGATGTAGAGACGCCGATCCTCGTCGTCGCGACGCCGCATGTCGGCCATCATCCGTTCGAAGCGCAGCTGCTGTTGGCGAGCGAACTCGCGGTACGGATTCATCGGCTCGGCCACGCCGACATTGTCTCATGCGCCGTGTAACGCCGGTGTGCGTTGCGTGACGATTCAGCCCATCCCAGGGAACGGCTCGCGCAGCGAATCGAGCACGTACTCCGCGCCCGCCTGCTCGAGCTCCTCGCGCGAGTAGTGGCCGGTCGCGGTCCCCACGCCCACGCAGCCGGCCCCGTGCGCGGCCTCGATGTCCTTCGGCGTGTCGCCCACCACGAACACGTCGCTCGGGTCGAGCTTCTCGCCAAGCAGGTTGCCGCCGCGCTCGATCGCACGTTTGGTGAGCTCGACGCGGTCGGGCGAGTCGGAGCCGTAGCCGCCGAACGGGAAGTAGCGGTTGAAGCCCGCGCGCGAGAGCTTGATGTGGGCGGCGGCCTCGACTGCGCCGGAGGTGATGCCGAGCAGGATGCCGCTGCGGCCGAGGCTGCGGAGGGCGTCCTCGGCGCCGTCGAGCACGCGGTACTTCTCGGAGTGCGCGACCTCGTACGGCAGCCGGTCAAGGTATGCGGCCATCACCGTGGCGAGCTCGGTGGGGGAGGGGTCGTGGCCCACGGCGGCCTTGAAGGTGAGCCGCGCGACGACCGGGTCGGTCATCCCCGCATCCGTGAACTCGCCGATGTCCGCCGGGATGCCGTGCAGTTCCTCGAAGGCGAAGCGCCACGACCGCGCGCCGGCGCCGCCGGTGGAGATCAGGGTGCCGTCGACGTCGAAGAGGACCGCCCGGGGTTGCGCCATGCAGCGAGTTTGCCATTCCCTCCGATCGCCCGCCTAGCCTGCCGCTTCCCCACCACCCGGAAGAAAGGACTCTTGCCCGTGAGCACAGTCGTGTCGAGGCGGACGCGGACGCTGCCGCCCTGGCCCGCCGAGCGGCCGCTGCGTGCCTGGCAGCAGGCTGCGATCGAGGCGCTGGTCGCTCACGGATCGTCCAACTTCCTGGCGTCCGCGACGCCCGCCGCCGGCAAGACCACGTTCGGCCTGCGGGTCGCGCACGAGATGCTCGGCTCCGGCCGCGTCGAGCGCGTGGTCGTGGCGGCGCCCACCACGCACATCTGCCGTCAGTGGGCCGCCGACGCGGCGCGCTACGGGATCGATCTCGAGCCCAACCGGCCGAACTCGGAAGGCCGCGAGCCGGCCGATCGCCATGGCGTGGCGGTCACCTACCAGACCATCGCCGCCGGCCCGCGAACGCACAGGGCGGGCTGCGCCTCGCGCGCGACGCTCGTGATCGCCGACGAGCCGCATCACATGGGCGAGCACGCCGCATGGGGCTCGCGCGCCCAGGACGCCTTCGAGGAGGCCCGCTTCCGGCTGCTTCTGTCGGGCACGCCGTTCCGCTCGGACTCGAACCCGATCCCCTGGGTCAGCTACGACGCCGACGGCGTCAGCCAGGCCGACTACGCCTACGGCTACACGGACGCTCTGCTCGACGGCGTCTGCCGGCCGATCACCTTCCAGCCGTTCGACGGGGAGATGGAGTGGATCTCCGACGGGCGCCGCCGCCACGCGAGCTTCGCCACGGTCATCCCGCGCGCGGAGGACGCGCGCCGGCTGCGCACCGCCCTCGACCCCGACGGCGACTGGATGAGCGAGGTGCTGCGCGACGCCGACGCGCGCCTGTCGGCCGTGCGCGCGTCAGGCCATCGCGACGCGGGCGGGCTCGTCGTCGCATCCGACAAGGAGCACGCGGTGCGGATCGCGGAGCGACTCGAGCAGATCGCGGTCGAGCGGCCGGAGATCGTCACCTCGGACGAGCCGGACGCGTCGGCGCGCATAGCCGCGTTCTCGGCCGGGCAGCGCCGCTGGCTCGTGTCGGTGCTGATGGTGTCGGAGGGCGTCGACATCCCGCGCCTGCGCGTGGGCGTGTACGCGACGGCGGCGCGCACCGAACTGTTCTTCCGCCAGGTGATAGGTCGCTTCGTGCGCCGCACCCCCGCCCCGAAGGCGCAGATGAGCTACCTGCTGATGCCGGCTGACGGGCGGTTGAAGGCGCTGGCGGCGCAGATCGAGGAGGAGCGGAATCACGCGCTGGAGGTGGGGGCAGGGGCTGAGGAGGGAGAGCGGAAAGCGGACAGCGGAACGCGGGAGGACTCGCAATTCCACGCGCTGTCGTCGAGCGCCTATCTCGACGAGGCCTTCTCGTCGTTCCATGCCCCTGACGACGCACTGCAGCTCTTCTACGAGGAAACGCCGAGCCCGGCACCTCCCGCTTTCCGCTTTCCGCCTCCAAATTCCAAACCTGAGACCGCGTTCGAAAAACGCGAGCGTCTGAGGGACCGCAGGGCCAGCCTCGTCGCCGACCTGAGCCGCCTCACGGGCGAGCCGTACAAGGCCATCCACGCGCGCCTGAACAGGGCCACCGGGGCCAAGTCGGTGGCGGCCGCGACCGCCGATCAGCTCGAGCGGGCGAACGAGTTGCTGCTGCGCGAGTTGCGCGCCGCGTGAGAAAGCTCTCACCAAACTCTTAGAAAACGCGTGGCAGGGGCTTACGATCTTGTCAGCCATGCGAATACTCGTGGTTGAAGACGAGACGGCCATCGCCGACTTCGTGCAGCGTGGCCTGGAGGCGGAGGGGTACGCGGTCGCGTGCGCCCACGACGGCGACGAGGGCGAGCGTCAGGCGCTCGGCGACTCGATCGACCTGGTGGTGCTCGACCTCATGCTCCCCGGTAAGGACGGTCTGTCGGTGCTGCGTTCGATACGCAACGAGAAGCCCGCGCTGCCCGTCATCGTGCTCACCGCGCGCGACGCGGTGGACGACAAGGTCGCGGGCCTCGACCAGGGCGCGACCGACTACGTCACCAAGCCGTTCTCGTTCGACGAGCTCACGGCGCGGATCCGTGCGCACCTGCGGCGGCCCCAGAATGGCGAGCCGACCGTGCTGGAGGCGGCCGGGATCCACATGGACCTGCTGAGCCGCGAGGTGCTCCTGGGCAACGACCCGGTGCACCTCTCGGCGCGCGAGTTCGACCTGCTGGCGTACTTCATGCGCCATCCCGGGCAGGTGCTCTCACGCGAGCAGATCCTGAGCGCCGTCTGGGGCTACGACTTCGATCCGGGCACGAACGTGGTGGAGGTCTATGTCGGCTACCTGCGCCGCAAGCTGGCCACCGATGACAATCCCGCGCCCATCGAGACGCTGAGGTCGGTCGGCTACAGGCTCGCCACGCGGTGACCCGGCGGCCGGGGCTGCGCAGCCTTCGCTGGCGGCTCGCGGCCCTGATCGGGGCGGTGGTGGTGCTCGCGGTAACCGGCACCTTCATCGTCATCTATCGCGGCACCGGCCAGCAGCTCCGCGAGCAGATCGACAGCGAGCTGCGCGCGGACGCCGTCGCCTTCGACCGCGGCGGGGTGCCGATGGCGCCGGCCTCGGCCCAGAAGATCGAGCAGCGAGCGCGGGCGTATCTCGCGGCCCAGCCGTACCGCGCGTCGAACCGCCTGCTGTTCCTCCAGGTCGGCAACCGCCCGCCGATCGCGAACGAGCCGGCCGAGGTGCGGCGGCTGCTCTCGGTCAGAGCCGGCTACTCGACGTTGCAGCTGCGCGACGTGGGCGACCTGCGGGTCTACCGGACCGATGTGGTCCGGCTGGGCCACGTCGTCGCCGTGATCGGCGTCGGCGAGCCCGTGTCGCCGGTCGAGCATGCCCAGGACGAGGTGGCGCGCACGTTCCTCGTCGCCGGGACCGCGACGCTCGCCCTGGCGCTGCTGCTCGGCTATCTCGTGGCGGCCGGCACCGCCAGGCCGCTGCGGCGGATGGCTCGCGTGGCGGCGCGCGTCGACGGCGGCGACCTCTCGCCGCGGATGCACTCTCCCAGCACCAGCGAGGAGGCCCGCCAGCTCGCGGACTCGTTCGACAAGATGCTCGACCGCCTCGAGGATGCGTTCGCGCGGCAGCGCGCCTTCGCGTCCGACGCGTCGCACGAGCTGCGCACGCCGCTCACGGTCATCCGCGGTCAGCTCGAAGTGCTCGCGCGGTCCCCCAACCCGTCGCGGGCGGACGTCACCCACGTGGAGCGGCTCGTTCGCACGGAGATCGTGCGCATGGAGCGCCTCGTGGAGGACCTGCTGGTGCTGGCGCGTGCCGACGAGAGCGAATTCCTGCGCCGCCGCGAGATCGAGCTCGAGCCGTTCGTCACCGAGATGCTCGACGGCTTCCGCGCGACCGCCGATCGCCGCTTCGAGCTCGGCGCCGTGGCGAGCGGCGCGCTCGACGTCGATCCCGACCGTCTCGCCCAGGCGCTGCGCAACCTGCTTCGCAACGCGATCGAGCAGACGACTGCCGGCGGACTCGTTCGCATCACGGCGTCCGCGAACGGCGGCTGGGTCACGATCGCGGTCGAGGACGACGGCCCCGGGATCCCGGCCGCCCAGCGCGACCGCGTATTCGACCGCTTCCATCGCACCGACTCGGCCCGCAACCGCGTGCGCGGAGGGTCGGGGCTCGGGCTTGCGATCGTCCGCGCGATCGCCGAGGCGCACGGCGGCCGCGTCGCGGCGGGCCAGTCGCCCGAGGGCGGCGCGCGTGTCGAGATCGCGCTGCCCGGCTTCCGGCCGAGCCCGCCGAGCCCCCGCGGGCCGGGCTACGCGCCCGCGGTCTCGAGCTCCGAGTAGAGCCGCTCGACCGCCGCCTTCGCCTCGGCGTGCCGCACCGAGTTGCGCTCCGTCGCAGTCGGGCTCGCCCACGACGACGGATCGGCCAGCTCGTCCTCGAGAGCGGAGAGCGCAGCCTCGGCGGCAGCGATATCGCGCTCCAACCGCTCGATCCGCCTCTGCTGATTCTTGGAGGGACCGGCAGGCCGGGCCGGAGGCTCCGCTTTCCGCTTTCCGCTTTCCTGCGTCTGCGCCTGCGTCTTCCGTTCCTCCCGCGCACTCACGTACTCAGCCCACCCGCCCTCATAGCTGCGAAGGGTCCGATCCTCCACAGCGACGGTGCGCGTCCCCACCGCATCGAGCAGCGCGCGATCGTGTGAGACCAGCAGCAGGGATCCCGGGAACGACCGCAGCGCGTCCTCGAGCGCCTCGCGGCTCTCGATGTCGAGGTGGTTGGTGGGCTCGTCCAGGATCAGAACGTTCGCGCCGGACGCGTAGAGCACCGCCAGCGACACGCGCCGCCGCTCGCCGCCCGACAGCCCGATCAGCGGCTTCTCGGCCTCGTCGCCCGAGAACAGGAACTGGCCGAGCAGCGCGCGCGCCTTGTTCGGCGTCAGCCGGGTCGCGCGCTGCGTCGCCTCCAGGACGCTGCCCTCCCGGCCGAGCTCCTCGGCGTGCTGCGACAGGTAGCCGATCTGCGCGTTGTGTCCGCGCCGCAGCTTGCCGCCGTCGAGCTCGCGGTTGCCGGCGAGCGTCTCGATCAGCGTGGTCTTGCCGCTCCCGTTCGGGCCCACCAGCGCCACGTGCTCGCCGCGCTCGAGCCACAGCTCGAAGTCGTCGAGCAGCACCCGGTTCGCCACGCCCAGCTTGCCGTGCTCGACCTCGAACACCACGCGGCCGCTCCGCTCCGGCGCCTTGAACGCGAACCCGAGGTTCTTCCCGTCGCGCGGATCGCGCTTGATGCGCTCGGTCCTGGCGAGCCTCTTCGCGCGCGACTGCGCCTGACGCGCGCGGGTGCCCGCGCGAAAGCGGTCGACGAACCGCTCCAGCCGTGCGATCTCCGCTTCCTGCCGCTCGATCGCCCGCCCCAGCGCCAGCTCGCGCGCCGCCTTCTCCTTGCGCCATGCGTGCCACGGCCCCGCGAAGAAGCGCCCGCGCCCGCCCTCCAGCTCGAGCACCGCGGTGCCCACCGCCTCGAGAAACCAGCGGTCGTGCGCCACGAGGACGACCGCGGTATCGATGCGCTGGAGCGTGCCCTCGAGCCACTCGATCGACTCCACGTCGAGGTGGTTGGTGGGCTCGTCGAGCAGCAGCAGGTCCGGGTCGCCCGCGAGTGCGCGGGCGAGCGATCCGCGCGTGAGCTCGCCTCCGGAGAACGTCGCGAGTGGGCGGTCGAGGTCGTCGTCGTCGAAGCCGAGGCCGCGCACGACGCCGATCGCGCGCTCGCGCCAGCCGTAGCCGCCGGCGTGGTCGAGGCGCGCCTGCGCGCGCGAGTAGGCGTCGAGCGTCGCAGCGTCGGTCGCGCCTTCGCCCATGGCGTGCTCGAGCCGGCCGAGCTCCTCCTCGAGCGCGACGAGATCGCGGCAGCCCGACAGCACGTAGTCGCGCAGCGAGACGTCCCGCTCGCGCGGCGGTCGCTGGTCGTGCAGAGCGACGCGCGCGCCCTTCTCGAACACGAGCTGGCCCTCGTCCACCGACGATTCGCCGGCGAGCATCCGGAGCAGCGTCGTCTTGCCCGACCCGTTGCGGCCCGACAGCGTCAGCCGTTCGCCGCGCTCGAGCTTGAGCGAGACGCCGCGGAACAGCGGCTCCCCGGCCATGTCCTTGCCGAGGTCGGAGGCGATCAGTACTGCCATTGAGGATCAGATTAGGCAGCCCGCAGAATCGCGCGGGCTGCGGGCTGCCCTCTGCGGGCTGCCTACAGAAACGCCACCAGCCGCTGTGTCACCACGTCTGGCATCTCCTCCGGCATGAAGTGGTTGGCACGGTCGATCCGCTCGAGCGTCATGTCGTCGGCGTGCCGGCGATAGCTCTCGTCGGCATTGCGCGCGAGGATGTCGTTCGTGCCCACGAGCCAGAGCGTCGGGACGGTCAGGCGGTCCTTGACGAACGAGCCGCGCACCCATTCTCTTATCTCGCGCGTGACGAAGGTCCGGTAGAGCTGGACGGTCGCGCGAGCCGCGTCGCCGTCGCGCAGGATCGACTCGTACGCGTCGATCTCCTCGGCCGTGTACGAGCCGACGCTGCGCCCGCGACTCAGCAGCAGACGCACGAAGCCGTGCCGGACCGCGTACCTGCCCCACGGCCCGGACAGCACGAGCTGGTAGGTCGCTGCGAGGGCGGCGATCGGATCCGGACGGCGCTGCCAGGGGTGTGGCACCGAGATGGCGACGAAGCGCTCGACCCGCTCGGGATGACCCGCCGCCACCAGCAGCCCCGTGATCGCGCCCCAGTCGTGGCCCACCAGCCGGACGCGCTCGAGTCCCAGCGCGTCGAGCAGCGCAACGATGTCGTCGGCCAGCTCCGCCATGCGGTAGCTGGAACGCGGCTTGTCGCTCCAGCCGTGGCCGCGCAGGTCCGGCGCGATCACCCGGAAGCGGTCGGCGAGCGGCGGGATCTGATGGCGCCACATCCACCAGTGCTGCGGCCAGCCGTGCAGCAGCAGGAGCGGCTCGCCCGCGCCCGCTTCCGCGTAGTGCAGCCGAATGCCCCGCACCGCAACTTCGTGGTGCGTGACGCCTTCGACGTGTGGGATGTCTCGTTCGGTGCTCATCGGGACCCTGGCAGGGGTTCTCTGGATGGCTTGCTGCGCGCACGCCTCCGCCGCGCCCGTGCTGGTGCTCCATGGCAAGCACACGACGGTGCGGCACGAGCGATTCGCAGGCCCCACGAATCTGCCCGCGCAGCGCGCGGCGAAAACGAAGATTCGCAAACCGCTCGGGCGGCCGACGCGCGACGCACTCGACGCCCTGCTGGGCAGCGGGCAGATCGACCAGGCCGAGCACGACGCCGACACCGCGGTCGTGAAGCGCGCGCTGCGCGCCTATCGCAAGCTGAAGGGCACGCGCCGTGCTGAGCTGGGCGCCGTGCTGGCGAACGCCGACGCGATGTCAGCCGCAGGCTCGCTCACGCCGTCGCGCCTCGAGGCCGTCTTCCTCACGATCGACCGAAACCGCCAGTGGTGGACCACCGG
Source organism: Thermoleophilaceae bacterium (assembly GCA_025928265.1). Lineage (GTDB taxonomy): Bacteria > Actinomycetota > Thermoleophilia > Solirubrobacterales > Thermoleophilaceae > JAICJV01. The sequence continues at coordinate 57,657 of JAICJV010000003.1, forward strand.
CAGGCTCCTCTCGAGCGGCACGCGCGTGTCGTTCTCCGGCAGCCGGCTGATCTGGCAGTACTACCGCGGCCAGGGCATCGAGCTGCAGATGCTCGCCAACTTCGGCAAGGCGAACGCGCTGTGGTCGTCCAAGCGCCGCAGCTCGCTGCGCGGTCTCGTGGAGGAGCTGATTCCGCTCGCGTCCGACCGCGGCGGATCACCGGCGTGGGAGTACTACTTCCGGTTCGGAGGCGGAAAGCCGCCGTGGAGCAGCTCGATCTCGCAGGGGACCGCGGTTCAGTCGCTCGCGCGGGCCGGAGCTCTCTTGAAGGAGCCTGCGCTCACCGACCTCGCGTTGCGCGCGCTCGGCCTCTTCCAGCAGCCGCCGCCGACCGGCGTGCGTGTCGATGACGCGAACGGCGCCTTCTACCTGATCTACACGTTCGCGCCCACGATGCGCGTGCTGAACGCGCACCTCCAGGCGGTCATCGGCCTCTACGACGCCAGTCAGCTGACCGGTGACCCGACCGCGGCCGCGCTGTTCGCCGCGGGCGAGTCGGAGGCGCGCGCGATCGTGCCGAGCTACGACACCGGCGCGTGGTCCCTGTACGACCAGCGCAGTGAGTCCGACCTGAGCTACCACGAGCTCGTCACCACGTTCCTCCGCAACCTCTGCAAGCGGATGGACCAGCCGGTCTACTGCGACACCGCCGCGCGCTTCACGACATACGAGAAGCAGCCGCCGGTGGTGGCGGCGAGGACGGCGCGGGTGCGGGGCGGACGCCCCGCGAAGATCGCGTTCCGGCTCGACAAGATTTCGCGCGTGGGCGTGACCGTGCGCACGCGCGGCGGCACCACCGTCTTCTCGACGAGCGCGGTCGTCGGCCGCGGCAGCCACTTCTACCGCTGGTCACGACCGGCGAAGCCCGGCCTCTACGACCTGACGGTGACCGCCACCGACCTGGCGGGCAATCGCGCCGAACCGTCGCAGCGGACGCTGCGCGTCCTCAAGGGCTGACCGGCAGCGAGTAGTCGAGCCACTGCTCGCGCTCGCCGCCGACGCGGTCGTACACCGCCTGGGCGCGACGGTTGTCGAGCGCGGTCTGCCACTCGAGGCGCACGCCGCCGTGCCGGCGAACGCGGTCGACGCAGGCGCGGATGAGCGCATCCGCCGCGCCGCTGCCGCGGTCCTCGGGCGCCACGTACAGGTCGTTCATCGTGCCGATGCGCGCGGCCGAGCTGGTCGACCAGGTCCAGAAGATCGTCGCGAACCCGATCGCCCTGCCGCCGTCGTCGCGGGCGATCAGCTGCACGCCCTCGCGTTCGGGGTCCGCGATGAGCGCGCGGCTGAGCGCCAGCAGGTCGTCGTCGGACGGCGACACTTCGTAGAACTCGCAATACCCGCGCATGAGCGGCAGCAGCGCTTCGAGGTGCTCCTCGCGGACCATGTCGATCGTCATGCGAAATCGGAACCCCGACCGCTACATCGCGAATCGCTGCCGGCAGGCCGCGCACGGGGTGAACGATTTCGTCGGGTCATATCCGGAAGACGGGGACCAGCCGTTTTTCGTGCTCCGAGTGGATCTCCGCGACCACCTCGACGTGCTCCTCGAGCCCCGATCCGCGCAGCTTGGTGGCCAGCAGCTCGTCGACCTGGAAGATCCCCGACGAGTTGTTCATCTCGATCTCGATCCGCACCGCGCGATCCTCGCCGGGCTCGATGCGCACGTCGTCGATCGCGGCGGCCGACAGCGAGTGGATGTTCGGCCGGCCCGCCTCGAACGGGACGCGCGAGCGGCCCTCCTCCATGTCGAGCGCGTCGGCCACGCGCACGATCCCGGCCTCGAGCGTGATGGGATCGCCGCGGCGACGATGCCCGATGATCGCATGCAGCGACTCCGCCGCGATCACCGACCGCTCGGGCTCGTCATAGGCGCGCTCGAGCAGGGCCGGCAGCTTGTCGGCGGCGAGGAAGAGGCTGAACGCCTCGTGGTCGGTGCGGTGGATCGACATCCCCGTGTCGTGCAGCAGGCACGCGCATGCGATCACGACCTCGGCGTCGCGGGTCGTCATGTCGTGGTCGCGCACGACGGCCGGCTCGATGCCGCGCGGGGTCAGCAGCCGGAACAGCCGCAGGGCGATGTTCAGGACCTTCTGCACGTGCACCCACGAGTGGTCGGACATGCCCAGGCGCGTGGCGTTCGTCTGCTGCATGAGCCACCAGGCCTTGAGCTGCGTGTCGGCGTTCGCGGCATCGATCAGCGCCTCGAGCTTGCGGTTGCGCTGCGCGGGGGCGCGGATGCGCATCTCCGCGATGGCCGTTGCCGGTGATTCCGCCATGGCGGGGACGCTACCTGTCAGCGCCGAAGGATCGGGCGGAGCTTGGCGAGCACGCTCGCGGCGTCGGCCGGGTGCGCGAGCGCGCCGTCGGGTGCGGGATCGAGCCCCGCAAGCTCGTTCGCGACCGCTGCGTGGCGGGCATCGACGGCGTGGATCGCGAGGACGTCGTCGAGCAGCGCGCGCGTGTCGATGGCGGCGACCTGGCCGAGGCACGCGCCCGCCGCGAGACCCTCCAGCGCCGTCGCGAACTGGAGGAAGCCGGACTCGCTCGTGAGCGGCAGGTCGATCCGGGGCGCGGGCACCGTGTGCGTGCCGATGACCGTCACCGCGCGCTCGAGCCGTGCGACGTGGGCGTGCTCCTGCCGCGCGAACTCGCCAAACAGCGACTCCGTGCGGCGGCTCAGCGTGCCGCTCGCCAGGGCGCGCTCGTAGAAGTCGCGCTCGACCCGCTGGACCGTGAGGAGGAAGTTCGCGATGCCCGCGTCGCCCAGGCCGAACTGGTCGGTGGTGCGCGAGGTGGCGCCCCTCGACGGCTCGAGCGCTACGCGCTCATGGTCGCCGCCCGAGCGCGTCACGAGCACGCCTGCGACTGCCGCGGCGCCGGCGGCCGCTCCGAGGAACCGCCTCCGCGTGCGCTCCACCGTCAGTGGCCGATCAGCCCCTGAAGGATGATTCCGGCAGAGCGCGGATCCACGCCGTAGCGCTCCTTGTAGCGCTGCGCGTCGCCCTTGTCGGCGAGCGCCAGCACGAGCTCCTCGCGCGAGGAGCCGAAGTGGCACGCCACCTGGTCGAGCGTGGCGAGCGCCTGGTCCTGGAGCAGGCCGGTGATGCCGCCCGTGGACGGCGACTTGCGCGGCTTGCACGGGTCCGCGATGTGGACGGGCTCGGGGCCGATCGAGGCGTCGAGCACGCCGTACAGCAGCGGAACCGTCAGCGCGATGGCGGCGACTCGCGCGAGCGCGGCGCGCCTGCGCGCCGCCGGCAGCACGAAGATCGCAGCCAGCAGAGCAAGACCACCGCTGATCAGGAAGGCGGTGCGGAACGCCTCCTTCACCGCCTGCACGAGCACGTCGTCCGCGCGCTCCCCGAGCCGGTCGTACTCCTTCAGGTCGGAGCCGGAGAAGCGCGAGCGGTTGCGATCGACCTCCTCGGCGAGCGTGTGGCGCGGACGGTCGGTGCTCACGCTCGCCAGCAGGTCGGGCGCGAGCGCGATCTTGTCCTGCGGCGGCAGCGGCGAGTCGAGCACCACCGCCACGCCGCGCTCGCGGGCACGGAACGTGGCCGAGTCGAGGCTGGACGAGATGATCGGCGCGAGCGCCACCAGCGCCACCGCGATCCCGGCGTGCCGCGCCGTGAGGAGCCGTGCGGCCTCGCGCGAGTCGCGTTCGGGCAGCAGCCGGCCCGCCAGCGCAGGAAGCGAGAGGCCCATCCCCGCACCGGCGAGCGCCTGCGGGACCACCGTCCACCAGGCCGACGCCAGCGGCAGGAAGGCGAGCGCGAGCGTCCCCGCTCCCACCAGGACGCAGCCCGTGGCCGCGCGGGAGCGCACGTCACCGCTACGGATCCGGCCCGCAGCGAGCGCTGCCACCGGCAGCACGCTCACGGCGATCGCGGCCGCGAGCGGCGAGAGGTTCCAGCCCGCCACCAGCAGCAGCACGAGCAGGAAGAGCACGGCGGTGAGCGCCGCCGAGACGAGCGCGAGCGCAGCCAGCGGGCCGCGCCGCGCCCGTGTGTCCGGCGGCGGCGGTGCCGGTTGAGGTGCGGCCCCTCGCGCGCGCCAAGCAGCCAGGGCCGCGACCGCCGCGACCGGCACCTGCACGACGAAGATCGCGCGCCAGTCGAAGAGCTGGGTGAGCACGCCGCCGAGCGCCGGCCCTGCCGCCACTCCGATCACAGCGGCCTCGGTCCACAGCCGCCGGCCGGACGATCCCTCCATGCCGGCGCCGAGCAGCTCGAATGCGCTCACGAGCGCACCGGCTGCGCCGAGTGCCTGCACGCCGCGAAGCACGAGCAGCGCCTCGAGCGACGGCGCGACCGCGCACCCGATCGATCCGGCGGCGAACAGCGCCAGCGCCGCGAAGCCGAGCACGCGGCTGCCGAGCACCCGTCGCAGCCGTTCGGCCGGCAACAGCATGAGCGCCATGACGACCGTGTAGACCACGAGCACCGCGGCAACGCCCTCGACTGTCGCGTCGAGCTCTGTGAGCAGCCGCGGCAGCGCGAGGGTGACCACCGACGCATCGGCGAGCGCGAGCGCGGCGGCTGCGGCCAGCGCAATCCGTGTCCGGTATCCCTCGCCCACGGGTCAAGTGTGACGCGGGCACGCGTCTGGAATGCGTGGTACTTTGCGCGCCGTTAGGGCCGGGTTGGACCGGTTAAAGCAGTGCGGGCGCTCACGGTTGCTTACGGCATCACGGCAGACGCAGCACGGAAGTGCCGTGGAGGTCACATGGCGACTGGCGTAGTGAAGTGGTTCAGCGACGAGAAGGGCTTCGGCTTCATCACTCCCGATGACGGCGCGAAGGACCTGTTCGTGCATCACACCAGCATTCAGGCGGACGGCTATCGCTCGCTCGCCGAGGGTGCGAAGGTCGAGTACGAGTCGGAGCAGGGCGACAAGGGCCCGAAGGCCGTGAACGTCCGGCCGATCTAGCCGGAAGCCCGCAGCCCACAGCCCGCGTTCCGTGCGGGCTGTGGCGCTGCTGTAGTTTGTCGCCGTGGGCGTCACCCGGCACGGCGACCATCTCGTCAAGCTGACCCGCCAGGGCTGGGTCAACTGCTATCTCGTGGTGGAGGAAGACGGCATCACGGTCGTCGACACCGGCCTGCCCGGGACCGCGCAGCGGATCGTCCGCGCAGCGAACGAGGCCGGCGGCGAGATCCGCCGGATCGCGCTCACGCACGCGCACGGCGACCACGTCGGGTCGGTCGAGAAGCTGCACGAGGAGGTCCCGACCGCGGAGGTGCTTATCAGCGGGCGCGACGTGCGCTTCCTTCGCGGCGACAAGAGCATCGACCCGGACGAGCCGCAGTCCAAGCCGCGCGGCAGCTATCCGAAGGTCGACATCGAGCCCACGCGGCTGCTCTCGCCGGGCGACCGCGTGGGGTCGCTCGAGGTGGTCGCTTCGCCCGGCCACACGCCGGGCCACGTGGCATACCTCGACACGCGCGACAGGACCCTCATCGCGGGCGACGCGTTCCAGACGCTCGGCGGCATCGCCGTGTCGGGCAAGATCCGGCCACTCTTTCCATTCCCGGGCATGGCGACGTGGGACAAGCCGACGGCGGTCGCCAGCGCGAGGCAGCTTCGCGCGCTCGACCCGTCGCGCCTTGCCGTCGGCCACGGCCGTGTGATCGAGTCGCCGGCCGCCGAGATGGACAGGGCGATCGCCGACGCAGCCTGAATCAGCTCGTTACCTCGCAATCCCCGGCGGGTACAGCTTCCTCGTGCCCCTACGCCGTCTGCGCGTGCCCGCCGCGGTGGCGCTGCTCGTCGCACTTGTCCTCGCCATCACGGCGGTTCCGGCGGCTGCGCCGCCCTTCGGCCCGCACCCGAGGTCGTCCGTGTTCGATCGTTACCGGCAGGTCACGCGTCACGGACATCCGGTGATCGTCCTGAGGGCGCCTGTGGTCGTACGGCGCGGACCCGGCGGGCGGGCGCTCACACGCGTCGCCTCGCGCACGGAGTGGGGCTCGCCGCGCGTGCTGCCGGTGCTCGGGCGGCGCGGGCCGTGGGTCGAGGTGATCGCCACAGAGCTCCGCAACGGCCACCGCGGCTGGGTACCGATCGACGCCGGCCAGCTTCTGTCCAACCCATGGTCGATGCGTGTCGATCTGGCCGCGCATCGCGTCACCGTGATGCGGAGGACGCGCGTGATGCGGCGCTTCACGGTCGGCGTCGGATCGCCCGCGACGCCCACGCCGCTCGGCGCGTTCTCGGTCACCGACAAGCTCAGCATGGGCGGGCTCTCCTACGGCTGCTGCGCGCTCGCGCTGTCCGGGCATCAGCCGCACATCAGCCAGGGCTGGAAGGGGGGCGACCGCATCGCGATCCACGGCACGCTGATGAAGGACTCGATCGGCAGGTCGGAGAGCCTCGGCTGCCTGCGCGCGGCCGAGCGCGACACGCGCTGGCTCGTGGGCCACGTCTGGCTCGGGACGGTCGTCGAGATCCGGCCTTAGCGCCGCCGGATCAGCGTCACGCCGTCGCGGACGCTGAGCATCACGCACGTGACCCGCTCGTCGCGCGCCACGCGATCGTTGAAGCGCCTCATCGCGAGCGTCGACTCGTCCGGATCGGGCTCGCGCTCGTCCACGACGCGGCCGCTCCAGAGGGTGTTGTCGACCACGATCAGCCCGCGGTCGGCGAGCCGTTCGAGCGCGGCCTCGTAGTAGAGCGGGTACGACTGCTTGTCGGCGTCGATGAAGATGAGGTCGAACGGGCCCGGCAGGTCCGCGACGCTCTCGAGCGCCGGGCCGAGTCGCAGCTCGATGCGGTCGCCGTACCGGCTCTCGCCGAAGTGACGCCGCGCGATCTGCGCGCGCTCCGGATCCACCTCGAGCGTCACGACCTTGCCGCCCGGCGGCAGCGCCGATGCCATCGAGAGCGCGGAATAGCCGGTGAAGCTGCCGAACTCGAGCACCTGCGTCGCGCCCGTCGTGTAGACGAGCGTCTCCAGCAGTCGTCCCTCGACGTGCCCGGTCATCATCCCGGCCGAGCTCATCTGCTCGCGCGTCTCGCCGGCCACGGCGGCGAGGTGATCGGTCTCGCTCGTGGTGTGCTGCTCGATGTACCGCTCGATGTCTTCGGGGACAATTCCTGGCATTTGCGGAACCATATGTGGTGATGAGGGAGACGCCGGTCGAACTTCTGGAGCGCTGGGAGGCGTACGGCGCGGTCTGGCGCGCGGTGAGCGTCGGAGACGAGCACGCCGTGGTCGACCTCTGCACCTGCACCGGCGAGCCCATGGATCGGCTCGAGTCCGACGATCCGGAGCTGATCCGCTTCCTGCGCGAACGCGCGGAGTAGCCCACCCTTCGCGTGGACGCGATCTGGGTGTTCCTGCCCGTGCTCGGCGGCGCGCTCGCGCACGCCCCGGTGCTCGCGCTCGATCTGCTGAAGCCGCTCAAGCGTCCGCTCGACGGCGGCGCCACCGTGCGCGGGCGGCGGCTGTTCGGCGACAACAAGACGTGGCGCGGCGCTGTCGTGATCGTCGCCGGAGTCGTGGTCGCGACGGTGCTGCTGCGGCAGTGGGACTGGTGGTGGGGAGAGCTGCCTTCCGGGTTGCGCGATGCGGGGCCGCTCCTGTACGGCGCCCTGCTCGGCCTGGGTGTCGTGCTGGGCGAGTTGCCCAACAGCCTGCTGAAGCGCCAGCTCGACGTGCCGCCCGGCGCGCAGAGCAACCTGCTGCTCACGATCTACGACCAGGCCGACTTCGTGCTCGTCGTGTGGCTGCTGCTGTTGCCGCTGTGGGCGATGGCCTGGTGGCAGGCCGCGTTCGTCTTCGCCGTGGTCACGGCGGTCCACCTCGTGATCAACGTGATCGGCTACGCGATCGGCGCCCGCGAGACGGCGATCTGACCGACGTGGGTGCTCCCAAGGGCGATAACGGCGGTCGACAGGTCCCACCCCCGGCCCGCGAACCGCCGGCTATACGAAATCGGAGGACCCGTTCACCGACGGTCGCGCGACCGCTGCCGGCCGCGGGTCCGAACGATTTCGTCAACCCAATATCCCCAACCGCTGCGCCCGCAGGATCGCCTGCGCGCGATTGCGCGCCCCGATCTTGCGATAGAGCGCGCTCGTGTGGTCCTTCACGGTGTGTGGCGAGAGGAGCAGCCGCTCCGCGATCTCGCGGTTCGTCGCGCCGCTCGCGATCATCTCGAGCACCTGGCGCTCGCGTTCCGACAGCATCGCGCCGTCCTCGTCGGCGTCCGGTGCGAACACGGTCATCCCCATGCCGACCATGCGCGCCGCGTTCGCGATGTCCTGGGCCGGCCAGTGCTTCGGCACGAACCCGTACGCGCCCGCAGCCCGCGCCGCGCGCGCCGAGATGCGACCGGCGGAGGCCATCAGCAGCACGCGCGTCGTGGGGGAGACCTCGTTCAGCTGTCGCGTGATCTCGGCGCCGGAGTCGAATCCCACCACCGCATCCACGAGCGCCACGTCCGGCTGATCGCGAGCGGCCATCGCGAGCGCCTCGTCGACGCTGGAGGCCGCGGCGTACGCCTCGACCCACGTCCGTCGCGCCAGCAGCATCTTGAAGCCCCAGTGCACGACCTCCTGATCGTCCACGACGAGGACCCGCAGGTGCGGGGGCGCCTCGCCTGCGGGCAGGGGCGGTCGTTCGTGCTGTCGGGGAGACGCAGCCACGTCCAGTAGGGAAGTGTGAAGCATTAAGGGGAATATTCCAACTAGCTACCGGACCGGCGGCGCTCGTCCCACTCGACCGCCACGCGCACCTGGTGCTCGGAAAGACCGAGCTCGGCCGCGACGTCGGACTCGGAGCCGAGCCGGTCGAGCGCCTCGATCACATCTGCCGCGTATACGCGTGTGCCGGTGATCCACCCTTCGCGCCCGGCCCCGTCCGGACCGTGGGGCATGATCGCCGGCGCGCTGCCACCGCAGATTCCGGGCTCTTCGGAACTGGCCACAAGGCGACCGTAGCAAGCCCCGAAGCCGCTTCCGAAGCGGTTTCGGGCAATCCGACCCCGCTGCTAGGATTTCCTGCATGACGTTCTCCTCGAAGGCCGAGTACGGCGTCCGGCTCATGGTCGAGCTGGGGCGTCAGGAGGGCGACCAGCCCACCTCTCTGAAGGCGATCGCCGAGGCCGAGGACCTCCCGCTGTCCTACCTCGAGCACGTGGTCGCGAGCCTCAAGCGCGCGGGTCTCGTCGAGTCGAGCCGCGGCGCCCACGGCGGTTACCGCCTGGCGCGTCCCGCAGGCGAGATCGCGATGGACGAGGTGGTCCTCGCGCTCGAGGGCTCGATCGCCCCGATGGAGTGCTTCACGAGCGCGCCTCCCGGCAAGGTCGCGTGCTCACACGAGGGCGACGCCGCCAGCACCTGCTCCACCAAGCTGCTCTGGATGCGCGTGCAGATGGGCATCGTCAAGGCGCTTCAGGGCACCACGCTCGCCGAGCTCGTGGAGTTCTCGCGCTGCGGAGAGCCCGCCATCCCCGAGAGCGTCATGTCCCTGCCGGTGGTCCAAGCCGGCTCGTAAGAGAGCTTCCGAACTTCCCCAGGAGACCAATGTCGCTTCTAGAGATCAGCAACCTCCACGTCCGCGCCGGTGAGAAGGAGATCCTCAAGGGCCTCGATCTCACGATCGAGGAGGGCCAGATCCACGCGCTCATGGGGCCGAACGGCTCGGGCAAGTCGACGCTTGCCAACGCGATCATGGGCCACCCGAACCTCGAGGTCACCGACGGCCAGATCATCTTCAAGGGCGAGGACATGACCGAGGCGGATCCCGACGAGCGCGCTCGCGCGGGACTCTTCATGGCGTTCCAGTACCCCGTGGCGGTGCCGGGCGTGACGGTCACCAAGTACCTCCGCACCGTGATGAACGCGCACCGCGAGGCGCGCGGCGAGGACCCGATCCCGCTGAAGGAGTTCCGCAAGACCGTCGAGGCCGCGATGGAGCTCACCGAGGTGCCGCGCGAGTTCGCGGCGCGCTACCTGAACGAGGGCTTCTCGGGCGGCGAGAAGAAGCGCATGGAGATCCTCCAGCTCGCGCTCCAGATTCCCAGCCTCGCCGTGCTCGACGAGACCGACTCCGGGCTCGACATCGACGCGCTGCGGATCGTGGCCCACGGCGTCAACACGCTGAAGGGCCCGGACATGGGCGTGCTGATCATCACCCACTACCAGCGGATCCTCCACCTCGTGAAGCCCGACGTGGTGCACATCCTGTACCAGGGGCGGATCGTCAAGCACGGCGGCCCGGAGCTCGTCGCGGTCCTCGAGGACAAGGGCTACGGCTGGATCCGCGAAGAGGTCGAGGCGGGCGCGGCCGCTTAGGCGATGGAGTCGGTTTCCGCACCCGCACTGGATGTCGCGGCGGTCGCGGAGCAGTTCCCGATCCTGAAGCGCGAGATCGGTGACCGGCCGCTCACCTACCTGGACTCGGCCGCAACCGCGCAGACCCCAGAGCCCGTGCTCGCGGAGATGGACCGCATCTACCGCGAGTCGAACGCCAACATCCATCGCGGCGTCTACGCGCTGTCGCAGGAGTCGACCGAGGCGTTCGAGGGCGCGCGGCGCATCGTGGCCGACTGGCTCGGCGCCGCGTACGAGGAGACGATCTTCGCCAAGAACGTGACCGAGGCGATCAACCTCGTCGCGTACACCTGGGGCCGCCGCAACGTCGGCGCGGGCGACGCCGTGCTCACCACGAAGATGGAGCACCACTCCAACATCGTGCCGTGGCAGCTCCTGTGCGCCGAGGTGGGCGCCGAGCTGCGCTACGTCGACGTCGACGACGACTACCGGCTCGACCTCGACTCGCTCGACCGCGAGCTCGCGCGCGGGGACGTAAAGCTCGTCTGCGTCGGCCACGTGTCGAACGCGCTCGGCACGCTCAACCCCGTCGCCGAGATCGTCCGTCGCGCGCACGACGCCGGCGCGCTCGCGCTGGTCGACGGGGCGCAGTCGATTCCGCACATGCGCGTGGACGTGAAGGAGATCGGCGCCGACTTCTACGGCTTCACCGGCCACAAGGTCTACGGCCCCACCGGCATCGGCGTGCTCTACGGGCGGCGCGAGCTGCTCGAGGAGATGCCGCCGTTCCTGGGCGGCGGCGAGATGATCGCGCGCGTGGACTGGGAGATGTCGACCTGGAACTCCCTGCCGTGGAAGTTCGAGGCGGGCACGACTCCGTATGTCGAGGCCGCGGGCCTCGGCGCTGCCATCCGCTGGCTCGACTCGCTCGGCGTCGACGCCGTGCAGGCCCACGAGCACGAGGTCACGAGCTACCTGATCGAGCGGCTGCAGGAGGTCGACGGCCTGACGATTCGCGGCCCGCTCGACGAGCCGCGCGGCACGGCCGTGTCGTTCACGCTCGAGGGCATCCATCCGCACGACACCGCCGAGATCCTCGGGCGCGACGGCATCTGCATCCGCGCCGGCCACCACTGCGCTCAGCCGCTCATGCGCCACATGGGGGTGCCGGCCACCTCGCGCGCGTCGATCGGCGTGCACAACACGCGCGCCGACGTCGATCGGCTGATCGAGGGCATCGCCGAGGTTCGTAGGGTTTTCGCGTAGCCATGGACGCGCTTTACAGAGAGCAGATCCTGGAGCACTACAAGCACCCGCACAACTTCGGGCACCTCGAGGATCCGGACCTCGAGTTCGAGGACGTGAACCCGCTGTGCGGCGATGAGCTGAAGGTCGAGCTCAAGGTCGACGACGAGCGCAAGATCACCGACGTGGCGTTCTCGGGCCAGGGCTGTGCGATCTCGCAGGCGTCCGCGTCGATGGTCTCCGACGAGGTCAAGGGCATGTCCGTCGACGAGCTGCTCAAGCTCGACAAGCAGTTCGTGCTCGAGCTGCTCGGCATCGACATCTCCGCCACGCGCATGAAGTGCGCGCTGCTGTCGCTGAAGGTGCTGAAGTCCGCCGGCCTGGGCGGTGCCGCCGACTGGGAGTCAGGCGAGTACCAGCCGGGCGGGAACGCCGGCGGCGGCATCTAACCGCCGCCGGAACTCCGCGGGCCAAGGAATTGGAGGTTCCGGTGCGGTGTGGTCGCGCGCCCTACGCCAGAGGCCGCCGGAACCGAACAATTCCGCTCCCTAATCCTCGATCTTCGACTCCAAGGCCTGCACGGCCTCCTCGACCTTGGCCTGATCCTCCTGCAGCTTCGGCAGCGTCGCCTGAGCGGCGTTCTTGTCGTTCGTGCGCACCGCTTCCTCGACGTCGCTGATGTCGCCCGAGAGCGAGCGGAAGCCGGCGATGAGTCGCTCGTGCTCGGCCTTGACGTTGTCGGGCGGGGTGAGGTCGTCGAACCCGTTGGCGGCGTCGTCGACCGTGCCCTTCAGCGCCTCGAGGCCCTTCACGCGCCCGTCGAGGGTCGTGGCCGAGGACACCTGCTGGCTGGTCTTCTCGGCTGAGTCCTTGAAGTCCTGCGCGACCTTGCGCGCGTCGGACTTGTAGTTGTCGGTGTCACTCGACCCGCAGCCGGCGAAGCCGACGAGAGACGCGATGACGGTAAGCGCGCACAGGGCGCGGACGAGGTTGGACCTCATGTCGTGGGATCTCCGTTTCGTGTGGGGGGAGGACGCCGGTGCGTCAAGTCGATTGACCGGCGTCGCGGGGCCGTCTTAGGGTCGCTGGAAAGCGATTAGGAGACTCTAATGTCCACGAGCGATTTCGCCACCTCGGCCGAAGCATTCACCGCGCGGCTCCTCAGCAGCTTCCTCGGTGGGATGGACATGGTCTCGATCTACGTGGGCGACCGGCTGGGTCTCTATGCGGCGCTCGCGATCGGCGATCCCAGGACACCGCGCGAGCTGGCCGACGCCACTGGGGTGCACGAGCGCTACGCGCGTGAGTGGCTGGAGCAGCAGGCGCTTGCCGGGATCCTGCGTACAGACGACGAGTCTGCCCCCGACGACGAGCGCCGCTACTCGCTCCCGCCCGAGTACCGCGAGGTGCTGCTCGACGAGCGCAGCCTCGAATTCATGGCGCCGCTGGCCCAGGGACTCGTCGCGTGCACGCTGCCGGTGCATCGCCTCCTCGACGCGTACCGCAGCGGTGAGGGGATCCCGTTCGGCGACTACGGCTCCGACCTGCACGAGGCGCAGGCGCGCTTCACGCGGCCGATGTTCGAGCAACTCCTCGCGCGCAGGTGGATCGGTGCCGTGCCGGCGCTGCGCGAGCGTCTCGAGGCCGATCCGCCTGCTCGCGTGGCCGACGTGGCATGCGGCCTTGGCCACTCGAGCATCGCGATCGCGCAGGGCTATCCGAAGGTGACGGTCGACGGCATCGACCTCGACGACGCCTCGATAGCACGCGCCGGCGAGCTCCTGCCGGGGAGCGGGGTCGAGGATCGAGTGACGTTCCAGGTTCGCGATGCCGCCGATCCCGGGCTCGCCGGCCGCTACGACCTCGCGATCATCTTCGAGGCGCTGCACGACATGTCGCGCCCGGTCGACGTGCTGCGCGCGGTCAGAGGTCTACTCGCCGACGGCGGCGCGCTCTTCATCGGCGACGAGCGCACCGCCGACCGCTTCTCGCTCGACGCGGGCGACGTGGAGCGGATGCTGTACGCGTTCAGCTTCACCCACTGCCTGCCGGCCGGCATGACCGGCGACGACCCGGCCGGCACCGGCACCGTCATGCGTCCGGACACGGTGGAGCGCTATGCGCGTGACGCCGGCTTCGGGCACTTCGAGGTGCTGGCGATCGACAACGACTTCTACCGCTTCTACCTGCTGCGGTCGTAAACGAAGGGAATTGTTCGGTTCCGGCGGCCTCCCAGTGAGGGCACGTGGCCGTCCGGGACCGGAACCTCCAATTCCCAGGTCACACGGCCGGCTGCCCGCCGGGCTCGACCAGCCCCGACTCGTACGCGAGCACCACCGCCTGGACGCGGTCGCGCAGCCCGAGCTTGGAGAGGATGCGGGTGACGTGCGTCTTCACGGTGCCGTCGCTCACGTAGAGCGCCGCCCCGATCTCGGCGTTCGAGAGCCCCCGGGCAATCAGCTTGAGGACCTCGAGCTCGCGGGCGGTGAGCTCGTCGAGCTCCGGGTTGCGGGGAGGCGCGCCTGGACGCGACCCCGCGACAAACCGGTCCACGAGCCGGCGAGTCACCTCGGGCGCCAGCAGCGACTCGCCGGTCGCCACCACGCGCGTGGCCTCGACGAGGCGCTCGGGTGACGCGGTCTTCAGGAGGAAGCCGGCCGCACCGGCCTTGAGCGCGTCGTACACCGCCTCTTCCAACCCATAGGTCGTGAGCACGAGGACATGGGTGGCCGCACCTGTCTCGGCCACGCGGCGCGTGGCCTCGATGCCGTCGAGGTCGGGCATCCGGATGTCCATCAGGACGACGTCCGGATCGAGCTCGCGGATCAGCTCGAGCGCGGCGCTCCCGTCGCCTGCCTCGCCCACCACGGCGATGTCCTCCTGCGCCTCGAGGATCAGCCGCAGGCCGCCGCGCACGACGGCCTGGTCGTCGGCGATGACGACGCGGATCATTGCGAGACCGGGAAGGCCGCGCGCAGGACCCAGCCACCCTGCGGCTGTGGCCCGGCCTGAAGCTGACCGCCGAACACCGTCACGCGCTCGGCCATGCCCGCGAGTCCGCGCCTGCTGCCGGCGCCGTTTCCGTTCGCCCCGCGGCCGTCGTCGGCGACCTCGACAAGCAGGTCGCGCTCGCCGTAGCGCAAGGTCACGGTGGTCTGTGCTGCCGCCGCGTGCTTGAGCGCGTTCGTCAAACCCTCCTGCACGATTCTGTAGGCCGACAGCTCGAGCGCGGCGGGAAGCGGACGCCGCGTCCCCTGTACCACGAGCTCGGCGGCGAGGCCCGCTTCGCGCGTCCGCGCCACGAGCCGCGCGATGTCCGCGAGCGTGGGCTGGGGCTCGAGCGGAAGCTCTGCGTCGCCGCGGATCAGCCCGAGCAGCGTGCCCATCTGGCCGATCGCCTCCTCGCCCACGGCGCGGATCGACGCGATCACCTCACGGGCGCGCGCGGGGTCGCGATCGAGCACCTGATCGGCGGCGCCCGCCTGGAGCACCATCACGCCGAGCCCGTGGGACACGATGTCGTGCAACTCGCGCGCGATGCGCCGGCGCTCCTCCTCGGCCGCGGCGGCTGCGCGGGCGTCCTGCTCGCTGCGCAGCGTGTCGGCCTGCAACTCGAGCGACTCGGTCCGCGCATGGCGTGTCCGCATGGCCAGCCCTGTGCCGAAAGCGAGTCCGAACATCACGAACTCCCAGAGCCAGTCGCCGATGCCGTGGACCTCTGGCGTCAGGCCAGTGTGCACGGCGGCGGTGATCAGGTACACGCCCGCGGCGGTGACCGGATCGCGCCCGTACAGCGCGACGGAATAGCTCGCCGCGAGCAGGATGAAGAGGTTCGCCCCCGTTTCGGAACCTCCGTACAGGAGCGACAGGAGCACGAGGCCGCCCACGGGCACGGCGAGCGTGACGCGGGGTGCGACGCGGCGCCACGCGAGCGACACCGCCATCACGAGCGCCACCGTTCCCGTCACGGCCTTGTTGCCGTGCCACTCGCTGGTCAGGTAGACGTCGAGCTGCGAGTAGACGGCGAGCACCACCGCCAGCGCGACATCGGCTGCCGGCAGTCCGAACAGGCGATTGCGAAGCACGCTCACAGCGCGACGATAACCCGGCGCGGGCGACGCGTCATCAGACCTGAGATAGAGATCGAATCGGCGTCGGGTCGCATGCGAAATCGGCTCATGAGCAGACGATTTCCGCCGCCCCTCGGCTTAGCGTCGCGGCAACTCGACAAGGAGGACGCCATGACAAGGCAGTTCACGAGGACGGCCGTGGGTGTGGGGCTCATCGGAGCACCGGTGCTGACCCTGATCGGATCGCTCGCCTCGCCCGCGATCAAGAGCGACGGCGCCGCGCAGCTCGCGGTGATCAACGCTCATCCGGCGCGCTACTACGCGTTCACGATCTTCACGTGGGCGGGGATTGCGTTGCTCGTCCCGGCGCTGATCGGCCTCATGCAGATGACGCGCGATCGCGCGGCCCGCCTCGGCAACGTCGGAGGCTGTCTCGCGCTGTTCGGCACGCTGATCGCGGCCGGCGACGCGGCGAGCCAGCTGGTGGTCTGGCAGATGGCGGCGCCCCAGGCCGACCGCTCGGAGATGGCGGCTGTGCTGCACCGCTACGACCAGGCGCTCGGTTCGTCGCTCGTCTTCACCATCGGCGGGCTGTCGTTCCTGGCCGGGATCCTGCTGCTGTCGATCGCGCTGCGGCGTGCACGTGCCGTGCCCACGTGGGTCGCCGTTGGCATGCCGCTCGGCGCTTTGCTGAACATCGCCGGCTTCAGCGCCGCCAGCGTTCCGGTGCTGATCATCAGCTCCGTCGTGCTGCTCGCATCGCTCGGCTGGCTCGGGTGGCGGATCCTGGGCGGAGGCAGCGACGTGATCGCGCCCGAGCTGGCCGCGGCACCCGCGCGCTGAATCTGAGCGGACTCTCATGGCGGGCCCACCGCCGCCGGGCTTAGCTTGGCGGCGGTGGCACGGAGGCTCTCGATCGCGTTGGCATCCGCCGCCGTTCTCGCGGTCGCTCCGGCCGCGCAGGCATCGATCGACGCGTTCGGGAACGTGCATGGACGCGACCACAGGGTGCTCGTCCGTCAGTTCAAGGCGCGCCACCGAAGCGGCTATGTCGTGCGCGGCATGCACGCCTCGATCCTGTTCCGCTTCCGCTACGCCGGCGTCTACTTCCTGCGCCGCGCGCACGGTGTGAACGTGAGCTCGGGCGTGGCGGTCTTCAAGCACAACGGCAGTCGCTGGCGTCCGATGGGGCATCTGAGTCGCAAGCTCAGGGCGAACATGCAACCGGACGCCTGGCGCTACGGCATATCGATCACAGGCGGCGGCGAGTTCAAGAGGAATGAGGTCTCGGGCGCGGACGATCCGACCACGACGACCACCGGCACGACCGACATCAACCTCACGCTCGCGGGCGGTTATGGACTCCGCGGCGAGGGCGTCGAGATCGTCCGCGGTCAGGAGCAGCCCGGGCCCGATCCTCCGAAGATGCTCCTGGGCGGCAGCGGCTCCTCGCAATACACCGACGCCGGAAATCCCGCCAACAACTACTCGTGCACCGTCACCCTGGAGGCGCCGGACCTCGACCCGGAGATCGGCGTCGTCTGGCGGCACGGGCACTTTGCGACGTTCGTCAACACGAGCCGGCCGGCCGAGAACAGCAGCGTCGAGAATTGCGGCGCGCAGGTGGAGGACCCGGGCGCCGACACCTCGGGGATCGAGACGACGATCACTCCGCCGGCGACGCCGCCGCTCGGCAGGCCGTTCACGCTCCCGCTGAGCATCCATCACGCGACACACGACGGCGACGCGAGCGACTACACCGACGAGAGCCTCTCGCTCGACGGCACCCTCGCGTTCAGGCTGCGCGACGTCGAGGTTCCCGACCTGAACTGACGACTCACGACACTAACGCGGCTCGAGCGCCACGCGGACGCCGAGCGCGACCATCACCGCGCCCGTCACCCGCTCGATCCGGCGGGCGAGTCGTGAGCTCACGACCGCATGGTGCGCCCGCGCCACCACCAGCGCCAGCAGCGAGAAGTACACGAGGTCGACCGCGATCAGCAGCACCGCCATCGCCAGCGTGGTGGGGAGCACGGCATCGCCGTCCGGCACGAACTGCGGGAACAGCGCGATGAAGAACACGGCGAGCTTGGGATTGGCGAAGCTCGTCATGAGGCCGTTGCCGTAGGCGGTGCGGCCGGACCGCGCCGGCGACTCGTCATCCGGCGCCTTGGTCCCGCGCAGCGCCCGCAACCCCAGGTAGAGCAGAACGACGGCGCCCACGATCTTCAGTGCCCAGAACGCCGTTTCGGACGCCGCCACGAGCGCAGATATCCCCAGCACGGATGCGATCGCCCACATGAAGATCCCGGTCGAGTTCCCGAGTGTGACGAGCAGCGCCTCGCGCCGCCCCCGCACCGCGGCCGAGCGCACCACGAGCGCTGTGGCAGGACCGGGGGTGAGACTGACCAGGACGGCGATTCCGGCGAAGCTGACGAGTGTCTCGACCATGACTCACGAGAGGCTAATCGGCCCGGCCTCCTCGCTACACTTCAGAAGGAAATCCGATCCCGCCGGTCGGTATTGCCGAACAAGCCTTTCAAGTGTCCGAGATCATCGACATCTGCCCGCCCGATCAGCTCCCACCAGGCCGCGTGCGCCTGGTCGAATGGGAGGATCTCGAAATCGGCGTCTTCAACTGCGCGGGCATCTACTACGCGATCGAGGACCGCTGCACGCACGACAACGGGCCGCTCGCCGAGGGGGAGGTCGACGAGGCGAAGTGCACCGTCGAGTGCCCCCGCCACGGCTCGCTCTTCGACCTGAGGACGGGCAAGGCGCTCACGCTGCCTGCGTACATCCCGGTCGACACGTTCCCTGTGATCGTCGAGGACGACATGATCAAGCTGGAGGTCGAGTAACGAGATGGCAACGCCCGAGATGATCGCCGAGCAGCAGGCGCTGCAGGGCATCAACGCCGACTACGCAGAGAAGTACGGCTTCCACGATCCCGAGAACTACCTCTTCAAGGCGCCGAAGGGCCTCACGCGCAAGCTCGTCGAGCAGATCTCCGCGTTCAAGAGCGAGCCGCAGTGGATGCGCGAGTTCCGCCTCAAGGCGCTCGATCACTTCCTCGCCCGCCCGATGCCCACGTGGGGCTCGCCGCTCCTTGCCGAGGTCGACTTCGACAACATCCACTACTTCGTGCGCGCCTCGGAGCGCGCTGAGCGCGACTGGGACGACGTGCCCGAGGACGTGAAGAAGACCTTCGACCGGCTCGGGATCCCCGAGGCGGAGCGCAAGTTCCTGTCTGGCGTCGGCGCGCAGTACGAGTCGGAGGTCGTCTACCACCAGGTGCGCGAGGACCTCGAGAAGCAGGGCGTCGTGTTCATGGACATGGACTCCGGCCTGCGTGAGCACGAGGACCTCGTGCGCGAGTACTTCGCCACGATCATCCCGGCCAACGACAACAAGCTGGCGGCGCTGAACTCGGCCGTCTGGTCGGGCGGCTCGTTCGTGTACGT
>JAICJV010000121.1 GCA_025928265.1 Thermoleophilaceae bacterium
CACGTACCGGAGGTCCGGCCACAGGATCAAGCCGGTCGTGGACAAGATCCTCCGCCACCCGGCGCTGTACGCCGACCTCGACCGCCCCGACATGGTCAAGGCGCCGGTGGTCTTCCTGGTCGGCGCGCTGCGCTCGGCGGGCACCGGAATCACGCGCGACAGCTGGACCTGGCTCCTCAGCGAGATGGGACAGCAGCTCTTCTCGCCGCCGTCCGTGGCGGGCTGGGACTGGGGTGCCGCGTGGCTCTCGACGAACACGATCCGCGCCCGTTTCGGCGCCATCACGTACCTGATGGCCGACAACGGGCCCATCGCGGTGGCCGACAACTCGACGCCGGTGAACCTGCCGCCGGGCGAGGCGGTGGCGCGCGCCCGTGCCGCGGTGGGCAACCCGTGGACCTCGCCCGAGACCGACGCCGCGCTCGAACGCATGTCGGCCGGGTTCTTCGCCGACTTCAAGCCCAAGCAGACCTGGGGCTGGGAGGGCCGCTCCGACATGCGCGAGCGCGTGGTGCGCCACCTGCTGCTCTCCGGACCCGACGCCCAACTCCACTGATGCCTCGACCCAACGCACACCGCGCCTGCGACGACTTCCACGCGACGAGCGAAGCCAAGCGGCGCTCGTTCCTCGGCGACGAGGGCGGCCTCACGCGCCGCCAGCTCGTCGGCCGCGGGATCGCCGCCGGCCTCACCGTCTACGCCGCGCGCGCGATGAACATCGCCAACATCTTCGACGCCGCGGAAGCAGCGCACGCCGCTGCGCCCGACGCCCCGATCCTCGTGAGCGTCTTCATGCCGGGCGGCTGCGACCTGCTCGACACGCTGGTCCCGCTCGACAAGTACGGCCGCTACGCGGACCTGCGCCCCGGCATCAAGCAGAAGGACGCGCTCGCGCTGGGCGGCACCGGGATCGGCGTGAACGCCAACCTCGCCTCCGGCACGGACGGCGGGATCAAGGGTCTCTACGACGCGGGGAAGATCGGCTTCATGCCGGGCATCGACTACGCGAACCCGGACCTCTCGCACTTCCACTCGCGCCACTTCTGGGAGACCGGGCTGATCACGCCGCAGAGCGCGACCGGCTGGCTCGGTCGCCTGCTCGACCGCACCGGGAACCAGGACAATCCGCTGCAGGGCGTGTCGATGACCGGGGCACTGTCGCCCACCCTGCGGTCGGCGTCGGCACCCGTGGCCGCCGTGTCCTCGCCCGACGACGCGCAGTTCTGGATCCCGGACGTATGGGGCAAGGCGTTCGACTACGCGATGGACGCGTGGGGCGAGATCGCCGGCCGCGCCACATCCGCGCCGGGCGCCGCGGCGGCGACCAACTCCGCGCGTCAGGCGAAGCAGGTGGCCGACGTGCTCGCTCCCTACCGCAAGGACAGCAAGACGGGCAACGACCCGCTGGCGTCGCCCGTGGCCTATCCGAAGAACAACGACTTCGCCGACAACCTCCGGAACCTCGCCGGCCTGCTCGCGCAGCCACTCGGCATCCGTGTGGCCGCGGTCGAGGCCGACGGCGACTTCGACACCCACGACCAGCAGACCGCCGACCTCGGCAAGTCGCTCAAGATGGTGAGCGACGGGCTCTCCGCCTTCCAGGCCGACATCGAGGCGCGCGGGCTCGCCGACCGCGTGCTCACGCTCGTCTGGTCGGAGTTCGGCCGCCGGCCGAAGCAGAACGAGTCAGCCGGCACCGACCACGGCGCCGGCGGCTTCGCGTTCGTGATGGGCGCGCGCGCGAGGAGCGGGATCCTCAGCGACTACCCCGACCTCACGAAGCTCGACCGCGAGGACAACCTCGCCGTGACGCTCGACTTCCGCCGCGTGTACAGCTCCGTGCTCGAGCAGTGGATGGGCACCGACGCCGCGGCCGTCATCCCCAACGCCGGATCGTTCGGGCGACTCCAGGTGGCGGCATGAGGCGGCGCATCGCACTGGTCACGCTGCTCGCGCTCGCTGCGCTCGGAACCACCGCGGCGGCTGCGCGCGGGCCGGCCAGCCTCGGCGTGGCGGAGCGCGAGTTCCACATCACGCCGTACGCGAAGTCCGTCAAGCACGGCGCGGTGAAGTTCAACATCAACAACCTCGGCCAGGACACGCACAACCTCGTGATCCGCGGGCCGCACCACTTCAAGGCGAAGGGCCCCGACGTCCAGGCCGGCGAGCGCGCGACGTTCACCGTGCGCCTGCGCCGTCGCGGGACCTACACCCTGCTCTGCACCCGGGCGAACCACTACAGGCTCGGGATGAAGGCCAAGCTCGAGGTCCGCTGACGGGCTGCGTTACTACCCTCTCCTCCCGGAACTTTCTAGGGAAGAGGAGAAGCCGGAATGGCGACAGCCGAGGTGCAGTCTGGGCTTGAGGGCGTAGTCGCATTCGCGACCGAGATCGCCGAGCCCGACAAGGCAGGCGGCGCGCTCCGTTACCGCGGCGTGGACATCGACGATCTCGTCGGCAAGGTCCCGTTCGAGAAGGTATGGGGCCTGCTGGTGGACGGGACGTTCGATCCGGGCATGCCGCCCGCCACCCCCTATCCGCTGCCGATGCGGACTGGGGATACACGCGTGGATGTTCAGAGTGCGCTGGCCCAGCTCGCCCCGTCGTGGGGCTTCGGGCAGCTGCTCGACATCACCGACGAGCAGGCGCGCGACAACCTCGCGCGTGCGTCGGTCATGGCGCTCTCGTTCGTGGCGCAGTCGGCGCGCGGCCAGGGCAGGCCGCCGGTGCCGGAGGCCGACATCGACCAGGCCACGAGCATCCCCGGGCGCTTCCTCGTCCGCTGGCGCGGCGAGGCCGATCCGGATCACGTGAAGGCGATCGACGCGTACTGGATCTCCGCGGCCGAGCACGGCATGAACGCGTCGACCTTCACCGCGCGCGTGGTGGCCTCCACAGGCGCCGACGTGGCTGCGGCGCTGTCCGCCGCCGTCGGCGCGCTGTCGGGCCCGCTGCACGGCGGTGCTCCTTCGCGCGTGCTCACGATGCTCGACGACGTGGCGCGCGAGGGCGACGCCGAGGCGTACGTGAAGAAGGTGCTCGACCGCGGCGACCGGCTCATGGGCTTCGGCCACCGTGTCTACCGCGCCGAGGACCCGCGCGCCCGCGTGCTGCGCCGGACCGCGCGCGAGATCGGTGCGCCGCGGCTGGAGGTGGCCGAGGCGCTCGAGAAGGCGGCGCTCGCGGAGCTGCAGGCGCGCCGGCCCGACCGGGTGCTCGCCACGAACGTGGAGTTCTGGTCGGCGGTCGTGCTCGACTACGCGGGCGTGCCGGCGGACCTCTTCACGCCGATGTTCGCGTGCGCGCGCGTTGCCGGCTGGTCGGCCCACATCCTCGAGCAGAAGCGCGAGGCTCGGCTGGTCCGCCCGACCGCGGCGTACGTCGGTCCCGGCCCGCGCTCGCCGGACGAGCTCTAGCGCAGACGCAGCGTTCGCGAGCGCGAGCTCTCGACGCCGTTCAGGCTGACCGCGTCGAGCCGCAGCGTGTAGGTGCCGTGGCGGCGCGGCAGGGTGAGCCTGAGCGTCCGCGTGCCGCGGCGCAGCTCCGACGAGCCGCGCGCCACAACGCGCGCGCCGCGCAGGAGGAGGAGCTTGCCGCTGCCGCGCTTGCTCACGCGGACGCGGACGCTCAGGCTTCGACCGTGCCGCCGCGCGTGGAGCGGCCCCAGCTCCACGGGCTGCGACTCGTAGGCGACGAAGCGGTCGTGCAGTCCGCAGAAGTCGCCCCGGTCCGGGAAACGCTTGCAGAGCTTCTTCAGAAAGCCGGTGAAGAGCTCGTGGTAGTGCAGATCGGACTCGGCGCCGTGGCGCGAACCGGGCTTGTGCCAGTAGAGCGACCAGGCGCCGGTGTCGTAGCGCGGCATCTCCACGTCGGCCTGGTTGAGCCCGCGCTCGAGTGCCACCCGCGCGCGCGTCCCGCCGATCGTGCGCTCCACCTCGTCGAGCGCGATCAGCGTCTGTGCGAAGCCATTGCCCACGAATTCCCGCGGCGACTGGCTGTAGAGCAGGTAGTGCGCGCGGGCGCTGCTGCGGCGCACCCGGACGCCGCGCGGCGGCGAGGTGAAGAACGCGCCGAGCATCTGCTCCGCCGCGTCGCGGTAGCGGTCGTCGTGGGTGCGCTTCCACACGCGCGACAGCGCCTGCGCCCCGGTGGCGGTGGCCATGCCCGATACCCAGCCCGGCGCGCCGCCGTCCCACGGGAAGTAGTACTCGAGCGTGAGGAAGCGACTGCGCTTGACCGCGAGCGCCAGCAGGTCGTCGGCGAAGCGCGTGAGGTCGGCGAGTTTGGTGTGGCGTGAGCGGGCGAGCCCGTTCAGCCGGCCGAAGTTGCCCAGCACCTGGATCTGCCACCCGGAGCCGGGATAGAACTGGAAGATGACCGGCGAGTCGCCGAAGCTGCGTCGCGCGCCGTAGGTGGCGGTGCCGCGCCGTTCGGCCCAGAACCACTCGTAGTTGCGCTGGAGCGTGAGGAAAGTGGGCACGACACGGTCGTCGAGCAGGCGGCGGCGTGCGAGCGAGTTCGTGTTGTCGAGCACCCCGTCGAAGTTCCAGCGCGCGCTGCCGCGCAGGTGGCGCACTGCACGCTTCGAGCGGCTCCACAGGCGCGCATACGTGGTGCGCTGGTCGTGCGTGAGCTTGCCGGCATGCTCCATCGCGGCCAGCGTGGACGGCACGGTGGGCGCGCGCTTCTTCGCGTCCGCGGTGGGCGCGAGCAGGGCGAACGCGAGCAGGGTGGCTGCAGCGGTGCGCATTTCCTCGGGAACCGGCTGCCCCGCGCTTCGCTGCGGTCATCGTCAGCATGCCGACGGTGCGCTCTCCCCACGATCGCGAGATCCTGCGGCTGGCCCTGCCCGCGCTCGGCGCGCTGGCCGCCGAGCCGCTCTACATCCTCGTGGACACCGCAATCGTGGGGCACCTGGGCACGGCCCCACTGGCCGCGCTCGCGATCGCCGCCACGCTGCTCACCGGCGCGTTCACGCTGTTCAACTTCCTCACGTACGGCACGACCGCCACGGTGGGGCGGTATTTCGGAGCGGGCGACGAGGAGACGGCCGGCACGCTGGGCGCGCAGGCGCTGTGGCTGTCGACGGCGATCGGCGCTGTCCTGCTGGTGCTGGCGGTCGCCCTGGCCTCGCCCGCAGTGGAGCTGATGGGTGGCCACGGCCACACCGCCGACCTGGCCGTGCTGTACATGCGCATTGCCGCGATCGGGCTGCCGTTCGCGCTGATCGCGCTGGCGGGGCAGGGCTACCTGCGCGGGTTGTCGGACCTGCGCACGCCGCTCGTGATCGTCGTGATCGCGAACCTCGTCAACGTCGGGCTCGAGCTTCTCTTCGTCTACGGCTTCGACTGGGGGATCAAGGGCTCGGCGTGGGGGACGGCGATCGCGCAGGCGGGCATGGGCATCGCGTTCGCCTGGGTGCTCTTGCGCGCCCCCGCCCGGACGCGGCGGCCGCGACCCGAGCTGATGCGGCCGCTCATGCGGATCGGCGGCGAGATCTTCGTCCGCACCACGGCGCTGTACGCGTCGTTCCTCGTGGCGAGTGCGGTGCTGGCGCGAATCGGGACGGCGTCGCTGGCGGCGCACCAGGTCGCGTTCCAGCTCTGGACCTTCCTGGCGCTCGTGCTCGACGCCGTGGCCATCGCCGCGCAGGTGCTGGTGGCGCGCACGCTCGGCGCCGGCGACGCGGAGCACGCCTATGACGCCGCGTGGCGGGTGATCGCCTGGTCGGTCGCCGTCGGCGCGTTCGTGGGCGGGGTGATGCTCGCGCTGATCAACGTGCTCCCGCACGCGTTCACCGACGACCCCGCGGTGCTTGACCGCGCCCGCGCGGTGTGGCCATTGTTCGCACTCATGCAGCCGCTCGCGGGCATCGCGTTCGCGCTCGACGGGATCCTGATCGGCGCCGGCGACACGCGCTTCCTCATGTGGTCGATGCTGGCCGCAGCGGTGGGCGTCTACGTGCCGATCGCGCTCGCGTCGCTGCACTTCGGCTGGGGGATCACGGGCGTGTGGTGGGGCCTCCTCGCGCTGATCGGCGCACGCGTGGTCCTCACGGGCGCGCGCTTCCTCGGGCGGCGCTGGGCGGTGGTGGGGGCGCCGGCGGCATGAACAAGGGTGTGGATCGTCCTGATCCCGTGGTCGGGCGACGAGCGCTCCATGAGCAGCGGCCGCGCAGGAAATAGATGATCGGGACCACACCGGCGGAGTTCACCAACGTGATGGCGGCTACCCATCTGGCCTTCGAACCGCGGACGTGTCGAGCCGGGCGCTGCGCGAGGTCGATCAACGCCGCGATTTTGAGTCCCGCCTCCACGCCGCCCGCAAGCAGACCCCGCTTAGGTCTCGCCCCGGCGCCGGTTTCGGGCGCTGCGATGAGTTGCGCGGCGGCGGGCGGTCTTACTCGCATGACCTCCATTACTGCGCAGACGCACGCAACGCTCGACGGCGTGATCGACGCCTCACCCGCCGACGCCCTCTTGCCGTACATGAGCGACGCCGGCCGGCAGGGAGCGCTCGATCTCGCGCTCGCGGCCGACGCGCTGCTGCTCCCGCGTGAGACATGGCTGGGCCTGGCCCAGGCGTGGCGCGACCAGACCGGCCCGATGGCCGAGCGGCTAAACGCGATGCCGAAGTACGTCGTGTCCGCGACGCTCGGGTCCGCCGACGAGTGGGACCACACGACGATCGTCGGCTACGACGACATCGCCGACCTGCGTGAGCGCGAGGAACTCCTGACCTACGGCTGTGGGCGCCTTGCACGGGATCTGCTGGCCGACGGGCTGCTCGACGCGCTCGTGCTGTCGCTTACGCCCGTCGTGGCGGGCGCCGGCCGGCGGCTGTTCGACAACCCCGGCCACCTCGTCCGGCTGCGGCTCACCGACAGCACGACC
>JAICJV010000133.1 GCA_025928265.1 Thermoleophilaceae bacterium
CGAGGCCCGCAAGCGCGTCGACGACGAGACGTTCCCGCGCGTGTTCGGCCGCATCTCCTTTTTCGTCAACGCCGGCATCCGCTTCATCGAGGAGCACGCGAAGCTGCGCGCGATGGGTCAGCTCTGGGAACAGCTCGGCCGCGAGCGATACGGCGTCGAGGACCCGAAGATGCTCCGCTTCCGCTACGGCGTGCAGGTGAATTCCCTGGGCCTGACCGAGGCGCAGCCGGAGAACAACGTGATCCGCATCGTGCTCGAGGCGCTGGCCGTGACGATGGGCAAGAACGCCCGCGCACGCGCGCTCCAGCTGCCCGCGTGGAACGAGGCGCTCGGCCTGCCGCGCCCATGGGACCAGCAGTGGTCGCTGCGGATCCAGCAGATCCTCGCCTACGAGACCGACCTGCTCGAGTACCCCGACATCTTCGAGGGCTCGCACGTGATGGACGCGCTCGTGGAGGAGCTGGTCGAGGGCGCCCGCGCCGAGATGGCCGTCGTCGAAGAGCACGGTGGAGCGGTCGACGCCGTCAACTACATGAAGACGCAGCTCGTGGAGTCGCACCGCGAACGCGTGCGCAGGATCGAGTCGGGCGAGCTGAAGGTCATCGGCCAGAACACGTTCACCGCGACCGAGCCGTCGCCGCTCCAGGAGGGTGAGGACGGCGGGATCCTGACAGTGGACCCGAACGTCGAGCGCTCGCAGATCCAGGCGGTGCAGAAGTGGCGCTCGGAGCGCGACCAGTCGGCCGTGGACGCCGCTCTGGAGAAGCTCGCCGAGGCGGCGCGCGACGAGGGCACGAACATCATGCCCGCCACGATCGAGGCCGCCAAGGCCGGCGCCACCACCGGCGAGTGGGCCGGCGCGCTGCGCGAGGTGTTCGGCGAGTACCGCGCGCCCACGGGCGTCGAGGACGCCGCCGGCGTTGGCGAGGACGAGGCTCTGCACGAGCTGCGCGAGAAGGTCGAGGAGGTGTCCGAGCAGCTCGGCCGCCGGATCAAGATCCTGGTGGGCAAGCCCGGGCTCGACGGCCACTCGAACGGGGCCGAGCAGATCGCCGTGCGCGCGCGTGACGCGGGCATGGACGTGGTCTACGAGGGCATTCGCCTCACTCCCGCCCGGATCGCGTCGACCGCGGTGCAGGAGGGCGTGCACGTGGTGGGCCTCTCGATCCTGTCGGGCTCCCACCGCGAGCTCATTCCCGAGGTGCTGCGCGAGCTGAAGGAGGCCGGCGTCGACGTGCCGATCGTGGTCGGCGGCATCATCCCCGAGCGCGACGCGAAGGAGATGCTCGAGGCCGGGGTCGCGCGCGTGTACACGCCGAAGGACTTCGAGATCAGCCGGATCATGAGCGACATCGTCCAGCTCGTGGCCGAGCGCGCTGGGGTGACCGCCGCCGCGTGAGTGAGCCCGCAGCCTGCGGCCCGCAGCCCGCAGAGCTGGGGGCGCGATTGCGGGAGGGCGACCGGTCGGCTGCGCCGCCCGCTCTCAATGCCATAGAGGATCGGTCGCCGCGTGGGCGTGAGCGCGCGGCCGCGCTGCTCGAGGAGGTCTCCCCCGCCAAGCTCGGCGGCGAGGCGGGTGCGCACGTGGTCGGGCTCACCGGGCCGCCGGGCGCCGGCAAGTCGTCGCTGCTGTCGGCGCTCGTCAAGGAGTGGCGCTCGCGCGGGTCGACCGTCGCCGTGCTCGCAGTCGATCCGTCGTCCAAGCGCAGCGGCGGCTCGCTGCTGGGCGACCGCGCGCGCATCGAGCACGACCCGCGCGACGACGGCGTGCTCATCCGCTCGACCGCGGCGGGCACGCGCCTCGGCGGGCTGGCGGCTCCCACCCGTGAGGCGGTCGAGGCGCTGGCACCCGCCTACGACATCGTCGTGGTCGAGACCGTCGGCGTCGGCCAGTCGGAGACCGACGTCGAGGAGGTGGCCGACACGGTTGCCGTCATCGTGCAGCCGGGATCGGGCGACACGCTCCAGTTCCTGAAGGCAGGGATCATGGAGGTGCCGGACGTGCTGGTGGTGACGAAGGCCGACCTGGGCGACATCGCTCTGCGCGCGCGCCGCGACCTGAGCGCCGCGCTGCGCGCGCTCGGCTCGCGCGAGACCCCGGTGGTGTCGGTGTCGTCGGTCCCGCCGCCCAGCGGAGTCGACGAGCTGGCCGACGCTCTGGAAGCGCACCGTGAGCGCACCGACATCGCGGCGCGACGCCTGCGCGCGCGCCGCCTGGCCGCGCTGGCCGACTTCACGATCGAGCACGGCGAGCAGGCGCTGCGCGCGCTCGGGGGCAGGCGCGCGGCGGAGCGACTGCTGGGCGAGCAGGACTCTGGCCTCGACACGCGCGCGCTGGCGCGGGTGCTCGAAGAGGCCGCCCAGGTACGATCAAGCTCATGAGCGACCTTGAACGCCGTGGCAGCTACACCCCACGCCGCACGCGAGAGCAGCGTGCCTACCGGCTCGCGATGGTGGGCGGCGGCGCGTCCGTCGTCGCCGTCGTGGGCATCGTGCTCGCGATCGCCGGCGTGATCGGTTCGGGACTGTGGATCGCGGCCGTCATCGTGGCCGTCATCAGCTTCGTGCTGTTCCGCCGCATCGTCAGCCCGCGCTGACGCGCCGTACTACGACTCGGGGTCGTACTCGATGACGCCTTCGCTCAGCGCGATCGCGACCGCGTGGGCGCGCGTCCGGGCGCCGAGCTTGCGCAGCCCGTTCTTGATGTGGGTCCGCACGGTGTGCGGGCTCACGCTCAGCACCTGCGCCGTCTCATCGGTGCTGTGGCCGCGCGCCAGTTCCCGCAGCACGGCGCGCTCCTTCTCCGAGAGCCGCGACGTCCGGGCGCGCTCGCGCGGTCGCGCTGACTCGACCCACACCGAGCGCAAACGCCGGTGCTGCCCCTCTTCTTCAACCCGCGCGGCTGCGCCGTTTCTCGTCGCCATCTGCCCCCCTGCCGGTTGCTGACGAACGCTAAAGAGGAGCTTAGCGCCGAAGTGACGCGCGCGTCAGCTCGTGCGGACGAAGCCGATCGCGTCGCTGCGCGGATGCGTCCGGCGGGCGACCTGATCGGACGAGTTGCCCTCGATCGTGTGGATCGTGCCGTTCTGATCCACGCTCTCCACGATGCCGATGTGCTCGTGGAACACGATGAGGTCGCCCGGCCGCGGCTGGTACGACGAGGACGCCGGCTGTGCGCGGCCGGCCTGCTGAGCCCAGGAGTAGATGGCGTCGACCGAACCGGAGCCTGCACCGTTCGGCATGATCGGCACGCCGGCCTGCCTGCACGCCCACGAGGCGAAGTAGGCGCACCACGGCCCGGGGCCGGGGTTGCCCGCGGTCGCGGAGCGGTACATCGCGATGCGCGGCGAGTTGTTCGAGCCGGGCGGCTGCTCGGTCTGCCCCACCTCGCCCGCGGCCGCGGCCACGATGGCGGAGCCGGTGCCGGACGCGCCGGCTACAGGAGCAACGGCGCTCGTGGTGCCGAGCGACCCCGGACCCATGGCGCCCTGGAGCATCCCGGCAAAGGAGCTCGAGTTCTGGGCGGGGGCGGTGGCCTGCGGGGGAGCAGGCGGAGTGAAGGCTTGCTGCAGGGCTTGGACCCGTGCAAGCACGGATTCGACGGACACGCGGAAAAGATCGGCGGCGACGTTCCAGGACTTGAATCTGCGGGCTGCGGGCTGATACGCAGAGGGGGCGGTCTTTCGACCGCCCCCTCTTGATCCGTCCCTCGAGGTGCCCTAGTCCCTCGGAGGTATTGCTCCTGCCGCTTAGCGCAGCAGGGACAGAACGCCCTGCGACGACTGGTTCGCCTGAGCCAGCATCGAGGTACCCGCCTGCTGCAGGATCTGCAGCTTCGTGAAGTTGACCATCTCTGCGGCCATGTCCACGTCGCGGATGCGGCTCTCCGAGGAGGTGAGGTTCTCCTGGTAGATCGCCGCGTTCTGGAGGGTGTACTCCAGACGGTTCTGCACCGCACCGAACTGCGCGCGGGTCGCCGACACGTTGTCGATGGCGGCGTCGATCTGCGAGATGTCGGTCGCGCCCGTCGAGGACAGCGCGAAGTACGTGCTGCCCACACCGCCGGTGCTCGAGCCGAGCGAGATCGTGCTGACGGTGATGGTCTCACCGTCGTTCGAACCGACCTGGAACGAGATCGTCTGAGCCGAGTTCAGCAGGTTGATGCCGTTGAACTGGGCCGACGAGCCGATGCGCTCGATCTCCGAGGCCAGCTGGTAGACCTCGGACTGGATCGCGGTGCGGTCAGCGGTCGAGAGCGAGCC
>JAICJV010000025.1 GCA_025928265.1 Thermoleophilaceae bacterium
CGAGCCGGTGCCGCTGCCGAGGTCGTGGATCACGTGGTGATCCGTCGCCGGAACGTGCTCCACGAGGTCGCGAGCACGCGCCGCCGCGTCCGCCGGCTCGCGCAGGGCAAGCCATTCCGCGCTGACCCGAGTCATCCCAGGACGTCCGCGATCAGCGCCGTGGTGGTGGACCAGCCGGGAAGCGAGTCACGCCGCCGGCGGGCGGCGCCCCGCAGCCCCTCTCTGAGGTCGGCGTCGCCGAGCCACGATCGGAGCGCGGCAGCCAGCGCAGCGGGGTCCTCGGGCGGCACCAGCAGGCCCGCATCACCGACCGCCTCCGGCACGCCGCCGACGTCGGATGCGACGACCGGCAGGCCACGCGCCAGAGCCTCCGTCACCACCATGCCGTACGTCTCGCGGCGCGACGGCAGCACCAGCAGGTCGGACGCCGCGTAGACGCGGTCGAGATCGGCCCCCGTCAGTGGCCCGGTGAACGAGAGGCGCTCACGGTGGAGGCTCTGCGCGAACTCCGGGTCGCGGTCGAGGCTGCCCGCGCAGGTGCAGTGCCATGACAGGTCAGCCAGTGTCGCCAGCGCATCGACCAGAACGTCGTGCCCCTTGTCGCGCGTCACGGCGGCCACGCACAGCAGCGCCTCGCCGCCGGGGGTTCCGTTCGCGAGCGGTGCGGCGGCGACGCCCGGCCGGGCCACGTGCACCCGGTCGGGAGGCAGCGCGTACAGCTCGAGCAGCCGGCGCCTGCCCCACTCGCTCGTGGTCACGACGGCAGCGGCGGCGGCGAGCGCTGTGCCCTCCGCGCGCGTGTCCAACGGCATGTGCACCAGCACCACCAGGCGCAGGCGGCGGGCCTGCGGCACCAGGACCTCCGGTGCCTGCGAGGCGATCAGACCGTCGAGCAGCACGACGGAGTCGTCGGGGATCGCCTGCAGGACATCGGCGAGCACGCGGAACGCGTCGCCGTCAGGCGCCCGCCAGAAGCCGGGCACCGCGTGCTCGTGCACCGACCAGCCGATCGAGGCGAGCCCATCGCAGACATGACGGTCGTAGGTGTTGCCGCCGGTCGGCCGGGCGGGGTCGTCGATGCCGTCGGGCACGACGGCGTGGACTGTCGTCACAGGCTGCGTTCGTAGCTCGCCCACGCGACGTGCGACTCGTGGAGCGTGACCACCAGTCCTTCGAGTCCCTCGCCCAGGTTGCCGGCGTGCACCCGGTCCGCGAGTCGATCCGCCACCACCCGGGCGAGCGCCTCGGTGGTGGTGTTCATCCCCGCGAGCTCGGGCTGCTCGTCGAGGTTGCGGTAGGTGAGCTCGGCGAGCACCGCGTGGAGCTCCTCGGTCGCGCGCCCGATGTCCACCACGAGGCCGTCGGCGTCGAGCTCGGCGCGCCGGAACGTGGCGTCCACCACGTACGTCGCGCCGTGCAGGCGCTGCGCCGGGCCGAACACCTCGCCGCTGAAGCTGTGGGCGATCATCATGTGATCGCGGACGGTCACGCTGAACACATCTACTCCCGGTAATCGATCACGTGGCAGAGCGCCGGCAGGCTGCCGGCGGCCAGCTGGGCCATCACGTCCGGGAGCTCGCCGAACGGTGACCGGCCGGTGATGAGCACGTCGAAGGCGGGGTCGCGCAGCAGGTCGAGCGCGAGCGCCAGCCGGTCGCCGGTCGTGCGGCGCCCGCTTCGCGCGGGAGAGACCGTGCCCACCTGGCTCGCGCGGATGGCGAGGCGACGCGAGTGGAACGCGCCCCCGAGCGCGAGCGCGACCTCGCGGTCGCCGTACCAGCTCAGGTCGATCACGCTGCCCTCGGGCGCAAGCAGATCGAGCGACAGCTGGAGCCCGGCGGACGTCGCGCTGGCGTGCACCACCAGGTCGCAGCCGGCGGGGGCGTCGGCCGGCAGCGCGAAGTCGACTCCGAGTGCAGCGGCGACGCTCGCGCGTTCGGCCTCGACGTCCACCAGCGTGACCTGCACCGCCGGGAACCTGCTCAAGAGGCGCGCGACGCAGCAACCCACCATCCCGGCGCCCACCACCGCGACGCGATCGCCAAGTAGCGGCGCGGCATCCCACAGCGCGTTCACGGCCGTCTCCACGGTGCCGGCGAGCACGGCGCGATCCGGCGGCACGTCGTCGGGCACGACGGTGACAGCGCGCGACGGCACCACGTACGCGGTCTGGTGCGGGTAGAGGCAGAAGACCGTGCGGCCGTGCAGCTCCGGCGGGCCCTCGTCGACCGCGCCCACGCTGAGATAGCCGTACTTGACCGGGCCGGGGAAGTCGCCCTCCTGAAACGGCGCGCGCATCGCGTCGTACTGATCGGGCGGGACGGCTCCGCGGAACACCAGCGTCTCGGTGCCGCGGCTCACGCCCGACCGGAGCGTGCGCACCACCACGTCGTCGCGTCCCGGCCCGGGCAGCGCGACCGGCCGGATCTCACCGCTGCCCGGCTCGCGCAGCCAGAACGCGTGCGCATCCACCTGCGAAATCCTATGGCGCATGCCGCGCGGCTCGCCTGACTCCGCGGTCCGCCGCGACGGCGGCCCGGCGCCGAGCGCTCGGGTCTACGCCGGGCGGCGGTCTTCGGCCAGCGGGCCGAAGTAGGTGTCGTCGCTCGGCGCGATCGAATCCGCCCCGTCCGCCGAGTCGTCCTGGCGCGCGAGCTTCCTGGCTTCCTTGGCCGCGCGCTTCTCGCGCAGCTTGCTCTCGCGCGTCAGCTTCGCCCTCGTGGTCTTGCGCTTCGCATTCGATCCCACTAGAGCACCTGCACGTTTGCGGCGGCCGGGCCCTTCGCTCCCTGCTCTGCGTCGAAGCTCACCTTCGCGCCCTCGGCGAGTGACTTGAAGCCGCTCCCCTGGATCGCGTTGTGATGCACGAACAGGTCCTTGCCCGAGTCGTCGGGCGTGATGAAGCCGTAGCCCTTCTCGTCGCTGAACCACTTGACGGTTCCGGTAGCCATGTCGTTTCCCTTCGTGGTGTGCGCGCTGCGCGGCGCGGAGGTGCCGAAGGGCAACAACTGCGGAACGCCGAGCACTACTTCGGCCGAGCGGACGCTCGACCCGTAGACACGAGGCTAGCGGGCCGCCTTGACAGGCAGCCGGACGGCTGCGTAATATATGCATCCTGTTGGCTGCCTATTCTTCCCTGGACGACGCCTTCAAGGCCCTCGCAGATCCGAGCCGGCGCCTGCTGCTCGACAGCCTGAACAAGCGCAACGGGCAGACGCTGCGCGAGCTCTGCGCCGGGCTCGACATGGCGCGCCAGTCGGTGAGCAAGCACCTCGCGGTGCTCGAGGCGGCCAATCTCGTCACGACCGTCCGCCGCGGCCGGGAGAAGCTCCACTACCTCAACGCGGCGCCCATCAACGAGATCTCCGAGCGCTGGATCACCAGCTACGAGCGGGACCGCGTCCACGCCCTGGGGGATCTCAAGCGAGCACTGGAGGACACGCGCGTGGACAAGCCCTCGTTCGTCTACACGACATACATCAAGACCACGCCCGAGCGTCTATGGCAGGCGCTGACCGAGCCGGCGTTCACCGAGCGCTACTGGGGCATGGTGTTCCACTCGGACTGGAAGACCGGCTCGCGCTACGTGCTCAACCAGTTCGGGCTGACGATCGTCGACGACGATCAGCTCGTGCTGGAGGCCGAGCCGTTCCGCCGGCTGTCGTACACCTGGCACACCGTCACGCCCGAGTGGGCGGACGCGCTCGACCTCACCGAGGACGCGCGCGACCAGCTCTCCGCCGAGCCGCGGTCGAAGGTGACCTTCGACATCGAGCCGCTCGACGACGTGCAGGTGAAGCTGACTGTCGTCCACGACGGCCTCGACCCCGACGGCCTCATGCGCTCGCTCATCGCGGGTGGCTGGCCACGCGTGCTGTCGAACCTCAAGACCCTGCTCGAGACAGGCGAGCCGCTGCCGCACAGCTCGGTGATCAGGACGCCGGCCGCCGCCCTTCAGAAGGAGACCCCCCGATGACGACGACCACTGCCCACCCCACCGCAACGCGCGAGGAATGGCTCGCCGCCCGCCTCGAACTGCTCGAGGACGAGAAGGAGCTGACGCGACGCGGCGACGAGGTCGCCCGGCGCCGGCAGCAGCTGCCGTGGGTGCCCGTGCAGAAGGAATACCGCTTCGAGACCGCGGATGGCCCGGCCTCTCTCGCCGACCTCTTCGGCGGCCGCTCGCAACTGCTCGTCTACCACTTCATGTTCGGACCGGACTTCAGCGGCGGCTGCCCGTCATGCACCGCGATAGCCGACGGCTTCAACGGCGTCACCGTGCATCTCGAGCACCACGACGTCGCGTTCGTCGCCGTCTCGCGCGCGCCGCTCGCGAAGCTCGAGGCATATCGGCAGCGCATGGGCTGGACGTTCCGCTGGGTGTCGTCACAGGACAGTGACTTCAACTACGACTTCAACACCTCGGTCACGGAGGCCCAGCAGCGGTCCGGATCGGTCGACTACAACTACCGCGAGGTCGACACGAGCTGGCTCGAGCGCCCCGACCCGCAGGGCGGCGCGTCGCAGCACGCGGCGTCGGCCGGCACCGACGTCGCGACCTTCACGCGCGAGGCCCCCGGCATGAGCGCCTTCGCCATGCAGGACGGCGCGGTCCACCACACCTACTCGACCTACGCGCGCGGACTCGACGGCCTGTGGGGCATGTACCAGTGGCTCGACCGCGCGCCGAAGGGACGAAATGAAGGCGCGGGGCCGTGGTGGAGGCGGCGGGACGAGTACTGAGCGAGCAGCGCGGCAGCTGGCCCACACGAACTGTCCACGGAGGCCGCCCCCGATCAAGCGCACTTGACTTTCATCCGTCGTCCGGAGCGGCGGCCATGAGTGACGGCAACACTGGTCCGGATACGCAAGGTTTCCGAGGTGTGAGCGCCGCCGGCTCGGGCCTCGGCGGCGACTGCTCAGGTTTCGATCGCTGCGGGTGAGGTGAGGATCGCGGCTGCCCGTGGTTCGAAGGCGCCGTAGCCGTGCTGCTGGGAGAGCTCGAGTGCGCGGGTGGCGTGTTCGCAGGCGGGTCCGGGTTGGCCGCGGTCGGCGAGGGCTTCGGCCCAGCCGAGCTCCGATCGGGCTTCCCAGAGGCGCAGGCCGTGCTTGTGGTGAAACTCGCACGAGAACGCGAACTGCGCGTCGGCGTGTTCGTGGCGGCCCAACGTCGCGTCGAGCAGCGCGAGGTACATGCGCGCGTGTCCGTACCCCGCGACGCCGTTCCAGACGAACTGGTCGGCATAGGGCTCGAGCAGCTTGTACAGCATCCCGGCGGCCTCGCGCGAGCGGGTCTGCGCGGCGGCGTCCGCGTACCCTGCCAGCGCGCTCATCCGAGTTGTGTCGTAGGGGATGTGTCGGAAGTGCTTGGCGGCGGCGCGCGCGAGTACCTCGGCGCCCTCCGACCGGCGGTCGATGAAGCAGTACAAGCGACTCAGCCCGGCCTCCCAAGCCGGGATGGCAGGGTAGTTCGCCACGGTTTCCTCCACGAGCGCGATCAACTCGGCGCCCCTGCCCT
This sequence comes from Thermoleophilaceae bacterium, assembly GCA_025928265.1. Taxonomy (GTDB): domain Bacteria; phylum Actinomycetota; class Thermoleophilia; order Solirubrobacterales; family Thermoleophilaceae; genus JAICJV01. The sequence continues at coordinate 5,519 of JAICJV010000025.1, forward strand.
GCGCGCCTCGGGTCTCGAGGAGCGTGGCACCGTAGACCATTGCGGCGTCGGGTTCGCTGCCCTCTTGCCCGAACTGCAGAGCCTGTTCGGCGAGGCGCTCGCCGGCGTCCAGTTCGCCGTGCGTACACGTCAGCGCGGCCGCTATGTAGCCAGCGATCCAGCGGTGCGTCGGCTGCCGGGTCTGCTCAGCGATGGCGCGCATACGCGCGACCGTCGCATCGGCCCGCGCGAACTCACAAAGCTCGACCGCCACGTGTGTCTCATTGACCCCGGCAAGGAGCTCGAGGTTGAGATCTTCCACCTGCGGGAGGAGCGCCTGTACCTCGCGCACGTGTCCGGCGCGCTCGGCGAGCGTGTCCGGCGCCCAGCATGAGTACAAGGCGTCCTCGAGCACGGCGGCAAGGGTGCGTGGGTCTCGCGCTTCGCGTGCGAGCCTGATCGCCTCCCGGGCCAGCGCCCGCCGCCGCGCGTGCTCCGGCTCGAATGTCAACTCCTGCGCCTGCAGCGACAGCAGCCGCGCGTGCCGGGCCGGCTGCGGCGGGTGATCGAGCTCGAGCGCGCGCGCGATCGCCGCGACCCGCTCCACATCGATCGCCCCGAACCCGCTCGCGAAGCCGCGGTTGTTCGCAAGCGCCGCCCGGGCGGCGAGGTCGGCGTCCGCAAGGTCAGACGCGATCCGGGACGCCTCCAGCAGCGTCTCCCGGTGCGCCGCATCGCCCGTGAGGCGTTGCGCGTGGCCGAGGCCGATCAACGCCTCGCAGCGCTCGATCGTGGTCCCCGGTCCGAACAGTTCGAGCGCGTCGGCGAACAGCTTCGCGGCCTCGCTCGGCGCGAGACTGTCGAGCGCACGCTGCCCAGCGCGCAGCGAGTAGCCGGCCGCCTTGTGCTTATCGACCGACACGGTCGCCAACCGCCAATGCAACGCCAGCTCCGCCAAACGCTCCTCAGCATCGCTGCCGTAAAGCGCTTCGAGCGTCTCGGCGACCTGCAGGTGCATCCGTGCCCGTCGTGTCGCGCCGAGACCCGCGTACAGGGTGTGGTTGATCAGCGCGTGCGCGAACGAGAACCGCCCGGCGCGGTCGGACGATTCGACGAGCAGCGACGCCTGCACAGCCGCCTCGAGCTGCTCGAGCAACGTGACCTCGTCGAGGTCGACGAGTTGCGCGAGCAGGTCGAGGTCGAAGCTGCGGCCGATCACCGCCGCCGCGGTCAGCGTCTGTCGCGCGCCGGTGCCGAGCTTCTCGACCCGCCGCTCGACAACCTCACGCACGCTCTCGGGCAAGGCCACGCCGGAGCTGCGATCGATGACCCACCGGTCGCGCCGCTCGTCGTAGACGACCATCCCGGACTCGGACAGGTTGCGGAGGATCTCACCGACGAAGAACGGGTTTCCACCGGTCTCCGCCGCGATATCCGCGGCAAGGGCGGCCCCGTCGGCGTCGAGCTCGTGGCCGGCGGCTGCGGCGGTCATCGCCTGCACGTCCTCCGTTCGCAGGCCTTGCAGCGCGATCCGCTCGACGCCGTCGAGCCGTCGGAGATCGGCGAGCGCCGCGGTCAGCGGATGCTCGTTGGTCAGGTCAGACTCTCGATAGGTGACCAGCAGATGCAGCGGCCCGTGCTCGAGATTGCGCGCGATGTGCTTCAGCAGAGCCACCGACTGGCCGTCCGCCCACTGGAAGTCATCGAGTACGACGCACAACGGCGCCGACGCGGCCGTCGCCCGCAGCAACTCCGCCACGGCCTTGAACAACAGGAAGCGCTCAGTCTCAGGGTCAGAGGTCTGTCGCGCTGGGGCGTCCGGAATACGGCGGGCGAGGTTGGACGCGAGCCGCGCCATCTCGCCGCCGTGCAACTGCGCGTAGTTCGCGAGCACGTCATTCGGTGCGTGTTCGACGATCTGCGTGCAGACCGCGATCCACGGCTCATACGGCGCCGCCAGATCCTCGCTGCACGAACCCCAGCACACCGCGAATCCGTCCGCGTTGGCTCCGAGTGCTGCGTAGCACGCCAGCCTCGTCTTCCCGATACCCGGCTCGCCCGACAGCAGGATCACCTGCCGGACACCCGACCGCGCATGAGTGCGCGCGACCTCGATGAGCTCGCGCTCCGGTTCGCGACCGACGTATGCGATCCGCGGCACCGTCCGCAGCGCTTCGGGCAGCGGCCATCGGCCCACATCGGCCCCGGACTGCTCCGGATCCAACGGCTCCCAGAGAACCCTGAATGCCTCCATCGGCTCCGGGATTCCTTTCAGTTCCAGCTCTCCGAAGGACTCGAATTGCGCCCCGTCGACGCGACCGGCGGCCATCTTCGTCATCGGCGAGACGAGGATCCCGTCCGTCGGCGCGTTGTCGCACAACCGAGCGGCCTCGACCGGCGGCATCCCGAAGTAGTCCCCGTCCTTGGCCAGCGTCTCCCCGGTCCCCAACCCGATGCGCACGTGCAACCGTTGCTCGGCCCCGCGATAGCGCCGCTCGAACAGCTGCTGCGTCAACACCGCGCACTTGACTGCGGCCGAGGCGGAGCTGAACGCGACCATCAGACCGTCGCCGGTGTTCTTGAACTCCTTGCCGCCGGACCGCTCGATCGCCTCGCGCAGCAGCGTGAAGTACTCCTCGAACAGCTCGTCCGCGCGGACCGGCCCGACCGACGTTGCCAACCGGGTCGACCCGACAAGATCGACCAGCCAGATCGTGCACAGCTCGACCGACTCAGCCACACGTCCCCCGTATTGAAGTTCCAGGACCCAAACCCTAACCCGCCAACCCAACCCAACCCCGCCACCCGGGGCACCCGAGGGCGGCGACCTGCCAGCGGTTGTTCCGCGGAACACGCAGCGGACTTACGAGCCCCATGCGACCAAAGTGCGGCCACGCCCCCGGGTTCATGGACGCGTTCGTCTTTGACCGCGATATGCAACGGAAAAGCCGAACACGTCCCGAAACGCCGCTCCTTCCTCGCCAGTCTCGCCCGGCCGATCCCGCCGCGCCCCGATCCGGGCGGAACGCGCCACCCCCGCTCCCTGCTTGAACCAGGGCAGTCGCCCGCCCACGTAGGCGTCAGCCGCTCACCGCCCCCGCAGGAACTCCTCCAGCGCGTCCGCCTCCGCCCGCAGCGCCGCCCGCACCTCGCGGCCGAGCCGACCGAACGCATCGACCTCGATCCGGCCCGTCTTGCGGTCGCGCGTCCACACCCCCGCCACGAAGCCGTCGACCAGGAACGGCGACAGCAGCTGCCCGACACGGATCTGGATGCGCGCCTTGTACTCCTCCGGCACCACGCGCGTGCGGTCGCGGTGCGAGAGCACGAGGTTGTCGTAGATGGGCAGCAGACGCGGCGGGGCGGGGACATCAGCCGGCGGGCGCGGCGCATCGGGGAGGTCGAAGAGCTCGCGCCCGGCCTCGTCGCGGAACGTCACCAGCTCGCCCCGAAGCTCCTCGAACACCGCACGCAGCCCGCTGCGCCCCGACCACACGGTCGCGTCCGCGGGGGACGCCGGGCCGAACGCGGCGAGGTAACGGCGCACCAGTTCCGCCACCCGGTCCGCATCGTCGGGCCAGGGGTCCGGCAGCGTGAACGGGGCGCCGCCGCTGTAGGCCCAGCCGTCGCCGTCGGGCACGCGCACCATCGGCAGGTGGGTACGCACCGTGTACGAGAGCATCGCGGAGTCGTGGTCCGGCCACCTCTCCGCCACGTGACGACCGATCTCCGCCCAGCGCCGCGGCTGCGCCGCGACGAACTCCCGCGCGACGCCGACGACCGCGTCCACATCCAGCCCGTCGAGCCGCGCCGCGACGTGACCGCGCCAGCTGCGCACGAGCGCCGGCCGGATCGCGCCGTACAACCGCGAGTAGTCGTGCGCGCTCAACAGGTGGACGGTGTGGCGCATGAGCGATGCCCGCAAGACGTCACCCGACATGCACAGCGCGGTGAGCTCACCAGCGTCGAACGCCGCCAGCCGCGACCACAGCGCTATGTACGGCGGAGGCACGTCCTGCGCCTGCAGCCCGGCCAGCCGCTCGATCGCCTCCCCCACCCCGCCCGCCGAGCGCTCGAGCAGCAACTGTCGTGCGAGCGTCGCTCGGTTCAGCTCGCGGCGCGACAGGACGGGCGCGTCCGGCACGTGACTCCTCTCGTTCGGCGGGCGGCGGGCCCGGGTAGCGCGACCCTACAAGCGAACTTCCGGGAGGGCACCGATGGGCATCATGGACAAGATCACGGGGCGAGCGAAGCAGGCGGCGGGCGACCTGGCCGGCGACGACTCGCTCAAGCGCCAGGGCCGCGACGAGGAGCGCAAGGCCGACGCGAAGGACGAGCTTGCGCGCGAGCAGGAGCGTGCCGAGCAGGCGGAGGCGCGGGCCGATCGCGAGGCCGACGCCGCCGACGCGCGCGCCCGGGCCGCGGCGGAGCGCGAGTACGAGAAGTCGGACGCTCGCGTGGAGCGGAACGAGGCCCACGCCGAGGCCGAGCGGGACCGCGCCGACGCGACCGCCCGCGAGGTCGCGGACCTCGATCGACGGACCTAGCGCGTCCTTTCGTTTGCTTCGCCCCGCCAGACGGGTATTCGCTGGTCAGGCCTTGGTATAACTGACCGCTCGTTCAGTTACGGGGAGGGGAGCATGCCCGAGAAGGGCACACAGCCGAAAGTTCCAGCACTCCAACGGAGGGTCCTGAATGCCGTCCGAGCATTCAGCTCGCCGCTGCTGCCGGACGACTACCTCGAGCTGATCAATCCGCTCTGGTCCACGCGCGAGCTGCGCGGCAAGATCATCTCGATCGAACCGGAGACCGACGACGCGGCCACGGTCACGATCAAGCCCGGCTACGAGTGGGAGGGCCACAAGCCCGGCCAGTACCTGCGCATCGGCGTGGACATCGAGGGCGTTCGCCACTGGCGCGCGTACTCGCTGACCTCAGACCCCGACCGCGACGATGGCTTCATCAGCATCACGGTGAAGAACGTCGACGAGGGGAAGGTCTCCCCCTACCTCGTGCGGCGCGGGCGGCCCGGTGCGATCGTGGGCCTCGGCGGCGTGGAGGGCGACTTCATCCTCCCCGAGGACGTTCCGGACAAGCTCCTCTTCATCAGCGCGGGCAGCGGGATCACGCCGATCATGAGCATGCTGCGCCACCTCGACCACTGCGACGAGATGGACGACGTCGTCCTGGTCCACTCCGCACGCGGCGCGCACGACGTGATCTTCGGCGACGAGCTGCGCGCGCTCGCCAAGAAGCACGAGGGCTTCAAGCTGCACGAGCAGGACACGAAGAAGGACGGCCGCATCAAGCCGGACGACCTCAGCGACCTCTGCCCGGACTGGCGGGACCGCGAGACCTACCTCTCCGGCCCCAGCGAGATGCTGGACGCGATGGAGGAGCATTGGGAGAAGCACATCGGCTGCGACTGCCTCCACATGGAGCGCTTCCAGCCCAAGCTCGGGCTCGGCGAGCACGGCGAGGGCGAAGGCGGCACCGTCACGTTCCTCAAGTCGGACTGTGAAGTGGAGTGCGACGGCTCGACGCCCATCCTCGTGGCCGGCGAGGAGGCGGGCCTCGATCTGCCCTACGGATGCAGGGAGGGGATCTGCCACACGTGCGTCGGCACGCTGCGGTCGGGGCAGCTCCGGGACCTGCGCAGCGGCAAGGTCGGCGGGCAGGAGGGCGAGACCGTGAGGACGTGCATCAACACCGCCGAGGGACCGGTCGAGATAGAGCTTTGAACACCAGGGAGGACACCTACTGATGGCAACGGCGACGCAGAACGGGACGGGCACGCTCAACGAGCACTCGACCGACGAGCCCGAGAACCCGCTCCACCGCCTCACGGCGGAGCAGATCGAGCAGATCGGAAAGGAGTTCGACGAGCTCCACGAACAGGTGAAGGCCGACCTCGGCGAACGCGACGCCACCTACATCCGCAACATCATCGCCCTTCAGCGGCGGCTTGCGCTCCTCGGCCGGGTGATCCTTCTGGCCTCGCGCTTCCGCGTGCCGTGGGCGGTCGGCGCCGGCACGCTCGGCGTGGCCAAGATCCTCGAGAACATGGAGATCGGCCACAACGTCCTGCACGGCCAGTGGGACTGGATGAACGACCCCGTGATCAACTCGCAGGTGTGGGACTGGGACACGGCGTCCACGTCCGAGTCGTGGAAGCACTCGCACAACTACATCCACCACACGTACACCAACATCCGCGGCAAGGACAAGGACCTCGGCTACGAGATCATGCGGATCGACCCGCACCAGAAGTGGCACCCCGTCTACCTCCTGCAGCCGATCTACAACCTGCTGCTCATGGCGTTCTTCGAGTGGGGCGTGGCGTTTCACGACCTCGATCTCGACGCTGTCCGCGCCGGCGAGAAGTCGCACAAGCAGGTGCTCGAGGAGGTCGTGGGGATCTCCGGGAAGATGCGCACGCAGGTCGTGAAGGACTACATCGCCTGGCCGGTCCTCAGCGGCATCGTGGGCGTGGCGATCGACGCGGCGCTCGCGACAGCCAAGGATCGCGACCTGATCCGGACGGGCCGCAAGGCGAAGGCGAAGCGCAAGGGCAAGGCGCTCATCGGCAAGGCCCGTCGCAAGACGCCCACGATGAGCGACAACCTGATCGGCCGGCTGGTCGAGCGGCGTTCGTTCCGCGAGCCGTACAAGCGCACGGCGTGGGCCAACTTCTGGTCGAACATCATCCGCAACATCTGGGCGCACGCGATCATCTTCTGCGGCCACTTCCCTGACCAGACATACACGTTCACCCAGGAGGAGACCGAGGACGAGACGCGCGGCCAGGCCTACGTGCGCCAGCTGATCGGCGCCGCGAACATCGAGGGCTCGCCGTTCTTCCACGTGATGAGCGGCAACCTCGGCTATCAGGTGGAGCACCACCTGTTTCCGGACATGCCGAGCACGCGCTACGGCGAGATCGCCCCGCGGGTGCGCGAGATCTGCAAGCGCTACGAGCTGCCCTACAACACGGGCCCGCTGGGCCAGCAGTGGGGAATGGTCATGCGCACGATCGCGCGGCTCGCATTCCCGGGCGGAAAGCCGCGACCCAAGCCAGGCCCCTATCAGGGCGAGGTGGTCATCACCTCAGGCGAGGGCCGCGACCAATCCGAGAACTAGGGAGCGAAATGTTCGATCCCGGCGGCCTGCGCCCATGGGCGCGAACGCCGCGGGACCGGGCGCTCCATTTCGCTAAGCCGGACTAGGCCAGCGTTACGTTGACGGCCTTCGGGCCCTTGTCGCCCGCCTCGGCCTCGTATGAGACCTTCGCGCCGTCGGTCAGCGAGCGATATCCGTCGCCGTTGATGCCGGTGTGATGGACGAACAGGTCCTTCCCGCCGTCGTCAGGCGTGATGAACCCGAAGCCCTTCTCGTCGCTGAACCACTTGACGGTTCCGGTTGCCATTGCTTCCTCCGTTGATTCTGTGCCGCGTACGAAGGGAGCTTTGAGAAACCATCCGTCGAGCGCTAACACTGCTTGAGCCGGACCCCATGGCCCAGCCGCTATCTGCGCGAGCGTAGCAATTACCCGACCTCGTCAACGAGATCTGCAACGGAGCTCACCACGCGCGACGGGGTGAACGGGAAGCGCTCGACGTCCGCCTCGGTGGTGACGCCGGTCAGCACGAGGATCGACTCGAGGCCCGCCTCGAGCCCGGCGACGATGTCGGTGTCCATGCGATCGCCGACCATCGCCGTCGTCTCCGAGTGTGCCTCGATCGCGTTCAGCGCCGAGCGCATCATCAACGGGTTCGGCTTACCGACGAAGTACGGGCTCACGCCGGTCGCACGATTGATGAGGGCCGCCACCGCTCCGGTCGCCGGCAGCGGGCCGTCCGGCGTCGGGCCGGTCGGGTCCGGGTTGGTGGCGATCAGGCGCGCGCCGTTCGTGAGCAGGCGGATCGCGCGCGTGATCCGCTCGAAGCTGTAGGTGCGCGTCTCGCCGAGCACCACGTAGTCGGGGTTGCGCTCGGTCATGGTGTAGCCGACCTCGTACAGCGCGGTGGTCAGGCCCGCCTCGCCGATCACGAATGCGGTGCCGCCGGGGCGCTGGTCGTCGAGGAACCGCGCGGTCGCGAGCGCGGAGGTCCAGATCGACTCCTCCGGCACGTCGAGGCCGCTCAGCCGCAGCCGTGCCGCCAGGTCGCGGCGCGTGTAGGTCGAGTTGTTGGTGAGCACGAGGAACGGCCTCTCGCGCTCGCGCAGGCGCGTGAGGAACTCCTGCGCGCCGGGAATCGCGTGCTCCTCGTGCACGAGGACGCCGTCCATGTCCATGAGCCATGAACGGATCTCGCGCGAGCGCGTCATACGCGCTCGAACACCATCCGGAAGTGGTCGAGCAACTCGCGCTCGAAGCACACGCTGTTCGCGCTCACTCCGGAGGTGAAGGCAAGGCGGAACTCGCGGCTCGTGAGCCAGCGCGGCACAAGCTGCGCCTTCACGAGCGTCTTGCGGAAGCTCGGCGCCCCAAAGCGCGCCCGCCACTGCTTGATCGTCTCGATGTAGTCGAGCCGCCCGCTCGAGCTCTCGACAAGGCGGAACCGCCCGGATGCGCAGCGCTCGACCTGCTCCTTCCCGAACGGCAGGAACGACCCGGGGAACTGGTAGCCCATCAGCGCGAGGTACCAGGCGTCGGAGTCGCGCGGGGCGTCGATCGAGATCTCGTCGACCGGGATCATGTTGCGGCCCCACACCATCGTCTGGAGATACAGGCGGCCGCCGTCCGGCAGCATCCCCGCGATGTTGTCGAACAGGTTCGAGTACACCTCGTCCTGCTTGCCGGCGAAGTAGTCCTCGGGCGAGCAGAAGTGCTCGAAGGCGCCGAGGCTCGCGATGGCGTCGAACTCGCCGAAGCCGTCGCGATCCACCTGCAGCGCGTCGTGGAGTCGGACGTCGAGGCCATGGCGGCGACAGGCCTCGGCCTGCGCGCTCGAAAGCGTCACGCCCACGCCCGTGGCGCCGCGCTCGCGCACGTAGTTCAGCAGCGGCCCCCAGCCGCAGCCGAGGTCCAGCACGCGACGGCCGGAATCGATGCCGATGCTGTCTGCCACGTACTCGTGCTTGCGCCGCTGGGCCTGCTCGAGCGTCATCGAGAAGTCGCCGTCGTACTTCGCGCCGCTGAAGTCGGCAAGCTCGCCCAGACTCAGCCGGAAGATGCGGTCGATCAGCGAGTAGGTGAATTCGAGGTCCTTGCGCTCGGCCATGGGTGGGCGAGCCTAACTGCCGCTGCGCCAGACCGGTTGCCCGCCTGCCGATCGCGGACATAGGGTCGGGCGATGAGCACCGCCGACACACACTGGGGGAGCGGCGCCAACGCCGAGGCGATCGCGGCGTGGGACGGCCCGCTGTACGACCGCTTCGTCGCGTTCCGCCACATCGTGACAACGGGACTCGGCGCTCACGGTGAGGAGGCGCTGCGCCTCTATCCGCCGCAACCGGGCGCCCGCGTACTCGACGTCGGCTGCGGGTTCGGCGACACCACGCAGCGGATCGCGGGGCTCGTGGGGCCGGACGGCGAGGCGTTCGGTGTCGACGCGGCCGCGCGGTTCGTCGAGACGGCGACCGCCGAGGCGGCGGAGGCCGGCGTCGCCAACACGCGCTTCATGGCCGCCGACGTGCAGACCGCACCGCTCGGCGAGGGCTTCGACATGGCGTTCTCGCGCGTGGGAACTATGTTCTTCGCGAACCCCGTCGTGGCGCTTCGCAACATCCGCGCCGCGCTCGCGCCCGGCGGGCGGCTCGTGATGGTCGTCTGGCGCCGCCGCACCGACAACGACTGGCTCTACCGAGCGCAGCAGATAGTCGAGGCGATCGTCGAGCGGCCGGACGAGTACGACGATCCCACCTGCGGGCCCGGGCCGTTCTCGATGGCCGACGCCGACACCACGAGCGAGATCCTCGTGCACGCCGGGTTCAGCGACATCGCGTTCCATCGCTGTGACATCCCGATCCTGATCGGCCGCGACATCGACGAGGCCGTCGCGCTGGTGATGGCGATGGGGCCCGCCGGCGAGATCATGCGGTTGCTGGGCGACCGCGCGCGCCCGCTCGAGGTGCCGGTGCGCGCGGCGCTGCGCGACGGGTTCGCCGAGTTCGACGGGCCGGAGGGCGTGGTCGCACGCGCCTCGACCTGGATCGTGTCGGCCGTGAACGGCTGAGGCAGCCTCTAACCCGCGGCGAGCCGCCAGACCGGCGCCTCGAGCATGTTGACCGTGCCTTCGCGCCCCGCCACATGCCACCCGTGGCGGACGAGTGCCGCCGACAGCCCCGACTCGGCCAGCACGTGCGCCACGAAGCGCTCGATGCCTGCGCCCGCGGCTTTGCGCGCCAGCCGCGCGACCAGGTCCATCCCGAGGCCGCGGCGCTGCGAGGCGTCCACAACCGCCGCGGCCACCTCGGCGCTGCGGGCGTCGGTCTTGTGCCGGATCGCCCGCGCCACGCCGAGCGGATCGCCGCTGCCATCGAAGGCGACCAGCGCGATGTGATCGCGCCCGTCGACGTCCGTGAGGAAACGCCGGTCCGACTCCGTCAGGTGTGGCTTCTGCCAGTGGAAGCGCTGATACCGCGACCGGCTGCTCATGCCGGCCATGATCCGGTCGAGCACGTGGCCGTCGTTGCGGTGAAGCGAGCGGATGCGGACTCCGGTGGGCTCGGCGGCGGCGGTCTGGGCGGTGCTGAGGACGGTCATTGCGAGTCTCCTTGGGGGGTGGCTGCGACCGTAAGTTCGCGCGACGCACTTCGCATCAGGGGGGCACCGAGTCGTGGCGTTTACCGTGTAGCCCGATGCGGATCGCCACCTGGAACGTGAACTCGGTCAAGCAGCGCGTCCCGCGACTCCTGCCGTGGCTGGACGAGCGCAAGCCGGACGTGGTCTGCCTCCAGGAGACGAAGCTCGCCGACGAGTCGTTCGCGGAGCTGCTGGGCGACGAGCTGAGCGGGCGCGGCTACGAGGTGGCCACGCATGGCGAGGCCGCATGGAACGGCGTGGCGATCCTCTCGCGCGCGGGCCTCGAGGACGTCGAGCGCGGGCTGCCGGACGGACCCGGATTCCCGCACCCCGAGGCGCGGGCGGTGACGGCCACCTGCGGGGGCGTCCGCGTGATCTCGGTGTACGTGCCGAACGGTCGCTCACCTGGCTCCGACCACTACGAGTACAAGCTCGCGTGGCTCGCGGCGCTGCGCGACTACGTCGCCGCCGGCCCGGAGGAGGTGGTGGTCTGCGGCGACATGAACGTCGCGCCCACCGACGACGACGTGTTCGACCCGGAGGCCTACGAAGGGCACACGCACGTGACGCCGCCGGAGCGCGACGCCTTGAAGGCGCTACAGAGGCTCGGCCTGCACGACGTGGTGCGCGACCACTGGCCGAACGAGCGCGTCTTCTCCTACTGGGACTACCGGGCGGGGATGTTCCACCAGGACCTGGGCATGCGCATCGACCTGATCCTGGCGGGCGGCCCGGTCGCGAAACGGGTGAAGGCGGCGTGGATCGATCGGCAGGCCCGCAAGGGCAAGGGGCCGAGCGACCACGCGCCGGTGATCGTGGACCTCGACGAAGCGCCCGACGGCGATATCGGGCCCGTCGTGCCGCCGCCCTCGAATCCCGTCATCAGGCGCGGGAAGAAGAAGCTCCCCCAGAGCTAGCGCGGCCTGTCCTTGTCGCGCGACGGCTGCACGCGCTTGGGCTCGCCGGGCATCTTCGGGTAGTCGGGCGGGTACGGCATGTCCCCGTCGGGATCGCGCTCGTACATCTCGAGCAGCGGTTCGAGCGAGTGCGCTACGTCGTCGATCGCCGCGTGCCTGTCCCCCACCTCGGCGAAGCGCGCCGGCATGGTCTCCACGGTGAAGTCCTCGGGCGCGACGTCCGGCAGCTCGTCCCACGTCACGGGCGCCGACACCGGCGCGCCCGGCTTCGGGCGGATGCTGTAGGCGGAGGCGATCGTGCGGTCGCGCGCGTTCTGGTTGTAGTCGACGAAGATGCGCTCGCCGCGCTCCTCCTTCCACCACTTCGTCGTGACCTCGCCCGGCAGGCGCCGCTCGAGCTCGCGGCCGAACGCGATCGCGGCGTGGCGCACGTCGGTGAACGTCCAGCGCGGCTCGATCCGCACGTAGATGTGCACGCCGCGGCCGCCCGACGTCTTCGGAAACCCGGCGTAGCCGAGGTCGGCGAGCACCTCGCGCGCGCACCCCGCGACGCGCACGGCGTCGTCGAAGTCGGTGCCGGGCTGCGGGTCGAGGTCGAGCCGCAGCTCGTCGGGATGGTCGACGTCGCCCGAGCGGACCGGCCACGGGTGGAATGTGATCGTGCCCATCTGTGCCGCCCACGCGACGTCGGCGAGCTGGGTCGGGCACACCTCGTCGGCGTGGCGGCCTGACGGGAACTCGATGCGCGCCGTCTGCACGTACGGCGGGGCGCCCTTCGGGATGCGCTTCTGGAAGAACGCGTCGCCCCCACCCCACTCGCGCGTCGAGAGCCGGATGCCCGGGTGCACGCCCTTCGGCCAGCGCTCGAGAGTCGTGGGCCGCCGGTCGAGCGCGCGCATGATCCCATCGCCGACTGCGACGTAGTAGCGGACCACGTCGAGCTTCGTGATCTCGCCGGTCCGGTCGGTCGCCGGGAAGATCACGCGGTCCGGGCTCGACACCCGAACGTCGATCCCATCGGCCTCGACAGTCGTGGTTTCGGAAGCGGGCATGACTGAAGTTTGTACTAGGCGAAATGTTCGATCCCGGCGGCCTGCGCCCGTGAGCGCGAACGCCGGGGGACCGGGATCTCCATTTCGCTAAGCGGGTAGCGTTCGCGGCGAGCGGATGAGCCACGCAAGAGAGATGATCGAGGCCTCGCCGGGCACGCCTGAGTTCGACGTCGACGAGCTCGCGGCCGCGATCGACGGCTGCATCGACTGCGAGCAGAGCTGCACGGCGTGTGCCGACGCGGATGTGGCCGAGCCGGACGTCGCCGAGATGCGCAGATGCATCGGGCTCTGCCTCGACTGCGCGGACGTATGCGCGGCCACCGCCCGGGTGCTGTCGCGGCAGACCCGCTACGACAAGTATCTCGTCCAGCGCCTGCTCGAGGCCTGCGTGCGCGCCTGTTCCAGCTGCGCGGAGGAGTGCGAGCGGCACGCGCAGCACCACGAGCACTGCCGCGTCTGTGCCGAGGTCTGTCGCAGCTGCGAGCGCGCGTGCCGGACGCTGCTGGACGCACAGGCGTTCGAGGAGATCGACGCGCTGCGCGGCGGGTAGCGGCGCGGGCATCCGTCCATAGCGAAGGGAGGATCGATGGGCTTCGACCAGTACCACGAGCCGCCGGACGAGCTTCCGGCCACGACCAGGACGTTCGCGCGGTTGTGCGCGTCGCTGACGGAGGAAGCCGAGGCGATCGGGTGGTACGAGCAGCGAATCGCCATCGAGACCGACCCCGAGGCCGTCGCCGTCATGCGTGACGCGGTCGGCGAGGAGTACAAGCACTTCAGCATGGACCTCGAGTTCCTGCTGCGCCGGACGCCCGCGTGGCGCGAGATCGCGCAGGGGATCCTGTTCCAGCCGGGCGACATCGTCGAGCACGGCGAGGAGGCCGAGGAGGAGGCGCTCGAGGGTGGCGCCGACAGCTCGGGCGACGGCTCGCTCGGCATCGGCGGGCTGCGGGGGGCGTGACATGAACCATCTGCTGCGCTCGCACGCCCCGATCAGTGACAACGTCTGGAACGAGCTCGACGAGGAGGCGCGCGAGCGGCTCACGCCGGCGCTGGCGGCGCGCAAGCTCGTCGACTTCTCGGGCCCGCTCGGCTGGGAGCACTCGGCCACCAACCTCGGGCGCACCACCCCGCTCCCCTCAGCGCCGGCCGACGGTGCACAGGGTCGCCGGCGGCGCGTGCTCCCGCTGGTGGAGCTGCGCGTGGACTTCGAGCTCTCGCGGGAGGAGCTCCGGGACGCCGACCGCGGCGCGCCCGACGCGGACCTGGAGGCGCTCGACGATGCCGCGCACCGAATCGCGCTGGCCGAGAACGTCGCCGTCTTCCACGGCTGGAACGACGCGATCACAGGCATCGCGGAGGCGTCGCCGCACGAAGGCCTGCGACTGGGCGACGACACCAACGAGTACCCGACGCCGGTCGCCGAGGCCGTCGAGAAGATGATGTGCCAGGGGGTGACCGGCCCGTACGGGCTGGCGCTCGGCCGCGAGCAGTACCGGCGCGTGGTGGAGACCGCTGAGCACGGCGGCTACCTGCTGCTCGACCACCTCCGCAAGATCCTCGAGGGCCCGATCGTGTGGGCGCCGGGCGTGCGCGGCGCGGTGGTCGTGAGCATGCGCGGCGGCGACTTCTCGTTCGAGTCCGGCCAGGACCTCTCGATCGGCTACGACTCGCACGACGCGAACGTCGTGCGGCTGTACCTGGAGGAGAGCTTCAGCTTCCTCGTGGCCACTCCCGAGGCGGCCGTGGCGATCGCGGACTGAGCTACTCGACCGGCGTCAGGTAGAGCCGCGCCACCGTGGGCACATCGCGGCAGACCTCCGCGCGCAGCGTGGCGAGGAGGCCGGCCACCCCGTCGGCGTCGAGGCGCGGGTCCATTCGCACGTCGGCGGCCACCAGGACCTGCCCGGGACCGAGGTAGACGGCCTCGAGGTTGCGAACGTCCTCGAGACCCTCGGCGGCGACCAGCCGGTCGTGCAGGCGCTGTACGTAGCGGTCGGGCACGGACTGGTTCGCCAGCAGCTGCCGGTTCCGCGCCGTGAGGCGGAGGGCGATGTAGGCGAGCAGGCAGCCGATCGCAAGCGTGGCGAGCGCGTCCGGGAGCGCGGACCCCGTGAGCTTGTGCAGCACGAGCGCGACCAGCGCGAGCCCCGCGCCGGCCACATCGACGGAGTCCTCGAGGTAGACGGTGGTGACGGTCGGGTCGGGGCTCTCGCGCAGCAGCGTCTTCACGCTCACCCCGCGATCGCGCGCTTGCTTCTTGAGCGTGCGAATCGCGATCGTGCGGCTCGTGCCGTCGAGCGTGAGCGCCACGACCAGCACGCCCACGCCGACCCACAGGTCGTCCAGCGGGAGCGGGTTGAACAGGGCTCGGATGCCCTCGGCGATCGACAGCGCGCCGCCGATCAGGAACATCCCGATCGCCGCGAGCAGCGCCCAGTAGTAGCGCTCCGGCCCGTAGCCGAACGGGTGCGTGGCGTCGGGGTCGCGCTCGCTGCGGCGGATCGCCACGTACAGGAACACCTCGTTGCCCGCGTCGGCGATCGTGTGGAGCGTCTCGGCCACCAGCGCCGATGACCCGGTGAGCGCCGCGGCGATCCCCTTCGCCAGCGCGATGAGCGTGTTCGCGAGCAGCGCGGCCAGGACGCTGCGCATGCTCCCGTCGGACCCGCGGACCGGCGGTGGTGGCGGTTGAAAGCTCAAGAGACGCCCACACGATGCCGTACCCATCGTTCGCCGAGCGGCGTGCGCCGGAGCAGCTCGACTCCGATGAGCACGACCGCGGGCGGCACCGTGGCCGGCAGCACGTCGTAGATCGCGAACAGCTGGTCCCAGCAGAGCGTGGCGACGAGCAGCACCAGGGCGGCGCGCAGCTGCGGCACGTGCTCGACCGCCAGGATCGCGCCCAGCACGGCGGCCGCGAAGAAGTCCCCGTAGCCCAGCGTCGATCCACCGAACACGCCCGCCTGCAGCCGCGGCAGGCCGGCCGCCGGGTGCGCCGCCACCAGCACGGCGTTCGGCGCCTGCAGCTGGTTCGAGAACACCAGGTACGCGTCGACGGCCGCCATCGCGATCACCCCGGCCTTGAGCAGCACGAGCGGCGCAACGCCCGTCAGGAGGCGTCCGAGCGCGATCGCCGAGCCCGCGATCAGCAGCACGCCGGCGGCCTGGCCGACGAGACTCGTCTGGAGCGTCCACGCCAGCACGAGCAGCGGCACCGCGAGCAGCGCGAGCCAGGGCCGGCCGCCGCGCATCGCCCATCCCAGGGCGATCGCGCAGCCGGACGGCACGAGCAGCAGCGCCGTCCACGTGAGCACATCCGCCGAAGCGGGGGTCAGCGAGATGACCCCGACCACGACCGCAATCGAGAGCGGCGGGACGAGCGCCCACGCGCGGCCACGCAGGCGTGCGAGCCAGTCCGGCACGCCGGCGCCCGGCAGCGCGACGCAGGCCGCCTGGGCGATGCTCAGTGTGAACGTGTGGGTCTCGAACCACATGCCGCGCGGGGTACGGCTTCCGAGCCTAGAAGCCGATCCACGCGGGGCGACGGTTCCGCAAAGACCCACCAGCGCAGACAGACATACCGCGACAGCGTCGCGCCGATGCTCGCCATGACGAGCACGATCACCTCGAGCATTGGTGCGGGCTGTGCGACCAGTGCGTGCAACACCGCGAGCGCGCCGCTGGTCAGACCGAGCGCGAGCAGGAAAACCAGACCGCCGAGCAGCTGGTGACGCAGGGCATCACGGCGCCCGCGAACCCCGAACGTGATCCGCCGATTGGCCGCGGTGTTCCCGATCGCCGTGAGCGCGAGAGCAAGCGCGTTAGACGCGCCCGGCGACAATCCGGTGCGCAGGGCGAGGAAGAGCAGCGCGTAGGCGATCGTGGAAAAGACGCCGATGGCGAGAAATCGGATCAGCTGGCCCGTGAGAGCCAGCCGCACGACACCGAGGAGGTCATCCCACGCCGTCGGCACGATCTGCACGCGCGAGTCGAGGTCCTCGACCCAGTCGACGGGCACCTCGTGGATGCGCAGTCCCGCGCGCTGGGCGAGCACGAGCAGCTCGGTGTCGAAGAACCAGCCCTGGTCCTGGACCGCGGGAAGGAGGTCGCGCACCGCGTCGCTGCGCGCTGCCTTGAACCCGCACTGGGCGTCGGAGAAGCGGGTGCGCAGGACCGTGTGGAGAAGGCGGTTGTATCCGCGCGAGATCAGCTCGCGCTTCGGGCTGCGCGTGGTTCGCGCGCCGCCGGCGAGCCGCGATCCGATGGCCAGGTCGCTGTGGCCGGACACGAGCGGTGCGACCAGCGGCAGGAGTGCGCGGAGGTCCGTCGAGAGGTCCACGTCCATGTAGCAGACGACCGGCGCGCGGCTGCTCGCCCATGCCGCGCGCAGCGCGCGACCGCGTCCCTTCTCGTCGAGGTGGAGCACCTCCACGCCATCCAGCTCGCCCGCGAGCGTGTGTGCGGCGTCGAGCGTCCCGTCGCAGCTCGCGTTGTCGGCGATCACGATCCGCCAGCCGAACGGGAAGCCGTCGGTCAGGTGATCGTGCAGGCGGCGAATCGACCCGGGTAGTGCCGCCTCCTCGTTGTAGACGGGCACGACGATGTCCACCATCGCGCTCATCCGACCAGGCTCGCGACGAATGGTGAGACGGGCGTGAGACGGCCGTAGCGCTCGAGCGCGCGGGCGCGGCCGCGGCAGTCGTAGAGCCGCGTGCCGCGGAAGTGGAGCGGGTGCATGTAAGCGCGCGCCGGGATGCGCCTGCAGGTGGCCGCCACCGCCCGGAGCACGGGCTTCGCCCCCACGCGATGACCCGCCACGTCGTGCAGGTGGCCGTTGAAGAGCACCCAGCGGACCGTGTTCGCGCGGACGATGTCCGCGAACCAGCGCACGGTCGGTTCGCTCTCCTGGCCCGAGTAGCCGCCGAGGCCGGCGATCCGCGCGCCGGAGGCGATGATCGCGGGTTCGGCCTCCTTCTGGCTGCGCACGCCGAGCGTCCCGCCGCCGTGGTGGCGGATGTAGCGCAGCACCTGGGCGATCTCCACCTGGTCGAGCTGCGCCCGCACGCGCGCGCTCTTGTGGTGACGGCGATGGTGGTGGCGCGCCCGGGTCCCCGGGCTCGGGATCGAGTCGGCGCCCCGCGGTCCGCCCGCGGGGAAGCCGCTGCTTGTCGGGTAGCCGAGCGTCTGCACAGCCCACGCCGCGGGGGCCGCGAGCAGTCCGGCGAGCGCGGCGGCCAGCGCCGCGGCGCGTATTCGGCGATGGCCGAGTGCCACAACGATGACGGCGAGAACCAGCCCGCCGACGATCAGCGCGGGCCCGGCCCAGCCGATCTGCTGGGGGTTGTTGTGGATCACGATCGCCTCACCCACCGCGCCGGCGAGCACCGCGAGCACGGCCGGTGATCGGTCGCGCGCGGACAGCGCCAGCGCCGCGGCCGCGCCCACCAGCGCGGCGGTGAACGGCGCGAGCAGCGACACGTAGTAGGGGTGGAAGATCCCGCTCGCCACGCTGAACACGACGGCGGCCGCGGCGAAGGCGCCGCCGACCGCGAGGAGCCAGCCGGTGCGCGGATCGCCGCGGCGCAGGCGCGTGGCCACGAGCAAGCCGATCCCGCTCACCACCGCGAGCGGGACCAGCCAGCCCGCCTGCCCGCCGAGGCTCGTGTCGAGCAGGCGAAGCGGTCCCGGCGCGCCGCCGAAGAGGCCACCCCCGCCCTGCGGGGCCGGTATCGAGCTCGGTCCGCCGACCTGGCCGGCAAGGCGGCCGACGCCGTTGTAGCCGGCGATCAGCGACAGGACGCTGTTGTTGCTGGTGCTGCCCAGCCACGGACGGCTGTTCGCCGGCGTGAGCATCACGACCAGCGGCCACGCGATCGCGACGGCGACGCCCGCTGTTCCGGCGATACACAGCTGGCCGAGCGAGGCCAGGCGCCCACGCGGCGCGACCCAGAGCCAGGCCACCACGATCCCCGGCACAACCACCAGCGCGATGGCGAATTTCGTCTCGAAACCCAACCCCACGCAGACCGCCGACAGGACGATCCATCCCGTCCCGCCGCGCTCCAGCCCGCGGACCAGGAACCACAGCGCCGCGACGCAGCAGAGCGCGACCAGCGCGTCCGGGTTGTTGTCGCGCGAGATCGCGACCGTCATCGGGGTGAGCGCCAGCGCCAGCCCGGCCACGAAGCCGGCCATGCGGCCGAACCGCCGGCGCACGAGGTCGTAGGTGAGCGCGACCGCCGCCACGCCCATGATCGCCTGCGGCACGAGCACGCTGAGTGGGTGGAAGCCGAACGCCTTCACCGCCAGCGTCTGGATCCAGAGCGCGAGCGGCGGCTTGTCGGTGGTCATCACGCCACTCGGGTCGAGCGAGTTGAAGAGGAAGTTGTGCCGGCTCATGCTCATCGACCGGACGGCCGCCGAGTAGAACGGGTTCGCCCAGCCGTTCTGGCTGAGGCGCCACAGGTCGAGCGCCGCGGCCAGGGCCATCACCGCGAGCAGTTCGAGATGCATCGCTGACACAGTGCGGCGCGCCGCGCGTGTGCGGTCGCCGAAGCGCGGCTTAGCGGGGACTGCCAGGCCGGTCACGCCCACGATCGTGGCGACCGCCGATGAGGTCAGCGTGAGAGCGCGCGGCCTTCATTTGTCGCTCATTTCGCAGCGCGAACATCGACGTATGCGAGTGCTCGTGGTCGAGGACGAGGTCAAGCTCGCCTCGCTGATCCGCAAGGCGCTGAAGGAGGACGGCCTGCTCGCGGACGTCGCGATCAGGGGCGAGGACGCGCTGTGGATGGCGACCTCCAGTCCCTACGACGTGGTCGTCCTCGACGTGAACCTGCCGGGCATCGACGGCTTCGAGACGTGCCGGCGCCTCCGTGCCCAGGGCGTCCGCACGCCGATCCTCATGCTCACCGCCCGCGACGCCGTCGAGGACCGGATCACCGGCCTCGACACCGGCGCGGACGACTACATGCTCAAGCCGTTCGACTTCGGCGAGCTGTTCGCGCGGATCCGGGCGCTTTCGCGCCGCGGGCCGGTCGAGCGGGGCACTGTCATCGAGGTCGGCGACTTGACGCTCGACACCGGCAGCCATGTGGTGTCCCGCGGCAACGTGGACATCCCGCTGTCGGTGAAGGAGCTGCAGTTGCTCGAGGTGTTCATGCGGCACCCGGGCCGCGTGCTGTCGCGCTACGACCTGCTCGAGCACGCGTGGGACGGCGGTTACGAGAACCGCTCGAACGTGGTCGACGTCTACGTGCGCTACCTGCGCGAGAAGATCGACCGGCCGTTCGGCGTGGAGAGCATCGAGACGGTGCGCGGCGCCGGCTACCGGCTGCGGCCGGTGGCAAGTGCGATCAAGAGCAACGGGCGCGCGTAGACGTCGTCGCTGCTGATGCGCTCGACCGTGAACCCGGCCTCCTCCCAGATGGCCTGCTTGCGGGCATCCTCGGCGCTGATCTGGTGGAACTGCGGACCGTCGATCTCGACGATCCGCCTGTCCTCTAGCCAGGTGAGGTCGGCCTCCTCGCCTGCGAACTTCTCGTTCACGCGCGGTGCCTCGGCGCCGGCGTCGTGGAGGATTTCGAGGGCCTTCGCCTCCGCGTTCGAGCGGCAGCGGCTGTAGGGCAGGCCGGAGTAGCGGTCGTTCAACTCGGCGAGCCGCTTCGTTCCCCGGCGGCCGCGGTGCTTCTCCAGGCTCACCGCGAGCGAGTAGGGGGTGATGAGCTTCAGCCTCCTTGCTTCTCTGAGCGGGCGGGCGGGATCCGCATGGGCGGCGAGGTCGATCAGCGTGCGCTCCGGACTGGTGATCGGGATGCCGTTGAAGGTCCCGACGTCGCCGTCGAGCGTGGTCGAGTAGCGGACGAGCACGCCCTCGCTCCGGTTACACCCGCGATTCCCATGCCTCACGATCGTCTCGTAGCCGGCATCGAACGTCCAGATCTCGTAGTGCGCCCCGGCGCTGAAACGGCACAGGAAGGAGTCCGGAGCCGTGAGCGTCGCGGCCATCCGCCGCTGCTCGACCGTGAGCGGCGACTGCGTCAACGCATAAACGCCCGAGTGGAGTCGGCGCCAATGCTGATCGCGCGCATGCTGCTCGACCATCGCGACGGTCCACCCGGCGCGACACAACTGCCATGCCGCGACCAAATCCCGCTGCCGCACCAGCAGCTTCACCAATCGAACGTCCATTTCTCCAGCACTAATGCTGGAAAAATGGACGTTCGCCCCCCCGGGGCGCGATTTAGGGGCGCGGGAGGCCGATCCAGGCGTCGGCGCCGCCGCCCGGGCGGTTGCGCACGCCCGCGCGGCCGCCGTGCGCCCGCGCGACCGCATCCACGATCGACAGGCCGAGCCCGCTGCCCGACCCGCCGGCACGCGCCTCGCTGCCGCGGCCGAAGCGCTCGAAGGCGTGGCCGACGATGTCGTCGGAAAAGCCGCGGCCCTCGTCGGACACGTGCAGCTCCACGAGGTCGCCGTCGGCATGTGCGCTCAGCTCGACCCTCCCGTCGCCGTAGCGCAACGCGTTGGTGACGAGGTTGTCGAGCGCCTGCGCGGCGCGATCGCGGTCGGCGAGCACGCTCGCGGCGCCGCCGTCGCCGTCCACCATGATCTCCCGCCCGCGCTCGCGAGCGGCAGCACCGGCCCGGGTGGCAGCGTCCTCGAGCAGCACGTGCGTCCGCACCGGCTGCGCGTGGAGCGGGAGGCGGCCCTGGTCGGCGCGGGCGAGCACGAGCAGGTCGTCGGCCAGCCGCGTCATCCGCTCCGCCTCCTCCGCCGCCGATTCGAGCGCCGCACGCAGCTCGTCGGGGTCGCGCTCTCCGCGCAGCGCGAGGTCGACCTCCGCCCGCAGTGTCGTGAGCGGCGTGCGCAGCTCGTGGCTCGCGTCGCTCACGAGCCGCCGCTCGCGCGCGACCGCCGCCTCGACGCGATCGAGCAGGTCGTTGAGCGTGCGGCCGAGCGCCTCGATCTCGTCGCGAGTCTGGGGGACCGGGAGGCGGTCTGACAGCTGGCTCTCGGTGATCTGCGCCGCGCGCCCGCGCATCCGGTCGACCGGCCTGAGCGCCGCACCGGCCAGCTCGTACCCCGCGAGGCTGGCGAGCAGGAGGGCGAGCGGGCCCGCGATGCCGAGCCGCGTCCGCAGCCGCGCGAGCTCGTCGTCGCGCTGCTCGAGCGACTGCGCCACCGCCACCGCCTCGTCGTCGCCGCGACGCGCGGGCACCGCCCGCACGCGCAGGTTGCTCGACGCCACCGTGCGGCGCTTGATTCGCACGTCGCCGTGCGCGGCCGCCCGCGCCTGCTCCACGGTGAGCAGCCGGATGCCGGCCGCCGCGTCGGTCGTCGCCAGGATGCGGCCGTTCGACGCGTACACCTGCGCGAGCCGCTGGCCGCTCACATGGACCGCATCCGAGCCACGGCCCGCGACGAGTGCCGCGACGTCGATGGCCTGGGCGTCGAGCGAGCTGTCGATGTCGGCGTCGAGGTCGTGCGAGAACTGCGTATAGAGCACGACCCCGGCAATGGCGAGGACGATGGCCATGACCGCGATGAACGCGGTCGTGAGGCGCGCGCGGATCGGTAGCCGCGCGAAGCGCGTCAGCCCACGCCGACCGGACATGTCGGTCCCACGCTACAACCGCCGGCGCCTCGCGGCCGGGTCCGAAGCCATCCGGATCGTCATGCGCGCGAGGATCGCGAGCGACACGACGAGAACAACGCCGTCGGCGAGGTCGAGCGCGCCGTCGCGCACCGTGGCCAGCACGGCGGCGGTGGCCGCGACCAGCGCCGCGACCGCGAGCATCTTGTGAGAGTCGCCCATCCCGCAGGCAGGGTGCCAAGCGGGCATTAGAGCCCCGTGAGAACCAACGACGAAACGTCGATCCCGGGGGCGCTCACCGAGACCTCCGGCGGCCCGACCACGGCTCGAAGCGGATAATGATGCGACTCGCCTCGACGATCCGCACGCAAGCTGACCACCAAAGCCTCATTCAACGCCGACGAATGGACCGTGATCGCGACGGCGCCGACGCTCACCGCGATGTACGTGAGCGCAGCCGAGCGCGGCGGCGGGCTGAGCGAGAGCCTGGCGGCAGCGCGCGCGTACGCGACCGCGAGAGCGGAGACGAGCAGCGATCTGCTGCGTGACGTCCTGGCCAGCCCGCCGGCGATCGACCGCTCGGCAGGCAATGAGCAGGCCGCGCAGGCGCTGCCGCGCCTCCGCGAGGCGATCCGCACCCTCGAGCGCCACACCGCCGACGACGAGGAGGTGAACCAGTACAAGCGCTTCGTCTACTCGGTGGCGGAGGCGGTCGCGCACGCTCACCGGGAGGGCGGCTTCCTGGGCATCGGCGGCGAGGAGGTGAGTGAGCGCGAGCAGGCCGCGCTCGACGAGATCGCCGCAATCTTCGACCAGCCGCGCACGGCCGACGTGGAAGTGCCGCTGCCGCGAACCACCTTCAGCGAGGACGAAGCACGCGAGGCCGGCTCGGCGATCGGCATCGACTGGGACTCCGCGCCGTTCGACGCCGAGCAGTTCCGCCGCGGGATGGAGGTCGAGCTCGAGCACGGCCGCCGCGATCCGGCGACCAACGTCACCGACGACGACACGCTGAAGACCGCCAAGATCGCCCTCGCCCACCTCAACGAGCTGCCGGACTACTACGACCGGCTCGCGGTGATGGAGGGCGAGGAGCAGCAGCGCGCCAAGCCGTAGCCTCAGGACCGTTCCTGACCTGATCGGGGCGTAGCGTGGGGGTCCCTGGCCCGAAAGGAGCTGCAATGCCCGAACGCGATGGCTACATCCCCGGCGTACCGTGCTGGGTCGACACCACCCAGCCCGACCCCGAGGCCGCGACCCGTTTCTACGGCGGGCTCTTCGGCTGGGAGTTCGAGGACGTGATGCCGCCCGACGCTCCCGGCAACTACTTCATGGCCCGCATCCGCGGCGGCGACGTGGCGGCGATCGGTCCCGTGCCGGAGGGCGCCCCGCCGATGGCGATGTGGAACACCTACATCCAGGTCGACAGCGCCGACGAGACCGCGTCGAAGGTGCGCGACGCCGGCGGGAACGTCCTGATGGAGCCGTTCGAGGTCATGGGCGCCGGCCGGATGGGCGTGTTCACCGATCCCGAGGGCGCGATGTTCTGCGT
This sequence comes from Thermoleophilaceae bacterium, assembly GCA_025928265.1. Lineage (GTDB taxonomy): Bacteria > Actinomycetota > Thermoleophilia > Solirubrobacterales > Thermoleophilaceae > JAICJV01. Next base: position 29,364 of record JAICJV010000025.1, read on the forward strand.
GTGGCAGCCGAAGGGGAACAAGGGCGCGCAGGTGGTGAACGAGCACGGCGCGCTGAACTTCAACACGCTGAACACGCGCGACGTGGACGGCGCCAAGCGCTTCTATGGGCCGGTGTTCGGCTGGGGCACGCTCGACCTCGGCGGCGGCGACGACATGTGGACGCTGAGCGCGTACGGCGACCACCTCGAGGAGAGGACGCCCGGCCTTCGCAAGAACATGGCCGGGATGGGCGCGCCCGAGGGCTTCGCCGACGTGGTCGCGGCCATCCAGCGCATCCCCGCCGACCAGGACGACACGCCCGCGCACTGGAGCGTGACGTTCGCCGTGGACGAGGCCGACGAGACGGCCGCGAAGGTCGAAGAGCTGGGCGGCAAGGTCGTGGTCGCGCCGTTCGACGCACCGTGGGTGCGGGCGACCGTGCTCGCCGATCCGGCGGGCGCCACGTTCATCGCCAGCAAGTTCGTCGCCGAGAACAAGGACATCGGCATGCCGGCCGGCTCAGCGGCCGAAGGCGGCTAACGGCCCCCGAAATGCATGTTTCTCCCAATGGATCCCGCACGCGCGCGCGGGCAACCTCCGCGGCATGAAGATTCTCGACAAGCCCTCTCGGCGTGACTCGACCAACGAGCTGTACGACCGTGCGTGTGATCTGCTGCTGGCAGCGGAGGGCGTCAGAACCGCGGCCGCGGAGCCCAGGTCCGCACCCGGGATCGCGGCCACGATCGGTTGCATCGAGTCTTCGCTCGAGGCGCTCGAGCACGCGACGGCCGCGATGCGACGCGAGGCCGACCGGCAGCTCGCCCGCCGCGGCGTCGACGTGCGCGGCGAGTTCTCCGCGCTCGTCGACGCGCTGGAGGATGCGCATCGCGCCGCCGACGAGCTGCGCGAGCGCACCGGGCCGATGCTTGCTCGGCTCACGCTGATCTGAAGCCGAAGTCAGGGTCGCGCCACTCCACGCGCCCGGCGACGAGCGTCGCGGCCACGAGCGGCACGCCGGGCCGGTAGACCAGGTGCGAGTACGACGGCGCGTCGAGCACCGCCACGTCCGCGCGCGCCCCCGCTGCCAGATGCCCCACGTCGTCGCGGCGGAGCGCCCGCGCGCCGCCGAGCGTCGCAGCGGTGAGAGCTTCCTCGGCGGTCATCCGCATGTCCCGCACGGCCAGCGCCAGACAGAAGCCCATCGACGTGGTGTAGCTCGATCCGGGATTGCAGTTGGTGGCCACCGCCACCGTCGCGCCCGCGTCGATCACGCGGCGCGCATCGGGATACCGCTGGCGCGTGGAGAAGTCGGTGGCGGGCAGGAACGTGGCCACCGTGTCGCTCGCGGCCAGCGCCTCCACGTCCGCGTCCTCGAGGTAGGTGCAGTGGTCGACCGACGCGGCGCCCATCTCCACCGCCAGGCGCACGCCCGGCCCGGGCCCCAGCTGGTTGCCGTGCACGCGCAGGCCGAGTCCCGCCGAGCGGCCGGCCTCCAGCACCGCGCGCGACTGCTCCTCGTCGAACGCGCCCTTCTCGCAGAACACGTCGATCCAGCGCGCGTGCGGCGCGCACGCGGCCAGCATGTCGCCACGCACCACCTCGACGTACTCGTCGGCTCGGCCCTCGTACTCGGCCGGCACGACGTGGGCTCCGAGAAAGGTGACGTCGCCGGTGAACTCGGCAGCGACAGAGCAGAGGCGCTTCTCGCTCTCGACGGTGAGCCCGTACCCCGACTTGATCTCGAGGTGCGTGATGCCCGCGCGCAGCGCCTCGCGCCGGCGCGCTGCGGCCAACGCGACCAGCTCCTCACGCGTCGCGGCGCGCGTCGCGTCCGTGGTCACGCGTATGCCGCCGGCGGCGTACGGCGCGCCCGCCATGCGCGCGGCGAACTCGTCGCCGCGATCGCCCGCGAACACGAGGTGCGTGTGGCTGTCGACGAAGCCCGGGATCACGCAGCGGCCGCCCGCGTCGAGCCGCTCGTCGCCCTGCGCGCCGGCGCGCTCGACCGCTGCAACGCGGCCGTCCTCGATCACGAGCGCGGCGTCGCGCACCTGCCCGAGCTCGGGATCGTTGCTCACGAGTAGCCCGATGTTGTCGATCACGAGCGCGCTCATACGATCCAGCGGCCTCCCACCATCACGTGGCGCACGTCAGCCGCGGAGGCTGCGAACACGAGCGATTCGAGCGCGTGGCCGGGCTCGGTGCCGCGGAGCCGCACGGAGTCGAGCGAGACGTTCACGAGGTCCGCGAGCGCGCCCGCCTCGATCCGCCCGGCGTCGGGCCAGCCGAGCGCGGCGTGCCCCTCCACGGTGGCCGCGCGCAGCAACTCGTGCGCCGGGTGAAGCCCGCGCGTGCCGGTCGCCAGTCGCTGGTCCAGCTCGATCGCCCGCGCCTCCTCGAACAGGTCGATGAACGCCTGCGAGTCGCTGCCCACGGCGAGACGCGCGCCGGCGTCACGCAGCCTGCGTGCGGGCCCGATCCCGTCGGCGAGGTCGCGCTCGGTCGTCGGGCAGAGGCAGATCGTCGCCTCGCTCAGGAGCTCGACGTCCTCGTCGCTGAGATGCGTCGCGTGGACCGCGGTGAAGCTCGGCCCGAGCGCGCCCGCGTCCGCCAGCAGCTGCGACGGGGTGCGGCCGTAGCGCTCGAGGCACTCCTCGTTCTCGCGCGGCTGCTCGGACACGTGCGCGTGCAGCGGCCGGTCGCCCGCCCACTCGGCCACCACGCGCGCGGAGTCCGGGTCCACGGCGCGCACGCTGTGGATCGCGGCGCCGACCCGAAGATCAGGCGCCTCGCTCAACCCGCTCACGCGCTCGGCCCAGGCGTGCGCATCGGGGTCGCGGAAGCTCTCGAGCCCGCCGTGCAGGTAGCAGGCGTCGAGCAGCGTCATGCGGATGCCGGCGTCGCGCGCCGCGGCGATCACCGCCTGTTCCATGTCGCCCGGGCCGTGCACGTAGTGGAACTCCCCCACGCACGTGATGCCCGCGAGCGCCATCTCCTCGAAGCACGCGCGCGCGATCTCGAACATCGAGTCCGGGTTCAGCGAGCCGGCCAGGTCGTACATCTGCTCGCGCCAGGTCCAGAACGAGCCCGTTCCGGTCTGCGTGCGGCCGCGCAGCGCGCGCTGGAACGCATGCGAGTGGGCGTTGGCGAGCCCGGGGATCGTGAGGCCCGGCAGCGGCTCGGCGCCCCCGGGCGTGCCGCGCGCGACGGACTCGATCCGCTCGCCGTCGATCTCGATCAGCACGCCCTGCTCGGCCTGCTCGCCGCCGAGCCAGGCGAGCTCGCACCAGTAGCGGCTCACGACCCGACGCGCTCGACCAGCGCCTTCGCGCGCGCGACGAACTCCTCGCGCCGGTGACGGTCGAACTGCTCCCAGGTGCTGAATGTGGTGGGGTCGCGGACGCGGTCGAGGAAGAGCACGCCGTCGAGGTGGTCGACCTCGTGCTGGAACGTGCCGGCCGTGAGGCCGCGCCGCTCCTCCACATGCTCGGCGCCGTCGCGATCGAGGTAGCGCACTCGCACCGTCACGTGGCGGTCCACCTCGCCCCGCAGGTCCGGCACGGAAAGGCAGCCCTCGTTGATCTCGACGGTCTCGTCGCCCATCGGCTCCAGCACCGCGTTCACCATCACGGTCAACGGGACCGGCGGCTTGTACGGGTAGCGCGGGTTGTCCGGGGTCACCTCCACGATCGCGATGCGCCGCAGATCCGCCACCTGGTTCGCGGCGATCCCGGCGCCGTTCGCGGCGCGCTTGGTCTCGATCAGGTCATCGATGAACCGCTGCACCTCGGGCGAAGCAAGCTCATCCGGCGTCACGTCGCGCGCTCGCTCGCGCAGCACCGGGTCGCCGACGGTGACGATCGGGAGGACGCTCACTCGCCCTCGTACATCGGGACGCGGACGCCGCGCTCGCGGGCGACGGCCGCCGCCGCGTCGTAGCCCGCGTCCACGTGGCGGATCACGCCCATCCCGGGGTCGGTCGTGAGCACGCGCTCGAGCTTCTGCGCGGCCAGTTCGCTGCCGTCGGCCAGGCACACCATCCCCGCGTGGATCGAACGGCCGATCCCCACCCCGCCGCCGTGGTGGATGCTCACCCAGGACGCACCCGACGAGGTGTTCACGAGCGCGTTCAAGAGCGGCCAGTCGGCGATCGCGTCGGAGCCGTCGGCCATAGCCTCGGTTTCCCGGTAGGGCGACGCGACCGAGCCCGAGTCGAGGTGGTCGCGACCGATCACGATCGGCGCGCTGATCTCGCCGGAGCGCACCATCGCGTTGAAGCGCAGGCCCAGCCGGTGGCGCTCGCCGTAGCCCAGCCAGCAGATGCGCGCCGGCAGGCCCTGGAACGCAATCCTCTCCCCCGCCTGCCGGATCCAGCGGTGCAGCCGCTCATCGTCGGGAAACTCGTCGAGCACGGCGCGGTCGGTGGCGGCGATGTCGGCCGGGTCGCCCGACAGCGCAACCCAGCGGAACGGACCGCGGCCCTC
>JAICJV010000057.1 GCA_025928265.1 Thermoleophilaceae bacterium
AGGTAATCGGAGCCCTTGACCGTGTCGAAGGCGTGCGACTCCCACGAGTCCTCGGGGTTGAGGGCGGCGTTGATGCCGCCCTGCGCCGCGTTCGAGTGCGAGCGGACCGGATGGACCTTGGACATGATCCCCACGCTGGCGCCCTGCTCGGCAGCAGCGAGAGCCGCGCGCTGGCCGGCGAGGCCGCCGCCGATTACGAGTACGTCGTGTGAGGGCATTGAAGCGTCGTTTCTCCTGGGCCGGGGCTCCGGCGGCGCGGGATTCTATGCCACACCCGCCGACGGCCCCCGTCTCGTCTACGACCGCCGGCTTCCGGCTGCTCAAGAAACGAGCGGCTACGCGGTGCGCGCGAACGGCTGGAGCGCGCGCATGACCTGTTCGATCGTCACCACGCCGCGCAGCACGCCCTCGCCGTCGACGGCCATGATCGCGCCCAGGCGCTGGAGCGGCTCGGACGCGAGCAGGGCGTCGAGCGGCTCGTCGACCCCCACGCCGAACTCGTTGCGCGACTCGGGCACGAGCGCATCGAGGACGCTGCCGGCGCCGTCGGCCTGCTCGAGCCGCTCGCGCTCGGCCAGGCCCGCGAAGCGGCCGCTGCGGTCCACGACCGGGAACCAGTCCCAGCCGTAGCGCAGGAAGAACTCCTCGAGCGCGCGCGCGACGGTCGTGTCCGCCGGGATCGCGACCGGCTCGGCGTCCATCACGTCGCTCACGTGCAGGTGCTCGATCCGGCTCGTCACCTCGCCGCGCGCCAGTTCGGCGCGCGCCGCCTGGCCGATCAGGAACGCGAGCACGAGCGACCACACGCCGGCCACGCTCGAGCCCTGGGCGAACGCGTAGATGCCGTAGGCGCCCAGCAGGTACGCGAGCCCGCGCCCGGTGATCGCGGTCACCCGCGTGGCGCGCAGCCGGTCGCCGGTCTTCCACCAGGCGATCGCGCGCACGATGCGCCCGCCGTCGAGCGGCAGCCCGGGCAGCAGGTTGAACACGAGCAGCAGCGTGTTGATGAAGCAGATGTCTGCGAGCACGGCCTCGCCGGCGGTGATCGGCGTGCGGTCGAAGACCATCGCGCGCGCGAAGTCGTGCGCGCCCGTGAATGCGGCCCCGGCCGCGAACACCAGCGCGGCGATCACGAGCGTGACGAGCGGGCCGGCGGCCGAGATCTTCAGGTCGATCCAGGGGGTGGGGGAGTCGCGCTTCATCCGCGCGAGCCCGCCGAACATCCACAGCTCGATCCCGCTGATCCCCACGCCGTTGCGCAGCGCGGTGACCGCGTGCCCGAGCTCGTGCAGCAGGATCGAGAGGAAGAACGCGAGCGCGAACACCACCGCCAGCACGAACGCCCGGTTGTCGTGGCCGGGGAACTGGTCCTTGTACGCCTCGGAGCGGAAGTAGATGACGACGAACAGGAACAGGAACCAGCTGACGTTCACGCCGATCGGTATCCCGAACACGCGCACGAGCTGGATCGAGCGTCCTCCTCCGAGCATCCACCCATGGTAGGGCGGCACCGGCGGACCCCGGATGGACGCCGACCGCGATAATGCCCGGCTCTCAGACGAAAGGATCGCAGTGGCTCATCGCGTCACCTTCATCCCGGGCGACGGCACGGGCCCCGAGATCGCAGAGGCAACCCAGCGGGTACTCGAGGCGACCGGGGTCGAGTTCGAGTGGGACTTCCAGGACGCCGGCGCCGACGTGTACGAGGCCGAGGGCACGCCGCTGCCCGACCGCGTGCTCGACTCCATCAAGGAGCGCGGCCTGGCCATCAAGGGCCCGATCACCACGCCGGTGGGCTCAGGCTTCCGCTCGATCAACGTCGCGCTGCGCAAGGAGCTCGACCTCTACGCGTGCATCCGGCCCTGCAAGGCGTACGAGGGCGTGCGCACGCGCTTCCCGGAGACCGACGTGGTCGTCGTGCGCGAGAACCACGAGGACCTCTACGCGGGCGTCGAGTACGAGGAGGGCAAGCCCGAGACCCTCAAGCTGCGCGAGTTCATCAAGGAGACCGAGGGGACCGAGCTGCGCGAGGACATCGGCGTCACGATCAAGGCGATCTCGATCTTCGGGACCAAGCGGATCGTGCGCGAGGCGTTCGAGTACGCCAAGGCCTACGGGCGGTCGAAGGTCACCGCCGTGCACAAGGCCAACATCATGAAGTTCTCCGACGGCCTGTTCCTGAAGGTCGCGCAGCAGGTGGCCGAGGAGGAGTACGGCGACTCCGGCATCGAGTTCGAGGACCGGATCGTGGACAACCTCTGCAACCAGCTGGTGTCACGGCCCGCGGAGTACGACGTGCTGGTGCTGCCCAACCTCTACGGCGACATCGTCTCGGACCTGTGCGCCGGCCAGATCGGCGGCCTCGGCCTCGCGCCCGGCGCGAACATCGGCGACGACTACGCCGTCTTCGAGGCCACGCACGGCTCGGCCCCCAAGTACAAGGGCATGAACAAGATCAACCCCACGGCACTGATGCTGTCGGGTGTGATGCTGTTGCGCCACATCGAGGAGACGGACGCGGCCGACCGCCTGGAGGGGTCGATCGCCGCGGTCATCAAGGAAGGCGAGAACGTCACCTACGACCTGAAGGAGGATCGCGACGACCCGACTGCAGTTGGCACGTCGGAATACGCCGACGCGATCATCGACAAGATCGAAGCAGGCGCAACGATTAAGGGTTAAAGCTGGAGGTTCTTAAACCGCTGAGTAACCCTTGCCCTGCTTTTGTACTGCGCCATCCTCGGTGAGGTTGTGGAAGACCCGGTAGAGGTAGTTCTTCTGGGTGTATCCCAGCTGGTCGCCGACCTCGGACACCGTGATGCCCGGGTTCTGGCGCACCACGTCGAGGACCTTGTCCGCAGCCGTGCCACCGGCGCGGCTGCGGCGGCGGCGACGCCTTCCGTTGCCACCGGTGCCGGCGCCCGACCCGCGCGGGCGCCCGGGGCCACGGCGGCGGGGCGTGGGAGAGTCCATTCCCTCCAGCGCCTGCTTGGCACGCTCGAGCTTGAGGAACTCGTCGTGCAGCGGACGCAGCTCTTTAAGCCGGTTGTCGATCTCCTGCAGCTTCTCGGCCAGGAAGTCGGCCATCAAACCCTCCATGGAAAGGTGAATGTGTAATGAGCCGTAAGAAGATAACCGTAGTGGGTGCAGGCAATGTTGGTGCGACGTGTGCACAACGGCTTGCAGAGCGCGACTACGCAGACGTTGTACTCGTGGACATCGTCGAGGGGCTTCCCCAGGGCAAGGCGCTCGACCTGAACCAGTCAGGCCCGGTTGTGGGCTACGAGGCTCACGTGACCGGGACCAACGGTTACGAGGAGACCGCCGGCTCCGACATCGTGGTGATCACCTCGGGCTCGCCGCGCAAGCCGGGCATGAGCCGCGATGACCTGCTCGAGATCAACAAGTCGATCGTGAGCGACGTGTCACAGCAGGTGAAGGACCGCTCCCCGGACGCGATCGTCATCGTGGTCACCAACCCGCTCGACGCGATGTGCCACGCCGCGTTCGACACCACGCAGTTCCCGCGCCAGCGCGTGATCGGCATGGCGGGCGTGCTCGACTCGGCGCGCTTTCGCACGTTCCTCGCCTGGGAGCTCGGCGTCTCGGTGCGCGACGTGACCGGCTTCGTGCTGGGCGGCCACGGCGACACGATGGTGCCGGTCGTCTCGTACACCAACGTCGCGGGCATCCCGATCCGCCAGAAGATCGACGACAACCGGCTCGAGGAGATCGTCCAGCGCACGCGCGACGGCGGCGCCGAGGTCGGCACGCTTCTCCAGAAGGGCTCGGCGTTCTACGCGCCGTCGGCCGGCGTCCGGGAGATGGTCGACTCGATCGTCCTCGATCAGAAGCGCGTGCTGCCGTGCGCGGCGCTCTGCCAGGGCGAGTACGGGGTCGACGACCTGTTCGTGGGCGTGCCCGTGAAGCTCGGCAGCGGGGGCATCGAGGAGATCGTGGAGATCGATCTCGATGACGACGAGAAGGAGCAGTTGCAGAAGAGCGCGGGCGCGGTCAAGGAGCTCGTGGAGGCGATGGCGAAGCTCTAGGGAAACGGGAAAGCGGGAAGCGGAAAGCTGGGGGTGGTTGTTCCGCTTTCCGCTTTCCGCCTCCTGTCTTCCTACCCCTTCTCGACCAGCTTCTTCAGATTCCGCAGCGTCTTGTCGGCCTCCTTGCCCGACGCCGCGCCGATCGCTCGCCCGACGAGCTTTCCGGCGGGGCCGCCTGGCAGGTCGTACTCGTTGACGTAGGTGAACGTGCAGCCGGGGCCGCCGTTCTGCGAGATCTCGTAGGTCGCCCGGGCCTTCGTGCCCATCGGTCCCTTGCCGGTCCATACGACCCTGCGCGGGCGGCTCGCCTCGTCCACGTGCCAGCGGATGCGGAACTTCTGCCCGGCCACCCTGAGCCGCTGGACGAGCGTGTCGCCCTTCTCGACGTTGCGCGAGGGGGCTTCCTCGAGCTCGTCATGAACCGAGACCCACTCGCTCAGGCAGTTCGGGTCGGTCAGCTTGTCGTACACCGCCTCGGGCGATGCGTCGATCTCTATCTCGCGTTGCAGCTTGCTCATCGCGCGACCAGCTCCTCGGTGGCTTCCCATTCTCGCAGTGCGTGCTCGACCGCCCTGTCGAAGCGGTGCGGGCGCAGCCCGAAGATCCGCTCCGCGTCGCGGTCGCGCGGCAGCAGGTCGTACTCCAGGCTCTCCATCAGCGGGCGCACGAGCTCGACCGGCTGGCCGACTACCGCCGCCACGATCGCGCTCGCCGTGGGCGTCTGCGACAGCCCCAGGCGAAACGGCACGCGCCCGAGTCCCATCAGCTCGGCGATGCGCTCGATCATGTCGCCGTAGGTGAGCACGTCCGGGCCGGCGATGTCGAGCGACCGGCCGGCAGCCTCCGGCGTCTGCGGCACGCGCGCCAGGTACTCGATCGCGTCGCGCTCGAAGACCGGCGCCGTCCGGTGGTCGCGCCACGCCGGGAACGGCAGCACGCGCAGGCGCTCCACAAGCCGCACCAGCAGCCGGAACGACGACGACCCGGCGCCGATGACGATCGAGGCGCGGAAGGCGGTCGGGGCGGGCGCGGCATCGAGCAGCATCCGCTCGACCTCGAGTCGCGACGCCAGATGGGGCGAGAGCGACTCGCCGCGCGGCACGATCCCGCCGAGGTAGACGATGCGCTCGACGCCCGCGGCGCTCGCGGCGCGGGCGAAGTTGCCCGCCGCCGCGCGGTCCCGCTCGCCGAAGCCGCCGTTCGAGCGACCCGCGGAGATGCGCTCCATCGAGTGGATCAGGTAGTAGGCCGTCTCGACGCCGTCGAGTGCCTCGCGCAGCCCGGTGTCCTCGACCACGTCACCGGCCACCGCCTCGACACCGTCGACGGCCGCGAAGCGCTCCGGCCGCCGCGCCATCGCGCGAACGGGACGCCCCTCCGCCCGCAGCCGAGCGATGAGCCGTCCGCCGATGTAGCCGGTTGCCCCGGTGACGAGATCCATAAGAGCACCGATATACCCAACTCCCGCCTTCCGCTTTCCGCTTTCCGCTCTCTCGAAAAAGCCGCAAACAGCAGCCCGATTCACAACTTCCCTGCAATATGCGGGCTTTTCGAAAATGTGAAATTTGCGGGAAAACGCCGTGCACGCCGGGGGCGGATCAGGCACGATGCCGACCCGAAGGGGAACTGGCCCACGATGGCGACGTAATGCGAAGGGGACCTGTGGCGACGAAGACGAAGTGCCTGAAGTGCGAGGACTGCTACTTCGGCAAGAACATGCTGTGCGCGCTCAATCTCGACGCGCCGTGCCCGACGTTCCGCCCGGCGGAGCGCGGACTGGTTCCGGAGCGCCAGCTCTCGTTCGTCTTCAGGACCGAGCGCACTCGCGCGGCGTACGCGTTCCCGGCCGCCGCCGCGCGCTTCGGCAGCCCTGCCACGGCCGCAGCAGCCCGGGGATAGACTCGCGCCGCAATGCGGCTAACGGTGCTGGGGAAGTCGCCCTCCTGGCAGGACGCGGACGGAGCGTGCTCCGGTTACCTGATCGAGGACAACGGGACCTCCGTGCTGCTCGATTGCGGCAACGGCGTGTTCTCGAAGCTGCGGCGCTATCGCGACTACACGAAGATCGACGCGGTCGTGCTGTCGCACCTCCACGCCGACCACTTCCTCGACATCGTGCCGTTCTCGTACGCGCTCACGTACGCGCCGCGCCAGCAGCCGGTCCCGGTCGACCGCTGGCCCGGCACCGACGAACCGGCCCGTCCGCAGCTCATCGCGCCGCGCGGCGCGCGCGACACCTTCCGCCGCGTGGTGGGGGCGTGGGGCAACGACGACCTCGTCGAGAACGCGTTCGACCTCTGTGAGTACGAGCCCACCGACAGGCCGACCGTCGGGCCGCTGACGTTCAGCTTCCGGACGGTGCCGCACTTCACCGAGACGTTCGCGATCTGCGTGCAGTCCTCGAACGGCAGCGGCCGGCTCGTCTTCGGGGCGGACAGCCGCCCGACCGAGGAGCTCATCCAGTTCGCGAGCGACTGCGACCTGTTGCTCGTGGAGGCGACCCTGCCACGTCCTGAGCGAACGGGCGAGCGCGGCCACCTCACCCCGCGCGAGGCCGGCGAGCACGGCCGCCAGGCGGGCGCCAAGCGCGTGGTGATCACGCACATCTCCGACGAGCTCGACGAGCTGTGGGCGCGTGACGAGGCCAGCGAGGGCTTCGGTGGACCCGTCGACGTGGCGCGCGAAGGGGCTGTCTACAGGGTCTGAGCAGCCGGCTCTGCGGGCTGCGGGCTGCGGGCTGCAGGCGAAAAGGTCGCAGTAGCCTTGGTCCCTGTGCCCAGCGAGCGCGACCTTTTCGCCAACTTCGAGCGCATGCGCCGCGAGATCGACGAGCTGTTCGGTGACGTCTTCGAGCGCACCGGTCTGACCCAGAGCCGCACGTTCACACCGGAAGTGGACGTCTATTACTGCGGCCAGCCCGCTCGCGCGATCGTCAAGGTCGCCGTGCCGGGGGTGGACCCGGACGAGGTGTCGGTCGAGGTGCGCGGCCGCCAGCTCGTGATCGCCGGCCGCCGCCGCGCCCAGGAGGCCGAGGGGCGGCTCTACCAGCAGATCGAGATCGCGCACGGCCCGTTCAAGCGCGTGATCGAGCTGTCCGCCGAGGTCGACGCCGAGCGGGCGACGGCGAGCTACGACGACGGCATCCTGCGCATCGACATCCCGCTCGCGCAGCCCGAGCAGAGCACGCGCCGCATCCCCATCGAGGGCGCGGAATGACGATCGAGATCGCACGCCCCGGGGACGCCGACGCCGACGCCCCCGAACGCTCGCTGCCTCCGGGCCTGCCGGTCCTGCCGCTGAAGGAGACGGTGATCTTCCCAGACACGCTGGCGCCGCTCGCGATCGGCCAGGAGCGGTCGATCAAGCTCATCAACGACGTCCTCGGCGGCGAGCGGCTCCTCGCGATGGTGCCCTCGCGCGACCCCGAGATCGAGCAGCCGGGGCCCGACGACCTCTACGAGTACGGCGTCGCGGGGACGGTCGCGCGGATGATGAAGGTGCCCGACGGCACGCTGCGGATCCTGGTCCAGGGCGGCCAGCGCGTGCGGATCGCGGACTTCGTGGCCACCGAGCCATACCTCGTCGCGCGGATCGAGGACGCGCCCGACGTCATCGAGCCGAGCCCCGAGCTCGACGCGATCGCGCGCAACCTCCAGGTCACGTTCACGCAGATCATCGAGCAGGTTCCGTACCTGCCGGAGGAGCTGACGGTGGCCGTCGCCAACCTCCAGGATCCCGTCGAGCTCGGCTGGATGATCGCCGGCGCGCTGCGGATCCCCGCCGAGGAGAAGCAGGAGCTGCTCGAGGAGCTGGGCGTGGCGAAGCGGCTGCGGCGGCTGCTCGAGATCCTCACACGGGAGTCCGAGCTGATCTCACTGGGAACGCGGATCCAGTCGCAGATCCAGTCCGAGATGGACCAGGCCCAGCGGGAGTACTTCCTGCGCCAGCAGCTCAAGGCGATCCAGGAGGAGCTCGGCGAGACCGACGAGCAGGCCGCCGAGACGAACGAGCTGCGCGAGCGGATCGAGGCCGCCGAGCTTCCGGAGGAGGTGCGCAAGGCCGCCGATCGCGAGCTCCAGCGCTTCGAGCGCCTCCCGCCCCAGGCCGCCGAGCACGGCGTCATCCGGACCTACCTCGAGTGGATCGTCGACCTGCCGTGGTCGCAGTCGACGCCCGACCACATCGACCTGAAGAAGGCGCGCAGACAGCTCGACAAGGACCACTACGACATCGACCGCGTGAAGGACCGCATCCTCGAGTTCCTCGCGGTGCGCAAGCTCAAGCCCGACGCGCGCTCGTCGATCCTCTGCTTCTCCGGCCCGCCCGGGGTGGGCAAGACGTCGCTCGGCCACTCGATCGCCGACGCCATGGGCCGCAAGTTCGAACGGATCAGCGTGGGCGGCGTGCGCGACGAGTCGGAGATCCGCGGCCATCGCCGCACCTACGTGGGCGCGCTACCCGGCGTCATCGTCCGATCCTTGCGCGACGCCGGCGCGAACAACCCGGTCCTGATGATCGACGAGATCGACAAGATGGGCGTCGGGTTCCAGGGGGATCCCGCCTCGGCACTCCTCGAGGTCCTCGACCCCGAGCAGAACAGCACCTTCAGGGACCACTACATGGACCTCCCGCTCGACCTGTCGAACGTCTTCTTCATCTGCACGGCCAACCAGCTCGACCCGATCCCCGGCCCCCTGCTCGACCGGATGGAGGTGATCGAGCTGGCCGGCTACACCGTCGAGGAGAAGCTCGAGATCGCGAAGCGCTACCTCGTGCCCCGCCAAATCGATCGCAACGGCCTGCCGGAGGGCAAAATTCAGTTCGCCGACGAAGCGCTGAAGACGATCGTGGACGGGTACACCCGTGAAGCGGGCGTGCGCAATCTCGAGCGTCAGATCGGCTCGGTGTGCCGCAAGCTGGCGCGCGGTTACGCGGAGGGCGCGGCCAGGCGCAGGCGCGTGATCCGCTCCAGGCAGGTGCGCGAGATGCTCGGGCGCCCGCGTTTCATGGATGACCCGAAGCGCCGCACCGGCGAGCCCGGCGTGGCCACCGGGCTCGCGTGGACGCCGGTCGGCGGCGACGTGCTCTACGTCGAGGCCACCGCGTATCCCGGCGAGGGGAAGCTCACGATCACCGGCCAGCTCGGCGACGTGATGAAGGAGTCCGCGCAGGCGGCGCTCTCATATCTCAAGGCGCACGTGTGGCAGCTCGGCGGCGAGGTCGACGAGGGCTGGTTCCGCGCCCACGACGTGCATGTCCACGTGCCGGCGGGCGCCGTGCCGAAGGACGGGCCGAGCGCCGGCATCACGATCACGACGGCGCTCGCGTCGCTCGTGACGGGCGTGCCGGTGCGGTCCGATACCGCCATGACCGGGGAGATCACGCTCGCGGGCCACGTGCTGCCGATCGGCGGGCTCAAGGAGAAGGCGCTCGCCGCTCAGCGGGTGGGGGTCACGCGGGTGATCGCCCCCAAGCTGAACGAGCCCGATCTCGAGGACTTCCCGCCGAGCCTGCTCGGCGACGTGGAGTTCATCTTCGTCGACTCGATCGACCGCGTGCTGGGTGAGGCATTCGAGCAACCGAAGCCACGGGGAACCAGAAGCGTTACGCGGACACCCGTCCCCGGGTAAGGTTGCGCCAGCAAGCCGATTCGAGGAGAGCCATGGCGTCCAAGAAAAAGAAGGCCGCAAAGGCCGGAGCCGGGGCGATAGCCGCCGGCAAGGCGGCGACCTCGAACCCGTACGTGCAGCGACTCGCGAACGACGAGGAGTTGCGGGAGAACCTCCAGACGGCGTTCGAGTCCGCGCGCAAGGCATACGAGCGCATGTCAAACGGCAAGGGGCCCGCGAAGGCGCTCTTTGACGACAAGAAGACACAGCGCGAGCTGAAGGAGGCGGCGTCCTCGCTGAAGGACGCGGCCGACGCTCTGCGCGGTAGCAAGGCAAAGAAGAAGCGCCGCCGCGGCGGGCTCTTCACCCTCCTGCTGGTGGGCGCCATCGCGGCGCTCGTGCTCAACGAGGGGCTGCGCAAGAAGGTGCTGGACGTGCTGTTCGGCGCGGAGGAGGAGTTCGAGTACAGCTCCACCACCACGCCGTCGAGCGCGGGCGCAGGCACCACCGTCAACGCCTGACGCCGCACCGGCAGAGACTGAACGAAGAGAGGCGCCCCGAGGGGCGCCTCTCTCGTTTGTGAGGGCGGGGCGCCCCCGCGGCGCCCCGCCCCCTAGGACCCGCTCTGCGCGCGGGCCGCTGCCTCGATGCTCGGGCGGATGTTCTGCCCGAGGTGGAACATGTTGCCCGGGTCGTAGCGGTCCTTGATCGCCACGAGCCGGTCGTAGTGGTCGCGGAACGCGTCGCGCACGCGCGCCTCGCCGGTGTCGCTCGTGTAGGTGATGTAGACGCCGCCGCTTGCATACGGCTCGAGCGACTGCGAGACCGATCGCGTCCACTCGATGTTGCGCTCGTCGTCGGCCGGGTCGACCCACTGCGAGATCACGTGGTACGCCCAGCCCGCCTCACGACGGCCGAGTGCGGTGGCGTCCGCCGGCACGCGCGAGACCGCGCCGCCCAGCGGCTGGAGCAGCATCACCGTGAGCGGCGACGGCATCCGCATATGGGCGTCCGCGAGCTTGTCGATCGCCTCGTCGGTGAGCTCGTCGAGCAGGTCGGCCTTCCAGTAGTGGCGGTTGCCGGGCGGGTTGCCGTGTTCGAGCAGCGCCTGTACCGCCACGTACGGCATCGGCCCGGTGAGGTCCACCGCAGGTCCCATGTCCTTGAAGGGCCCGAAGACTCGCTCGCCCTCCTCGGGGTCGCCGCTGTAGGTGGCGATGATGCCCACGGCAGGCTTGCCGCGCGCCTGTTCCGGGACGAACTCCTCGGGCGGCGCCGTGACGAACGCGAAACCGCCGCCGACCTCGTCCGGGGCGCTCCTCATGAACTCGCGGTAGGTCTGCGCGAGCTCGCGTGCGGCGAACGGCGGGAACACGAGCATGCCGCCGTAGACCATCGGGCCGACGGGGTGGAGGCGGTAGGTGAACTGCGTGACCACGCCGAAGTTGCCGCCGCCGCCCTTGAGCGCCCAGAGCAGGTCCGAGTTCTCGGTCTCGTTCGCGCGCACGAAGCGCCCGTCCGCGGTCACGACGTCCGCCTCGATGAGGCTGTCGCAGGTGAAGCCGAACTTGCGCTCGATCCAGCCGCTGCCCGCCCCCAGCGTCAGCCCCGCGATGCCGGTGCTCGGCACGCGCCCACCCGTGACCGCGAGGCCGTGCTCCTGCGTGGCGGCGTCGAGCTCGCCCCAGGTCACTCCGGCCTGGACACGTGCGGTCCGCGCCTCGGGATCCACGGTGATCCGCTTCATCGCGGTCAGGTCGACCACGATCCCCTCGTCGGTGAGCTGCGACCCGGTAACCCCATGTCCACCGCTGCGGATCGAGACCTCGCATGCGCGCACGCGAGCGAGCTCGACGACCGCGATCACGTCGTGCGGATCCTTGCAGCGAACGATGGTGGCAGGCCGCGTGTCGATCATGCCGTTGAAGACGGTGCGCGCTTCTTCGTAGCCGGCGCCTCCGGCCGTCAGCACCTCACCCTTCACCGAGCCCCGCAGCTGTTCGATCGCAGC
Organism: Thermoleophilaceae bacterium; assembly: GCA_025928265.1. Classification (GTDB taxonomy): domain Bacteria; phylum Actinomycetota; class Thermoleophilia; order Solirubrobacterales; family Thermoleophilaceae; genus JAICJV01. The sequence goes on from JAICJV010000057.1 coordinate 11,670, forward strand.
GCTGTCCAGTACCTGCGTCGCCATCCCGGCGTACCTCCTCGCTCGCTCTCGCGACCCTAATCACGAAGGGCGCGAATAAGCAATCCCAGAAGTCAGGCCGGGCGCGTCAGCGGTCTAGGAAGTCGCGTACCACGACGAGCGTGCCGGGTTGTACGCCGGCGCCGCCGCCGTTCGCGCGCACCCACGCGGCCGCCGGCACGTCGCGCCGGTGCTCCCACGCCCGCAGGAACGGATACGGGTCGACCGCCGCGCCGTCACCCGGGTGGACCTCGAAGTGGAGGTGCGGCGGCGTCTTCTCCGCGTCGCCCGTCGATCCGACGAAGCCGATGACCTGCCCGGCGTCCACCTTCGCCCCGCTGTGCGTGTCGGTCGCGTAGGACGAGAGGTGGGCGTAGAAGAAGCTGTCGCCACCGCGCTTGCACTTCACCCAGAGACGGTTCCCCGAGATCGGCAGCGTGCCCACGCGGTTGAGCGACCCGTCGCAGACCGCGACCACCGGCGTGCCCGCGCTCGCGAAGATGTCGACACCCTCGTGGACCCCGGTGTCCGCACGCGCCGCGCCGAACGTGTCGCTGTAGTTGTGCTTGCCGTAGACGGGGAAGACGTAGCCCTTGGCCGTGAGCAGGACCTTCGTGCGCGGCGGCTTGCGGCGCTTGGCCGGCTTCGGCTTGGCGGCCTTCGGCCTCGCCGGCTTCGAGGCCTTGGGCTGCGACGCCTTCGGCTGCGGCGGAGGCGCGACCGCATCGCCTGCGCTCGTTGCCGCGTACGCGATCTTCACCGAGGCCCCGGCGGGGTAGTTCTGGTAGTCGCGGGTGAGCGTGGCGCGCAGCCCGACGATCCCGCGGCCGCTGTCGTCGACCGCGACGAGCTTGCCGTAGCCGCCCATGTCGAACGCCCGGCGACTGGTGACCGTGCCCTTGCCGGCGCCGTTCACCACGAGATTCTTCACGCGCCCGCTCGTCGAGTCGCCCGCGCCCGACGACGAGGCGGTGACCGACACCGTGTCGGCCGTGACGAGCCCGCCGAAGAGCTTGACGTTGCGGATGCGCGCGGATCCGGTCGCGCTGCCCTTGCCGCCGGCGGTGGAGGTGTTCACGCGGGTCCCGACGCCGCGATCGGAGTCGGTGCCGGTCACGCGCACGTAGCCCTTCTGCGTTCCGTCCGCGTCCTGACGCTGGTACGCCGTGGCATTGGCGCTCGCCGGCCGGCCGCCGCCGCTCGCGGCGAGCGCGACCGCGCTGGCGCAGAGGCCGACGGCGATGGCCGCCACGGCGAGGATGTTTCGCGGCGTGAGCACGGTTATCGTCTAGCAGAACGCCCGGCGCGGGGAGGAGTTTCCCTCTGGCTGGCCGTCCAGCTAGATTCTGCCCAATGGAGGCCGCTACCAGCGAGCGCCGTCTTGACAGCGACAAGGCCCGGCGCATAGTCGAGGCGATGCGCGCCAGCGTGGGACTGCGCGGCGCCGCCGGATCCACCTTCGACCACGTCGCGCAGGAGGCGGGCGTGTCGCGCGGGCTCCTGCACTACTACTTCGGCTCGAAGGAGCGGCTGCTCGTGGAGGTCGTCCGGCGCGACTCCGAGATGCGGATGCAGCGCCTCGAGCAGCATCTCGCCGGCGCCGACTCGATCGACGCGATCGTCGACGTGCTCGTCCGCCAGCTCGAGGACTACGTCGCCGACGACTCGAACGCGCACGCGATCATCCACGAGCTGTTCAGCGTTTCGCGCCGCAAGGACGAGGTGCGCGGCGAGCTGGCCGAGCTGTACCGCAAGACTCGCGGACAGGTCGCCGAGGTCCTGCGTGCGAAGGAGGCGGACGGCGTGGTGCGGCTGCGCGGCGAGCCGGAGGCGGTGGCGTCGCTTCTGTTCGCGCTCGGCGACGGCATGGAGCTCCAGCTCGTCTGCGACCCGGCCTGGGACAGCGCGAAGACGTTCGAGGCGGGCATCGCCACGGCGCGCTTCCTGCTCGGCGCGTAGCTCATGCAGGGGGCGATGGACCGCCTCGACGGCTTCATCCGGCGCCACCGCTGGCCCGTCGTGCTGGTCTGGGCGGCGCTGCTCGCCGCCGCGATCCCGTTCGCCGCGCGCCAGACCGATCACCTCACCAGCGGCGGCTTCGAGGTGCCGGGCTCGGACTCGCAGGCCGTCGAGCGCGGCCTGTCCGACTTCGAGAACGCGCAGCGCGAGTCGCTGGCGGTCGTGATCGCGCGTCACCCCGGAGCAGGCGACGCCGACGTGCGCAAGGCGATCGACCGCACGCGGAACGCCGCCGGCCGGGTGAGCCACGTTTCGCTGAGCGACACCGTCGCGAACGCAGCTGCCTCCCGCGCGAGCCGGGCGCCGATCACAGTCGTGCCGCTCGACCTCACAGGCTCACAGGACGACGCCGCCAACGCCGCCACCGACCTGCGCGATCAGCTTCACGTGGGTGGCAGCGGTCCCGTCGAGCTGCACCTGGTCGGCCAGCAGGCGCTCTGGGCCGGGATGCAGGACCTGTCGAAGCACGACCTCGAGCAGTCGGAGCGCGCGGGCTTCCCGATTGTCGCGCTGATCCTGCTCGCCGTGTTCGGCTCGCTCGCCGCCGCTGGGCTACCGCTCGTGCTCGGCTTCGCGAGCGTCGTCATCACGGGCGCCGCGATCTTCTTCCTCTCCCAGCAGACCGACATGTCGGTCTTCGTGACCAACGTCGCGTCGATGATCGGGATCGGCGTGGCCGTCGACTATTCGCTCTTCATCCTCGCCCGATACCGCCAGGAGATCGCGGCGGGCGCGGACCGCGCGACGGCGCACCAGACGGCCATGCGCACGTCGGGGATAGCAGTCGCGTTCTCCGGCGTGACGGTGATGATCGCGCTCGCCGGGCTCTTCCTCGTCGACTCCACGACGATCAGATCGATGGCGATCGGTGCGATCATCGTCGTGGCCGTCTCGATCCTCGGCGCGGTGAGCCTGCTGCCCGCGCTGATGTCGCTGTTCGGGCGCCGCGCGTACGCGCGCGGCCGCGTGGCCACCGTCACCGGTCTGTTCGTGCGCGGGCTGCGATCGCTGCGGCGCCGCCCGGGCTCGACTCATCCGGACCGTGCGCGGCGACCGTTCTGGGACAGCTGGACCGACCGCATCATGCGCCACCCGTGGATCGCCGGGCTCGGCTCCGCGGCGGTGCTGCTCGTGCTGGCCGTACCGGCGCTGTCGCTCAAGTTCGGCGACGGTGCGCTGCGCCAGTTCCCGCAGGGCAACGAGACGCGCGTCGGCGCCGAGCTGGCCGCGAAGGTGAACGGCCCCGGGGCGTCCGGTCCCGCGATGGTGATCGCGCGCTTCGAAGACGGCACCGCGAGCGACGCGCGCAACCGCCAGGCGATCTCCTCGTACGTCGCGGGCCTTCGCCGCGACCACGAGGTCGCGTCGGTCGCGCCGCCGCAGGCGTCGCGCGACGGCCGCGCCGTGCTGATGGCGGTCACGCCGCGGCACGATCCGGAGAGCCGGCAGGCGCGGGCCCTCGTGGATCGCCTGCGCGCGGGTGACCTGGGCGTGGGACAAATCGACGTGGGCGGCGCGACCGCCCAGGTCGTCGACTTCCGCGATCTCGTATCCGGCTCGATGTGGAAGATCCTGCTGTTCGTGCTCGCCTTCAGCTACCTCGTCCTGCTGGTGCTGCTGCGCAGCGTGCTCCTGCCGCTGAAGGCCGTGGTCATGAACCTGCTGTCGGTCGCCGCGGCGTACGGCGTGCTCGTCGCGGTCTTCCAGTGGGGCTGGGTCGACAGCCTGCTCGGCTATCACCACCTCGGCTACATCAACACGCTCACGCCGCCGTTCCTGCTGGCGATCGTGTTCGGGCTGTCGATGGACTACGAGGTATTTCTCCTGACGCGGATCCGCGAGCGCTACGACGCCACGGGCGACACCGCGCGCGCGGTGAGCGAGGGGCTCTCGGCCAGTGCGCGCACGATCTCGAGCGCTGCGCTGATCATGGTGTGCGTGTTCACCGTGTTCGCGTTCACGGGCGTCCCGTCGGTGAAGGAGATCGGCCTCGGGCTGGCGGTGGCGATCGCGCTCGACGCGACGCTGGTCCGGCTCGTGCTGGTGCCCGCGACCATGCGCCTGATGGGTCGTTGGAACTGGTGGCTGCCACGCGGCCTCGCGCGGGTGCTTCCGCGTGCCGAGTTCGAGGGACGCGCCGAGCCGGCGTGAGCGCCTCGACCGACGACCTCCCGGCCGCCGTCCGGCGGTTCGTCGACGAGACCGTCCTGCCGCAGGTGGACGAGTGGGACCGGCGCGACGACCTGCCGCAGTCGGCCATCGACCGGCTGGTGGAGCTCGGCCTGCCCGGGGCGATGGTGCCGCGCGAGTACGGCGGTCGCGGGCTCGGCGTGTCCGACCTGGTGCCGGCCTGGCGGGCGCTCTCGCACGGCTGGATCTCGCTCACAGGCGCGGTGAACCCGACCGGCCTGGCGACGGCACTGCTCGTGCGCCACGGCACGGAGGCGCAGCGCGAGCGCTGGCTGCCGCCTATCGCGCGCGGCGAGGCGCTCGCATCGTTCTCGATCACCGAGCCGCAGGCGGGCAGCGACATCGGCCGCATCGAGACCTCGGCCCGCCCGCGCAGCGGCGGCGGACTCGTGCTCGACGGGGAGAAGCGCTGGGTCGCGGGTGGCGCGTCCTCGCAGGTCGTGTTCATGATGGCCGCGATGGAGGGCTCCGAGAAGCCGTCCTGCGTGGTGTTGCCCGCCGACGGCCGCGGCAGCGCGAGCTGGCAGGTCGAGGAGCTCGACAAGGTCGGCTACCGCGGTGTCGAGTCGGCGGCGTACCGCTTCGAGGAGCACGAGGCGCCAGGCGCGGAGATCCTCGGGGGCGACGAGGGGATCGGCAGTGGCGCGCGGCAGATGCTCGACGCGCTCGACGTCGGCCGCGTGAATGTCGCGTGCCGCGCGCTCGGCATCGTCGATCGCTGCATCGAGTGCGCGATCGAGGAGGGCACAACGCGCGAGGTGGGCGACGGGCTGCTCGGCGAGCACACCCACGCGCAGCTGCGGATCGGCGAGCTGATCGCGCGCCGCGCGGCGGTTCAGGCGCTCACGGAGAAGGCCGCGGAGGCGGTGGACGCCCGCTCGGACGACGCGCGCGAGCTCTCGACCTCGGCCAAGCTGGTCGCGTCCGAGGCGGCGGTGTGGGCGGTGGACGCCGCGGCCCGGCTTGCCGCCAGTCGCTCGTACGCGGCCGGCGACGAGCTCGCCCGCCTGCGCCGCGACGCCCCGCAGACCGAGATCGGCGAGGGCGCCAACGACGCGCTGCTGCTGGCGCTGGCGCGACCGGCGCTAGACCTCCAGTAGCAGCCGCGCGATCTCGTCCGGCGCGTCGTAGGTCGGGACGTGGCCCGCGCCTTTGAGCCGGATGAGGCGCGCGTTGGGAAGCACCCGCAGCGCGCGCGGGCCCTGGCGCGGCAGCAACAGGTAGTCGCGCGTGCCCCACAGGATCGTGACCGGCACGGTGACCTCGTGGCCGGCCGAGAAATTGTCGGCGTGTAGCGCGATGTTGGTCGCGTCGAAGCCCGGGCAGCCGCCGAGGTTCTGGTACATGCCGACGGCGTCGTCGGGCGGGATCACCCACGGCTTCGCGACCATGCCCGCGAACATCGGCGTGCGGGTCACCGGGTTGCGGACGAGCGGAACGGCGCGGTCGCCCTGCGACTTCGCGAACGCCCGCTCGACGCGCAGCCGCCGCCTGGCCCAGGCCGTCTCGCGCGGCAGCCCGAAGCCCGCGGGCGAGATCGGCGCCGCGGCGCGAGCGCGGCCGCGCCGGGCGACCTCGAGTGCCACCCAGCCGCCGAGCGAGTTGCCACCGACCACGGGCCGGTCCAGGCCGAGCTCGTCCATCGTCTCGATCACGACCTCCGCGAAGCGCTGCGGCGTGGGCGTGTCGCCGTCGGCGAGCGCCGGCGAGTCGCCGAACCCGGGTAGGTCGACGGCGATCACGTCTCGCTGTGGAGTGAGCAACTCGAACAGCGGCCGCCAGACCTGCCACTGGCTGCCGAGGCCGTGGATGAGGACGAGCGGCTCGCCGTTCCCGGCGCGGTGGTGGCTCAGCACGGGCGGGTCAGCGGCCCATCAGCTTCGGCATGCGCATGAGCAGGCGCAGGTCGCCGCGCGGGCGCAGCTTCAGCTTGGCCATCGCCAGGCGCGGGTCCTCGCGGCGGGCCACCACGTCGGCCCACGTCTCGAAGCTCGACCGGAACGTGAGGTCGGGCTCCTCGAGGCGGCCGCGCTCCGCGCGCGTGCTGCCGTTGTCCACCACGATGTGCCACGGCTCGGTGTCGGTGAAGTCCCACTGGAGCTTCACGCCGCCGTCCGGCGCGGCCGAGCTGTCCACCACGCGCGCGATGAAGTCGAACAGCAGCCCGACCGTCTCCGGGTCGCGGGCCGGCGGGCCCGTCTTCTCGCCGAAGATCCCCGCGCGCACGAGCGCGATCGCCGTCTGCGACCGCTCGCGGGGGGACATGCCGGTGGGCACCGGGGGCGGACCGGGCAGCTCGTCGAGCGCGCAGCCGGCGGCGCGCAGCTTCTGCTCGAGCGACGTCATCCCGTGCTCGTACACCTCGAGCATCGTGGACCCGAACGACTCGATGTAGCGCATGTCCCAGTTCGGCGGGACGAAGACGCCCACGGTCATCGGCAGCACCTCGCGCAGCAGGTCGGCGATCGCGTGACGGCAGTCGGGGTCCTCCTGGACGAGGTCATGGATGCACTTCACGCCGAAGCCGATGTGGCGCTGCTCGTCGCGCGAGACGTTCTCCATCCCCTCGCGGAACCCGGGCAGGACGCCGCGCTCGGTGAGATAGCCCTCGATGAAGTGCTGGCCCGGCTGCGCGAGCGTCGCCTCCACGATCAGGTGGTACATGCAGAGCGAGCGGGCGAGATTGGGCTTCGACTTGTCCCTGCGCAGCTCGTCGGCGACGCGGTCGAGCTTCTCGAAGGTGCGCCGGAAGCCCCATGTGAGCTCGGGGTCGGTGGCGGCGAGCGATCCCGCGACGTTGTCGCCGCGCTCCACGACCTCCTTCATGAAGCGGGCGAAGAAGACCGCGTGGCGCGCCTCGTCCACCTGCTGCGTGGCGAGGAAGTACTTCTGCTCCTCGCGCGGAGCGGCGTCGATGTAGGGCGACAGGTTGTCGGTGACCGAGTCCTCGCCGTGGAAGAACAGCGCGTAGTTCCACAGGGCGCCGCGGCGTTCGATGTCGGAGAACTTCTCGTGCCAGTCGACGCGGTCCTGGGCGAAGTCGAGCTCCATCGCGCTCCAGTTGCCCTTCTCCCAGCGCCGGTACAGGTCCTCGTACGAGATCCGGTCCATTGCGACCGTCGCCATGCCGTCTCCTCTGCCGCGGATGAGTTCTCCGCCGATATTACGGCGAGGCTGGCTAGCCGGCCAACTTGGGCGAACGCCAGTCGGCCATCAGCCGCCGCTCGAGTTCCGCGCCCAGCTCCGCGATCGCGATGCGCGACTGGTCGAGGGTGTCGCGGTCGCGCAGGGTCACCGTCTGGTCCTCGAGCGTCTGGTGGTCGACGGTCACGCCCCAGGGCGTGCCGATCTCGTCCTGGCGCCGGTAGCGCTTGCCGATCGATCCACCCGTGTCGAACTCGGCCGGCATGAGCTCACGCAGCTCCTCGTAGATCTTGCGCGCCAGCTCGGGCTGCCCGTCCTTGTTCACGAGCGGCAGCACAGCGACCTTGATCGGCGCGAGCTTCGGGTGGAGCCGCAGCAGCACACGTTCGCGGCCCTCGACGACCTCCTCGTCGTACGCGTCGACCATGAACGCGAGCGTGGCGCGGTCGGCCCCGGCGGCGGGCTCGATCACGTGCGGCACGTAACGGTCGCCGCTGCCGCCGTCGACGTATTCGAGCTTCTCGCCGGAGTACTTGGCGTGCTGGGTCAGGTCGAAGTCGCCGCGGTTGGCGATGCCCTCGAGCTCCGACCAGCCCATCGGGAAGAGGTACTCCACGTCGGCCGTGCCGCTCGAGTAGTGCGACAGCTCGTCCTGGTCGTGGTCACGCAGGCGCAGGTGGTCGGGCCGCATGCCGAGCCGGACGTACCAGTCGTGTCGTGCCTGACGCCAGTAGTCGTACCAGCGCTGTGCGTCGGCGGGCGGAACGAAGTACTCCATCTCCATCTGCTCGAACTCGCGCG
>JAICJV010000076.1 GCA_025928265.1 Thermoleophilaceae bacterium
AGGTCGAGGATCCGAGCCGGATGGCCTTCATCACCCAGACCACGCTGTCAGTGGATGAGACCCAGGACGTGATCGCCCGGCTGCGCGAGCGCTTCCCGGCCATCACGAGCCCGCGGACCGACGACATCTGTTACGCCACCACCAACCGCCAGGCGGCCGTCCGGCAGCTGGCGCGCGAGTGTGACCTGGTGCTGGTGATCGGGTCGCGCAACTCGTCGAACTCCAATCGCCTCGTGGAGGTCGCGCGCGACCTGGGTGCCGATTCCTACCTCATCGACAACGAGTCACAGGTGCGCGAGGAGTGGCTCGACGGCAAGCGCGTCGTGGGAATCACGTCCGGCGCGAGCGCCCCCGAGGAGCTCGTCGAGCGCCTCATCGACTTCTTCCGCGAGCGCGGCACCAGCGACGTCTCCGAGCTGGAGGTCGTCCGCGAGGACGTGCGCTTCATGCTCCCCAAGGAGATCAGGAAGGAACTGGCGGCGGCAAAGGGGTGAACTGGAAGCCGTGCACCCGCAGCCCGGGGTGCTCCGCGACCACGGTCCCGTCGGTCTCGTAGAGGCCGGGCTCGTCCACGCCGGCGCCTGACAGCACGGCCCACGCGCTGCCGGCGGTGAAGCGCGCGGTGGCGCCCGCGCCCGCATCCTCTGCCTCGATGTAGTCCGGCCCGTCGAGCCAGGAGCGCACCAACTCGAGGCGCTCGCGTTCGGCCGGCAGCGCGACGTCAGCGGTCTGCGCGGTCATCTCGGCGCCGGGCCGGTCCTCCGGCCGGATCGGGTCCAGCGGCTCCGGCAGCTCGAGCTCCGGCTCGATCTCGCGCAGCAGGTCCTGGATCGCGAGCTCGCACTCCACGTAGTCGCCCTCGCCGTAGTGGTAGTAGCGCAGGAGACCGCGGCGGTCGAACAGGTAGCGCGCCGGCCAGCCGCGGTTGCCGAACTCGCGCCAGACGGCGAAGTCGGGGTCGAGGCACACCGCGTACGGCACCTCGAGCCGCTCCACCGCGCGGGCGACGGTGTCACGGTCGCTGCCGAACGAGTACGCGGGGGAGTGCACGCCGATCACGCGCAGGCCGCTGTCGCCGTAGCGGCTGTGCCAGCCCTTCATGTAGGGCATCGTGCGCAGCGAATTCACGCGGGCGAAATCCCAGAACTCGATGAGCACGGCGTGCTGCCCGATCAGCTGGCTCATCCGCAGGAAGGCGACGCCGAGCCAGTCGAGCTTCGGCGGGAACTCGGGTGCGTAGATCGCTTCCTCGGCAGGGACGCGCATGGCCGCAAGCATGCCGCATCGCGGCGCGAAACTTCTCTGGACTTGGCGGGTTGAAGCCAGTTAGTCTCACTGGCCCCGCCCGTTGCGCCTGCCCGCGCTCGGGCAGATCTCTCTGAAGGAGGAGCATGCGCAAGCTAGTAGTAGGCGCCCTTGTGGGTGTCCTGGCTCTGGCAGTGGCCGCCATTGCGCTGGCCGCCGCCGCCCCGCAGCAGACGTACAAGCAGAAGTTCTCGTCCAACAAGGCCGCCAAGTCGGTCGGGACGGTGTTCAGCACCGATACCGCCGACGACCCGTCCAACTCCGCCAACAACAACCAGCCGTCGGCGGCTCGCTCGTTCACGATCAAGTTCCCGGCCGGGACGTCCGTGGACTACAAGGCGGCTCCGGTCTGCAAGGCCAGTGATGACGACATCATCACCAAGGGCGGCAAGGCGGCCTGCCCGAAGGCGGTCATCGGAGGCGGCCACGCGACCGCGAAGCTCCCGTTTGCCTTCCCGGACGTGAAGGCGACCGTCACCGCGTTCAACGCGAAGAACAGCCTCGTCCTCTACGTCAACCCGCTGCCGACGGCCCAGCCGTTCGTGCTGCGCCCGAAGTTCAGGGGCAAGCTGAAGAACGGTCCGTCGCTCGTGACCGTCGTCCCGCCGAACTGCGTCCCGCCGGCCACCGTCCAGGGTGGTAGCTGCAAGAAGTCGGACGGCAGCGCGGGCCAGGAGGCTGTCCTCACCCACTTCGACCTCACGACGAAGCCGAAGTCGAAGAAGATCAAGAAGACGCGGCACACCCTGATCAAGACGCCGAAGCGTTGCAAGGGGAGCTGGAAGTTCACCGCGACGATCAAGTACGCGAACGGCACCTCGAACAAGATCAACAGCAGCCAGAAGTGCAAGAAGTAACTGCCTGAAAAGGCATTGGCAGCACCGGCGGCCCCGCTTCGGCGGGGCCGCTTTTTTTATGCGAGCCCCGCGGCACCGAAACCTCCATTTTCACGGGGTCAGGCGTTCAGGAGCGCGACCAGGTGCGGTGAGACGTACACCTCGATCACGGCGCACGCCGCGAGCACCGGCAGCGCGATCGCCGTCGTCACGAACGTGGCCGCCAGCAGCTGGTTCCACTCGCCGCGGCGGCTCGCCAGCGTCCAGGCGGCCAGCGGCAGGAACAGCGCCGTGAGCTCCGGGAGGGCGTGCGGCGTGAGGCCGAGCAGCAGCAGCGCGGGCGCCATGTGGAGCTGATCCGAGACGGTGCTCGTCACGTAGCCGAGCACGTACGCCTGCGTGCCGAGCGAGAAGATCGTGGCTGCGATCACGAACAGGATCGCGAAGCGCCCGGCGTGCTCGTGGACCAGGCGCGAGACGCGGCTCGTCTGCGCCGCCGCGATCTGCGGCATCGAGGCGCCGGCCATGAAGCCCGCGACGCAGGCCATCGAGTGCAGCGCCAGCACGAGCAGGTTGCGCCCGAAGATCGCGAAGCAGTCGGTCACGTGCGGCCGGTAGCCGGCAACGGCGATGTGAAGGGGGGTGGCGTCGGGAGTCAGGGAGTGCGCCACGAGCAGCACTGCCACGAGCAGCCCGCAGCACGTGGCCCCGCTCACGAGCGTCCAGCGGCGCAACACGGGCCAGGGTTCAGCGCGCCAGCGCGCGAGCGTGGCCCGCGTCTCGGCCATCCCCTGGACCAGGGCTAGTTGCTGGGCATCCATTCCCGTGACGCATCGGCAGGCGCGACGCCGCTGTTGAGCCTCCTAAGCTTCCGGGCCGTGGCTGGCGAGGACGGCGACAGCAGGGATCCGGGCCGGACACGCCGCGCGCGCAAGGCCGTGGCGTCTGCCGCGCGTCGTGTCGAGCAGGACGCGCGCCTCGTGACGGCGGTCAAGTTCCTGCGCGAGTTCCTGCCCGGAGACAGCGAGTTCGGCGACGCTCTCTCCACCGGCGGAAAGAACCAGGCCCAGACCGCGGGCCGCCGCCTGGCCGCCGCGACGGCCAAGCGCCCGGGCGTCCTGCGCGAGGCGGGCATGAGCGCGCTGCAGGTCTGGCAGGCGGTGTCCGAGGCCCAGGGACGCGGTCGCGGCGACCGTGAGCTCGCGATCGTCTTCACCGACCTCGTCGAGTTCTCCGAGTGGGCGCTCGAGGCCGGCGACGACAGGGCACTCACCCTGCTGCGCGACGTGAGCGAGGCCATCGAGCCTCCGGTGGACGAGCGCGGGGGAGAGGTGGTCAAGCGCCTGGGCGACGGGATGATGGCCGTGTTCGACGACCCCCGACCCGCCCTCGACGCGGTGACCGAGGCGCGCGAGCGGCTGCAGAAGGTCGACTGCGACGGCTACGACCCGCGGATCAGGGCCGGCATCCACGTCGGGCGGCCGCGCTGCATCGGTGGCGACTACCTCGGCGTCGACGTCAACGTGGCCGCGCGCATGGCGGAGGAGGCGAAGGGCGACGAGATCCTGGTCTCCGACCGCGTCCTCGAGCTGCTCGGCGACGACGCCCCGAAGGCCGAGCGCAAGCGCCGCTTCAGGGTGAAGGGCGTGCCGCGCGACCTGGGCGCGCACTCGGTCCGCTCGAGCTAGCCGGCGAGCTTCGCTACGACTCGCGCTCGGCCTGGAGCGCCTTGATGTCGTGTGCCAGGCGCTCGGGCGTCGTCTGCGACGCCGGGAAGCCGACCCGCTGGAGGCCCTTGCGGTCGATCAGCACGATGCGCGCCATGTGCTCCTGCGTCGGCGTCTGCGGGATGATCGCGAAGCCCTTCCACAGGCGCGACAGCTGACCCTCGGTGCCGAGCACCCAGCGCATCCGGCCGCCCACGCCCATCTTCGCGTTGAAGTGCTTGACGCTCTTCGGCGTGTCGCCGGGCGGATCGACCGACACCGAGAGCACCGGGACCGGCTTCCCGATGTCGTCGAGGGCGCCCTTGATCTGCTGCGCCTGGACGGGGCACTCGGTCTTGCAGTGGCTGTAGAGGAACGTGACGACCACGACCTTGCCGCGGTACTCCTTCATCGTCACGCGCTTGCCGTTCTGGTCGCGCAGCGCGAAGTTCGGCGCACGCACGCCGGGCGGCAGCAGGGCGCCGTCGAAACGGCCCGGCGGCGCGGTGGTCGAACTGGCCGTGGCGCCGCTGGTGTCGTCCCCGCCGCTGATGCCGACGATCGCGACGATCATCGCCGCGAGGGCGAGCGCGCCGACGGCAAAAAGGGTCGCGATGAGGCGGCGGTCCATCCACATCGAGGCTACCGATATGGGGTGGTGACCCTATGCGGCTGCCGCGCGTGAGGCCGATGAATGGGATGAGCAGCAGTGGTCTTGAGTCTTGAGCGGGGCGCCATCAGGCGCCCCGTTTTCATTGGCAAAGTGAAATGTTCGGTTCCGGCGGCCTGCCTGCGAGGGCGCCAGTCCCGCGTCACCGGAACCTCCATTTCACGGGGCCACTACCCTTCGAGAAAGCCTCTGGGCGGCCCGATCGGGGTCGCTATACTTTCTGAAGCATTAATCCCTCCGGGAATTCAGGAGTTTTCTCGAACATGGCTAGCGGCGCGGAACTGATCCGCAAGATCAAGGACCAGATCAGGGAGGTGGACCCGAAGGAGGTCCACGAGCACCTGCATCACAACGGGAACGGCAATGGCAACGGCCACCGCGAGCCCGTGCTCGTCGACGTGCATGAACAGCACGAGTTCGAGGAGGCGCACCTGCCCGGGGCGATCCACGTCCCGCGTGGCCATCTCGAGTCGCGGATCGAGGGCAAGGTCTCCGACAAGTCCGCGCCCGTGGTCCTCTACTGCGCGTCGGGCCAGCGCTCGGCGCTCGCCGCCAACACGCTCCAGGAGCTGCTCGGCTACGAGGACGTCGCGTCGATGACGGGCGGCATCACGCTCTGGAAGGACCGCGGCTACGAGGTCGAGACGCCGATCGTGCTCACGCCCGAGCAGAAGAGCCGCTACTCGCGCCATCTGCTCCTGCCGGAGGTCGGCCTCGAGGGCCAGCTCAAGCTTCTGAACGCCAAGGTGCTGCTCCTGGGCGCCGGCGGCCTCGGCGCGCCAACCGCCCTCTACCTCGCGGCCGCGGGCGTCGGGACGCTCGGCATCGTCGACGACGACGTCGTGGAGGCCTCCAACCTCCAGCGCCAGGTGATCCATAACGAGGACACGCTCGGCATGCCGAAGGTCGACTCCGCCGAGCAGGCCATCCGCAAGCTCAATCCGGACGTGAAGGTCGAGAAGTTCCACACCCGTCTCGACGCCTCGAACATCATGGAGATCATCGACGGCTACGACGTGATCGTCGATGGCGTGGACAACTTCCCCACGCGCTACCTCCTCAACGACGCGACCGTCCGCCTGAAGATCCCGGTCGTCTCGGCGTCGATCCTCGGCTTCGACGGCCAGCTGTCGGTGTTCGCGCCGTACGAGGGCCCGTGCTACCGCTGCCTCTACCCGACGCCGCCGCCGGCCGAGCTGGCTCCGTCGTGCGGCGCCAACGGCGTGCTCGGCGTGTTGCCGGGCACGATGGGAATGCTGCAGGCGACCGAGGTCATGAAGCTCGTCATCGATCAGGGCGATCCGCTGATCGGGCGGCTGCTGCTCTACGACGCGCTCGCCGCGAGCTTCACCGAGCTCAAGGTGCGCCGCGACCCCGACTGCCCGATCTGCTCGCGCGACCCCGAGTCGATCACCGACGAGGAGATGGGCGTCTTCCCGGACTACGAGGCGTTCTGCGCCGCAGCCGGTTAGTCAGGAAATCGAAGGCTCGACAGATGCCTATGTCTCGCCTCCAGCAGGCCGCGCACGAGCCGAACGATTTCCTTTAGGGTTCCGGCCGCGATGCCGACCATCAAGATCCCACCGGTCCTCCGCTCGTCCACGGGCGGGGTGAAGGAGGTTGTCGCCGAGGGCGAGAGCGTCGGCGACGTCCTCCGCCGGCTCGCGCAGGAGCACCCCGCCACCGAGAGCCAGCTCTTCGGCGACGAGGGCCAGCTGAACCGCTACGTGAACGTCTATCTCAACGACGAGGACGTGCGCGTGCTGAACGGCCTGGACACCGAGGTCAGCGAGGGCGACACGCTGGTCATCCTGCCGGCGATGGCCGGCGGGGCGCTGTAGAGCCCGCCAGTTAGTCGCCCGGGCGAGTCGCCCGGGCGCGCCGGGGACTATCCTTTTTGAAGTGACTGAACTGGGGGTTCAGAACCGGCCGTGCGGTGGGCGCTACGGCGACATCGTCGAGGCGATCGGCAATACGCCTCTCGTCGAGCTGAAGCGCTTCTCCCCGAAGCCGGGCGTCCGCATCTACGCGAAGCTCGAGAGCTACAACCCGACCGGCTCCGTCAAGGACCGCGTCGCGAAGTTCATGATCGAGTCAGCCGAGGAGCAGGGCGCGATCGGCCCGGGACAGACGATCCTGGAGCCGACCTCGGGCAACACCGGCATCTCGCTCGCGATGATCTGTCAGCGGAAGGGCTACCCGCTCAAGGTCGTGATGCCCGACAACGTCACCCACGAGCGCACGCAGCTTCTGCAGATGTACGGCGCGGAGATCGTCTACTCACCCGGCGAGCAGGGCTCGAACGGCGCGGTGGCGATGGCGCTCGAGATGGCCGGGCAGGACCCGCGCTACTACATGCCCTACCAGTACGGCAACGAGGCCAACCCGCGCGCGCACTACGAGGGCACCGCGGTCGAGATCCTCGAGGAGCTCGACGACGTCGCGGCGTTCGTCGGCGGGCTCGGCACCGGTGGCACGCTCATGGGCAACGGCCGGCGGCTCAAGGAGGAGAACCCGGACACGCTGGTCGTGGCAGCCGAGCCGCTTCAGGGCGAGCTCGTCCAGGGCCTGCGCTCGCTCGAGGACGGCTACATCCCGCCGATCATCGACCTCGCGCTGCTCGACCGCAAGATCTTCGTCTCGAACGAGGACGCGGTCATCTGGACCAAGCGCCTTCTCGAGGAGGAGGGCCTCTTCCTCGGCGTCTCCAGCGGCGCGATCGCGCGGATCGCCGTGCGCGTGGCGGAGGACCTCGACGAGGGCAACGTCGTGTTCGTCGCCCCCGACGACGGCTGGAAATACCTGAGCTCCGGCGTCTACACGAAGCCGCTCGACGAGCTCGACCTGGACTCAGCCTCCTTCTGGTAGTCCTCCGCCGTTCGCGGCGGTCTCGAGCTGGAGCTGGTCCGCAGCGGGCGCCGTCCCGCGCGCCTTGTCGATCATCGGTGTGATCAGGTCGATCGGCACCGGGAAGACGATCGTGGACGCCTGGTTCGAGCTGATGTCCTGGAGCGCCTGGAGGTAGCGGAGCTGGATCGTGACCGGGTTGGGCCGGATCACGTCCGCCGCCTCCGCGAGCCGCGCGGACGCCTGGAACTCGCCCTCGGCGTTGATCACCTTCGCGCGCCGGTTGCGCTCGGCCTCAGCCTGGCGCGCCATCGCGTGTTGCATGCGCTCGGGGATCTCGACGTCCTTGATCTCCACGATCGTGACCTTGATCCCCCACGGCTCGGTCTGCTCGTCGATGATCTTCTGGAGCGCCTCGTTCAGGTGCTCGCGCTCCGACAGCAGCTCGTCGAGCTCCGCCTTGCCCAGCACCGAGCGCAGCGTGGTCTGTGAGATCTGGAGCGTCGCGGCCTCGAAGTCCTCGATCTCGATCACCGAGCGCGTCGGGTCGATGACGCGGAAGTACGCCACGGCCGCGACGCGCACCGGCACGTTGTCGCGCGTGATCACCTCCTGCGGCGGGATCCGCAGGGTGATCGTGCGCAGGCTCACGCGCACCATGCGGTCGAGCGCGGGGATCAGCAGAACGAGGCCCGGGCCCTTCTGCTCGAGCACGCGGCCGAGGCGGAAGATCACGCCGCGCTCGTACTCGCGCAGCACGCGCACCGACGCGCCGGTCAGCGCGAGTCCGGTGATGACGATCGCGGCGAGCACGATCACGATGACGGTCACGACCATTGCGACTCCCATTCCTCGGCCTTGCGCACACCGAGCGTGAGCCCGGTGACGCGTTCGACGACTACCTCGTCGCCCTCGTGAAGCGTGGCTTCCTCGGGCAGGCTCGGCCGGGCGCGCCAGAGCGCGCCGTCGACCAGCACCTGTCCGTCGTTGCCGGCCCATCTGCGGACCGTTCCGACCCGTCCGCTCATCGCCTCGCGCCCCGCGCTGGTCTTCAGGCCCTGCGCCGCGAGCGCCCCGCGTGCGGCGATCGTGAGCCAGAGCGCGGCGATCGCGCCGGCGCCCGCGGCAACCGGCAGCGCCAGCAGCAGGCCCGCGCCGGTGCCGGCGATGGCGATCGCGGCGCCGGCCGCGAGGCTGATCCCACCGCTCACGCCGAGCACGCCGGCGGGCAGATGGGCCTCGGCCACCAGCAGAACCACTCCGACCAACACGAGCACTACACCGACGACGATCATCGAATCGCCTCCTGAGACGAGTCTACGCCTCGAGGTAAGCGGGCTCTAAGCGTCTTTGGGCTCGTCCTTGCGCTCGTCGTCGCCGTCCGGATCGTCGAGCGCGCTGCGGAACTCACGCATGCCCTTGCCCACCGCGCGGGCTGCGTCCGGAAGGCGGGCGGGGCCGAGCACGAGCAGGGCGATGATGCCGACGACGAGCAACTCGAGTGGACCGACCTGGAACACGCCTCGGAGTCTAGACCCGCTCAGGGGCTGCGTCCCGTCTCTATCGCGTGGGGAAGGGGATCCTCACCGACGACCTGGCGCAGGATCACGACCTGCTGCGCGTCGGTGCCCATCGCGCCCGCGCTCACGCGCATGACGTTCGAGTCGGTCAGGTCGCGCAGCGCCGTCTGGTACGCGGCGATCGTCCGCAGCTCGAGGTCGATCGCGAAGCGCGCGGCGGCCGGGCGGGAGCGCAGCGCCTCCTCGAGGCTCTGGATGTCGGCGCGCCGCGGCGGGATCGGCGCCTTCGCGCCCATGCCGTCGAGCGCGGTCTGGAGCTGCGCGACGTGCTGGCGCTCCTGGTCGAGGAACCCACGCAGGACGTCCTTGAGCACGCCGCTGTTGGCGATCGCCTCGTAGCCCACGAGCGCGGTCTGCTCCAGCCGCAGGACCGCGACCAGCGCGGCCTTGGCGCGGTCCTGGTCGGCGTCTGCGAGCGCAACCGCGGGTACGGCGAGCGCGGCGCCCGCGGCCAGCAGCGCCTGGCGCCTCGTCGTGCCCATCAGCCGGAGCCCTGTGCGGGCGGGCCGGTCACGAACGCCTGCGGCGCCTGCGGCCGCCCGAGCCGGCCCAGCACCACCGCCGCGTGCTCGGCCTCCGTTGCCAGGATCGCTGCGAGGCGGCCGCGGACCGAGTCGGTCACGACCTTGCCGATCGCGTCGGCGTACGCGCCGATGGCGGTGTCCTCCACGTCGAGGGCGAAGCCGAGCGCGGTGCGGCGGTCGCGAAGCGCCGGGAAGGTGGCGGCGTACTCGGCCCGCGACTTCGAGGGCTGTGGCTCCAGGCCGAGCGGCGGGATCAGTTTGCGCAGCGCGTTCGCGTGGGCCTGTTCCTGGCCTCTCAACCGGCGCGCAAACGCGGCGTCGCTGCCGGAGAGCTTGCCGGCAACCACGTCGTAGGCCACGATCGCGCTCGACTCGAGGTCGAGCAGCGTGTTGAGGATCGCCGCGTCGTCCTGCATCTGGATCGTGCTGACGGTCTCGGTCGACTTCGTCTTCGATCCGCCGCCGCCGCAGGAGGCGATCAGAGCCGCCCCGGCACCGCCCGCGAGCGCGGCCGATGCGATCAGGATCTCGCGCCGGGAGCTGTCGTTCGCCATGCGGGGGCGAGAGGCTAGCCTCTTCCGCGATGGTGATCGCACAGGCCCAGTGGGACGCCCTCGTGGCGCACGCGCAGGACGAGGCGCCCAACGAGTGCTGCGGCTACGTCCGGATGACGGACGGCCGCGTCGACGAGGTGTTCCGCGCGAAGAACCTCCGCGCCTCGCCGTACGGCTACGAGATCGACCCGCAGGCGCTGCTCGCGGCGAACGACCTCGACGACGACGGGCACGGCGTCGCGATCTACCACTCGCACCCGCGCAGCCCGGCGGAGCCGTCGCAGACCGACATCAACCTCGCCTTCTACCCGCACTGGCGCTACCTCATCGTCTCGCTCGCGGGCGAGCCGGACGTGCGGGCGTGGCGCATCGAGGAGGGGAATGTCAGCGAAGAGGAGATCGTCGTCGAGTAGCACGCTGGCGTGCCCGGCGTGCGGCCTCGAGCATTCGGCGGACGAGCGCTTCTGCCGCGATTGCGGCATGCCGCTCGTAAAGGAGGGTGACGAGGAGCCGGTGCGCGACGACGCGCACGCCCGCGCCCGCAAGATCCACCCGGAGTACACGCACGGGCCGCTCGCGCGCGTGGCCGGCGGACGCAATCAGGCGGAGGCGGAGCTGATCCAGAACATCCTGCTCGAGGAGGGTGTGCCGAGCGTGCTGCGGCGCAGCCCGGGATCGGACGTGCCGGACTTCCTCGCCGCCGGCTCGCGCGACGTGCTCGTCGCGGAGTCGGGTTACGAGGCGGCGCGTGCGGCGCTGTCGGCGGCCGACATCGAGCCGGCGCCGATCGGCTCGTGCGGGCCGACCCCGATGCTGGCGCTGTGGATCTCCGTCGCGCTCGTGGCGATGGCGCTGGTGGCGGCGCTCGTCGCGTGGGCGATCACTTAGAAAAGCCGCAACTCCGGTTCACTAGCCGGGTTCGGCTAGGTGATGCAAGGGATCAGCGGAAAGGCAGTTGCGTGGACCTGGGTGATCGCGATCGCAGTCGCCGTTGTCTCTTCCTTGGCGCATCTCTGATCGTCGCGCTCCCGCTCGTCGCGCTGGCTGACGCCGGCGCGGCACGCTCGAGTTGCGCGCCGGCCGGATCGAGGACCGTGGTCGCCGCCAAGGATGCCCGCGTGTTCCGCTCGCGCGGAGGCGCGTACTACGGCTGCCTGCTCACACGCGGCAAGCCCGTCTTCCTCGCCACGCGCACGCTCCCGTTCGGCACCCCGCGCGCCGCGGGCCCGTTCGCCGCGTTCTCGCTGCCCGCCCATCACGACGGGGCGCTCGACGACGACGTTCCCGCCATCGTGCTGTCGATCGGACTGTGCCGCAGTGACGCCAGGCGCTTCAAGTACAACGCCGCCGCCGGCGGCAGGGTCAGCGACCTGGTCCTCTCGCGACACGGCGACATCGCGTGGATCGCGCGCCAGGGCGGCGGCTACCGGATCCTCAAGCTCGACGCGACCACGGGGCGCGACAAGCCGGCGACCGTGGCTCGGTCGGCGACGATCGCGGGCCGCTCGCTCACCCTGAAGCGCGGCCGGCTGCGCTGGCGCGACGGTGCTACCCGGCGCTCGGCGCGACTGAAGCCGCTGCCGTCGACGTGCCATCCCTGACGACGCACTCGAAGGCCTCGACGACCATCGGGTCGAACTGCGTGCCGGCGCACGCGCGCAGCTCCGCGAGCGCGGCCTCCTCGCTCATCGCCGCGCGGTAGGGGCGCGAGGTGACCATCGCGTCGAAGGCGTCGCAGACCGCGACGATGCGGCTGGCCAGCGGAATCTGCTCGCCGGCGATCGCGTCGGGGTAGCCGCCGCCGTCGAAGTGCTCGTGTGAGGAGCGCACGAGCGGGGCGACCGGCGCGAGCGCCGGGGCCGCGCGCAGGACGCGCTCGCCGATCACGGTGTGCCGGCGCACGAACTGCCACTCGTCCTCGGTCAGTGGACCGGGCTTGGACAGGATCGCGTCGGGGATGGCGAGCTTGCCGATGTCGTGCAGCGCGCCCGCGCTGCGGAGCGCCGGCAGCTCGCCGTCGTCCATGCCGAGCCGCCGGCCGACGGCCACGCACAGCTCGGCCACGCCGTCGATGTGCTCGCCGAGCACCGGGTCGCGCTCGTTCAGCACGCTCAGCAGGACGTCCGCGCTCTGGCGCCCGGCGGAGGTCCGGCCGAGGTTCTTGCGCGCGTACATGCGCGTGTCGGCGATGCGCAGCGCATCGTGCGGGTCGGCCGTGTCGGCGGGGAGGAGGACGGTGCCGCGCGAGGCGCCGATGGAGAAGCCGTCGCCGTCCTCGCTGAGTGCTTCGCTCGCGGCGTCGACCAGCTCCATCGCGCCAGCCGTGCTCACGGCCGCCAGCACGCAGAACTCGTCGCCGCCCATGCGGTACGCGCGCCCGGCTGTCCCGACGGCGGCGTCGAGACGGTGGGCGAGCCGCGCGAGCACGGCATCGCCGGCGGGGTGGCCGAAGGCGTCGTTGTAGGCCTTGAACCCGTCGAGGTCGAAGAGCGCGAGCATCAGCGGCCGCTCCTCGCCGGCGCGCGCGGCCTGCTGTTCGAGGTCGGTCATCAGCGCGCGGCGGTTGCCGAGCCCGGTGAGCGAGTCGGTCTCCGCGGCCTCGCGGTGGGCGGCGCCCTGCTCCTCCAGCGACACCCGCTGGTCGCGGACGCTCTGCATGAGCACGCTGCCGACGCACGCGGCGCCGACCGTGATCAGCACCTGAAGGGCGGCGTCCGCGAGCTGGCTCGAGTCCCACGGCCCGTACGCGAACGGCGCGGCCACCGCCAGGAGGTACAACGGGAGGAAGGCGGCGAAGCGTCGCGGCGGGTGCGCGAGCGCCACGTTGAAGATGGTCAGCATGAAAATCTGGTGGTACGGCGAGCTGCGGCCGCCTGCGAGGAACTCGATCGTCGAGACGCCGGCGAGCGTCACGTAGGAGTACGCGAGCAGCTCGTTGTGCGACACGCGGTTGCTGGCCACCGCAGTGCGCGCCGCGCTGCCGAGCGATCCGACCACGAGCCCGACCGCGATGATCCACCCGGCGGCGCCTATCGCGTGGGTGGGCGGCGCGAGCGGAAAGGCGACGCAGGCCAGGAGCGCGCCGAATATCCGCATCGCCGAGGCGAGCCGCGCGGAGCGGACAAGGTCCGCGCCGGCGTACGGGTCCTCGCGCCGGCGCAGCAGGCCGCGCAGGCCGCTGCCCGCCGTCGTGTCCTCGGGTCCGCCCATGGGTCCCCCGTCTCATCGGACGGGGCGCTCCATGCCTGTAGCGCGGCCGTGTAGCTTTCCGGGCGTGGACTTCGCAGCCTCAGAGCGCGTCGAGCGGCTCCGCGAGCGGATCGAGGCGTTTCTCGACGAGCACGTCTACCCCGTCGAGCTGGAGACGCTTCAGGCGCTCGACGAGGAGGTCACGGTCGACACCGGCATCGCATACCCGCCGATCCTGGTGGATCTGCGCGAGCGCGCGAAGGCCGACGGTCTCTGGAACCTCTTCCTCCCGGATGAGGAGCACGGCGGCGGCCTGACGAACTGGGAGTACGGGATGCTGTGCGAGTCGATGGGGCGCAGCCTCGTCGCACCGATGGTCTTCAACTGCTCGGCGCCGGACACCGGCAACATGGAGATCCTGCTCGAGCACGGCACGCCGGAGCAGCAGGAGCGCTGGCTCCAGCCGCTGCTGGACGACCACACGCGCTCGTGCTTCTCGATGACCGAGCCCGAGACGGCCGGCTCCGACCCGACCGGCCTGCGCGGGCGCGCCGAGCTCGACGGCGACGAGTGGGTCATCAACGCGCACAAGTGGTTCACCTCGGGCGCGGTCGGCGCTTCGATCGCGATCGCGATGGTGGTCACCGACCCCGACGCCGCGCCGCACAAGCGCGCGTCGATGATCATCGTCCCCACCGACACGCCCGGCTTCAACCTGATCCGGCCGGTCGCCGATGATCGCGCCCGAGTCGATGAACTGCTCGGCGCCGGACACCGGCAACATGGAGCTGCTGGCCATGTTCGCCACGCCGGAACAGACGAAGGAGTGGCTCGAGCCGCTGCTGCGGGCCGAGATCCGCTCGTGCTTCTCGATGACCGAGCCGGCGGTGGCCTCCTCCGACGCCGCGAACATCGCCGCGACGATCACGCCCGACGGCGACAGCTACGTCGTCAACGGCCGCAAGTGGTGGTCGACCGGCGCGATGC
>JAICJV010000005.1 GCA_025928265.1 Thermoleophilaceae bacterium
TACACGAGCCCGCACCCGAAGGACATGCGCGAGGACGTGATCCGCGCCCACGCGGAGCTGCCGTCGCTGTGTGAACACATCCATCTGCCGCTCCAGGCCGGCTCCAGCCGGATCCTCAAGGCGATGCGCCGCACCTACAACCGCGAGCGCTACATGGATCGCGTCGCGCTCATCCGCGAGCACGTGCCCGACTGCGCCCTCACCACCGACATCATCGTCGGCTTCCCGGGCGAGACCGAGGCCGAGTTCCAGGAGACTCTCGAGGTCGCGGAGGAGGTCGGCTATGACGGCGCCTTCACCTTCATCTACTCGCCGCGGCGCGGAACCGAGGCGGCGACGATGGAGGAGCAGGTGCCGCACGACGTCAAGCGCGAGCGGATGGAGCGGCTCGTGGAGGTTGTGCAGCGGCGCGCGACCGACCGGGCGCAGCGGTTCGTCGGCCGCACGATGGAGGTGCTCGTGGAGGGCCCGTCACGCACCGACCCGTCGAAGTTGCGCGGCCGCACGCGCCACAACAAGACCGTCAATTTCTCGGGCACAGCCGCCCCCGGTGACATGGTGGACGTCGAGATCGCCTCGGCCACGAGCACCACGCTCGCCGGCGAGGAGCGGCTGCTCTCGCGGCTCGCCTGAGCGTGGACCTGCCCGTCGCGGGCGATCCGCGAAGCGCGCCCGAGGTGGTGGCGCTGTTCGGCCCGACGGGGATCGGCAAGACCGCGGTCGCGATCGCGCTCGCCGACCTTCTGCGAGTGCGCGGCGAGCGGCCCGTGGCGATCTCGGCGGACGCACTCCAGGTGTACCGCGGGCTGGAGGTTCTGACGGGCGCGGCGGACGCGGGTGAGCGCACGCGGCTCGAGCACCGGCTGATCGGCGTGAAGCCGGTCACGGAGACGTTCTCGGTGGGCGAGTTCGCGCCGCTCGCGCACGCGGAGATCGATCGCGCGCTCGCCGAGGGGAGGCGCCCGATCGTGGTGGGCGGCACCGGGCTGTATCTGCGCGCCGCGCTCACCGACATGGACCTGAAGCCGCCCCCGCCCGCCGGGCTGCGCGAGCGGATCGAGGCGCGCGCGGCGGCCCAGGGGGTCGAGGCGCTGCACGCCGAGCTGCGCGCGCTCGCGCCCGCCGTGGCCGCCACGATCGAGCCGAGCGACCGCAGCCGCGTTATACGCGCGCTCGAGCTGTCGGAGCTGGGCGAGCTCACCGACCCGCCCGGGGAGTCGCAGCTCTGGACGTCGGACGTGCGGCGGCCGACGGTGCTGTTCGGCCTCGTGATGGAGCGCGACGAGCTCTACCGGCGGATCGACGTGCGCGTGGACCGGATGGTGGCCGCAGGCGCCGCCGACGAGGTGCGCGCTGCCGACGCGGCCGGGGCATCCCCGACCGCGCGCAAGGCACTGGGGTTCGAGGATCTCCTCACCGGGGACGTGGAGGCGATGAAGCGGCGCACCCGCAACTACGCCAAGCGGCAGCTCACCTGGATGCGCAAGCTCGCGGGCGTGCGCACGATCGACGTGACCGGCCGCAGCGCGCTGGAGGTGGCCACCGGGATGCTGGCGGCGCTCGAATGACGACGGCGCGCAAGGCCACGCACAAGGACGTGCCGGCGATCGTCGAGTCGCTCGCGCGTGCGTTCTACGACGACCCGGTCTTCAAGTGGCTCTTCCCGGACGACGACAGGCGGCTCGGGCAATCGCGCCGCTACTTCGCGGGGCGCGCCCACAGCCTGCTGCGGCAGGACGAGACGTACACCGCCGACGGCGGCATCGCGTCGGCGATGTGGGCGCGCCCGAACGAATGGCACGACCCGCCGCTCGACGTGGTGCGCCAGTTCGTCACGCTGATCCCGGCACTCGGCCGCCGCATCCCGCGCTCGCTCCAGGGCCTGCGCGCGATCGAGGAGCGCCACCCGAAGAAGCCGCACTGGTACCTGGCCGTCCTCGGCACGCACCCGGATCGGCAGGGGCAGGGCATCGGGTCGGCGCTGCTTCAGCCGGTGCTCGACGACTGCGACCGCCTCGAGATACCCGCGTACCTCGAGACGGGCACGGAACGGAACGTCGCGTTCTACACCCGCCATGGATTCAAGGTGACGGAGGAGATCCAGCTGCCAGGCGGCCCGCCGATGTGGCTGATGTGGCGCGATCCGAAGTAGGCAGCCCATCTATACGCTTGCGCCCGCCTTGGGACCGCGTTTCGAGAAATGGCAAGCCTTGGGGAATGACTACGTCATCTTCGAGGCGGACGACCTTCCGTTCGAGCTCACGCCGCCTCGCATCCGGCGCATCTGCGAGCCGCACATGGGCGTCGGGTCGGACGGCATCCTGCTCCTGGCGAAGCCGGCCGAGCGCGGCTTCGTCGCGAGCCTGAAGATCTTCAACCCGGATGGCTCGGAGGCCGAGCTGTCGGGCAACGGCGCGCGCGAGGCGATCATGTACCTGCGCCTGCGCGGCTGGACCGACTCCGACACGTTCTCGATCGAGACGGCAGCCGGCGAGATCCGGCCGACCATCACCGGGCCGGACACGTGCCGGGTGGACATGGGCCGGGCGAAGCTCACGTCGAAGGATTTCCCCTCGGGGGATGACGACGGGATCGGCACGGTCGGGGAGTGGACCTTCCAGCACGTGTCGATCGGCAACCCGCAGTGCTCGATCGAGGTCGCTGACGGCCTCGAGGGGCTCGAGCTGGACGTGATCGGCCCGCCGATCGAGGCGAGTGACCTGTTCCCGAATCGCACGAACGTGTCGTTCTGGCGGCGCGACTCGGACAACGAGATCACCGCGCGGATCTTCGAGCGGGGCGTGGGCGAGACGCTGTCGTCCGGCACCGGCGCCACCGGCGCCGCAGTCGCGTTCGTGCTGCGCGGCGGCGAGAGCCCGGTCACCGTGCACCTCGACGGCGGCGACCTGGAGGTGGGGGTGGGCGAGGATCTCCACGTGGACCTGACCGGCTGGGCGCGCCCCGTCTATACCGCGTCCCTCAGCGACGTATTTGCGAAGGAGCTGAATGAGATCGAGTAGGCGCCTCGAGCGCATCCCGCCGTACCTGTTCGCGCAGCTCGAGCGCAAGATCGCCGAGAAGAAGGCGCAGGGGATCGACGTGATCAGCCTCGGCATCGGCGATCCGGACACGCCGACCCCGCCGTTCGTGATCGATGCGCTCGCTGACGCGGCCCGCGACCCGGGGACGCACCGGTACCCGTCCAACCGCGGGCGCCCGGAGTTCCGCGAGGCCGTCGCCGCGTTCTACGAGCGTCGCTTCGGCGTCGGGCTCGACCCGGCCACCGAGATCATGCCGGGGCTCGGCGCGAAGGAGACGATCTTCAACCTGAACCTCGCCTTCCTCGATCCGGGCGACGCCGCGCTGGCGGCTGACCCCGGCTATCCGGTCTACACGGGCGGGCCGCTGCTCGTGGGCGCGGATCCCGTGCTCATGCCGCTGCTGCCCGAGCGCGGCTTCGTGCCGGACCTCGAGGCGATCCCGGCAGCCGATCTCGAACGCGCGCGGCTGATCTACCTGAACTACCCGAACAACCCGACCGGCGCGGTGGTGCCCGACGGCTTCTTCGAGCAGGTCGTGGACTTCGCGCGCGAGAACGACGTGCTGGTGGTGCACGACGCGTCATACACCGAGACCACATTCGACGGCTACGTGGCGCCGAGCTTCCTCGCCACGCCGGGCGCGAAGGAGGTCGGCGTCGAGGTCTTCTCGCTGTCGAAGGGCTACAACATGACCGGCTGGCGAACGGCCGCGATCGTGGGCAACGCGGATGCCGTCGAGCACTACTGGCGCCTCAAGACGAACATCGACTCGGGCATGTTCGACGCCGTGCAGCTCGCGGCAGTCGCCGCCTTGTCGCCCGAGGGGGATGTCGCCGCGCGCGAGATGGCCGAGGTCTACCAGCGCCGCCGCGACCTGGTGGTGGGCGCGCTGCGCGAGATCGGCGTGGACGTGACGCCGCCCAAGGGCACGATCTACGTCTGGGCGCCGGTGCCGGAGGGCCACACCTCGGAGTCGTACTGCGAGATGGTGCTCGAGGAGTCGGCGGTCGTGGTCTCGCCCGGCGGCGCGTACGGGCCGAATGGCGCGGGCTTCTTCCGCATCTCGCTCACGATTGACGACGCGCGGTTGTCGGAGGCGGTCGAGCGGCTGCGCTCGAGTCTGGGAGGCTGATGCGCTACTGCGGCATCGTCATCAGCGCCGGCTACGCGCACCTGTGCTCACTGGAGGAGGTGCGCGAGGCCGAGCCGCCCATCCGGCTGCGCGCGAGCTTCTTCGAGCCCGGGCCGGTCGAGCAGGTGGCATCGGCGGTGCGGTCGTTCGGCGACGCGGTCGTGGGCATCGCCGCTCCCATTTCGCCACCGCGCGACGACCGTCAGATGCGCTTCTGCGACGAGCAGTTGCGCCGCCGCGGCGTGTTCCCGGTCGAGTACGACGAGCTCGGGCGCCGGATGTTTCAGGCGCTCGCCAACCGCGGGCTGTTCGCGCCGCCCGAGGACGAGTCGGACGAGCGCGACGGCACGGTGGACGAGGGCGCCTACAGCTCGATGTCCGTCTTTGAGACCAACCCGGACGGAGTCTTCTCCGCGCTGCACGGCCAGCGCGTTCCGGCCAAGCGGCATCCGATCGGCGTGCAGCGCAGGATCGTGGAGCTACTCGAGGACCACGTCGAGGACGACGGCGGCGAGCTGTGGTTCCGTCGCATCGAGGAGATCGACGCGGCGGCGGCCGCGCTGGCGGCGCACCGCTACGCGGTGGGCCACGCCTGCTGGGTCGGCGATCCCGCGGAGGGCGTGATCGTGCTACCCGGGTCGCGGCTGCCGGAGCTCTTCTCGGTGGAGGGCGCCGTGCCGCCGGTGCCGCGTCACCCGCTGCCGGAGATCTCGTAGAGCACGGTTTCGGCGCCGTAGTGGCGCCCGGGGCCGACGAACGTCATCCCGAGCTTCTCCATGACGCGGCGCGAGGCGCTGTTACGCGGATCGGTCACCGCCACGATGCGCTCGAGTCCGAGCTCGCGAAAGCCGACGGCGAGGGCCGCACGCGCGGCCTCGGTTGCGTACCCGCGGTCGCGGCGGTCGGGCGCAACACGCCAGCCGATCTCGATCTCGGGCCCGTCCTCGAGGTGCTGGAGGCCGCAGTCGCCCACCACGTCGCCGGTCTCCCGCTCGAGCATCGTCCAGATCGCAAACCCATGAAAGGCCTGGTGCGCGCGCTTGTCGGCGATCCGCTTCTGCGTCAGCTCGCGCGTGTAGTCGCCGTAGAACAGGAACTCGAGCGTGCGCGGGTCGGACCAGATCGCGTGCAGCATGTCCTCGTCGTCGTGGTGCATGGGCCGCAACTCGAGACGCTCGGTGACGAGCGGGAACTCGATCAAGCGCTCTGCGAAAGCGTCTCGCGCAGGCCCGCGTCCAGGTCGCGCGGCGCGTAGCCGAGTTCGCGGCGGGCCTTGTCGTCCCTGGCCCAGTAGGTGACTCCGTCGGATGCGGAGATCAGCTCCCTGAAGTTCGGCGGGAAGCCCATGAGCTTCCCCAGCACCGGTCCGGCGGGAGCCACGAGCTTCATCACCGACGTCGGCATCTCACGCTTGGGCGGCTTGCGGTCGGCGATCTTCGCGACGTTCTCCACCAGTTCGCGCATCGTCGCGATCTGGCCGCCGATCACGTACGACTCGCCGACCCGGCCCTTGTCGAGCGCGAGCAGCACGCCGGTGGCGACGTCGTCGACGTGCACGAGGTTCAGGCCCATCTCGGCGAACGGCAGCGCCATGAGCTTGCCTGTCCGGGTCTGGTCGATCACGTTGCCGATCTCGGAGTGGTCGCCGGGCCCGTAGACGGCGCCGGGCTGGACGATCACGATCGGCGCGCCCTTCGCGATCCGCTCCTCTGCCGCCTCGTGAGCCAACCACTTCGTCTCGTCGTACACCGACACCCAGTCGCCGGGCTCGCGCTGATAGCCCTCGTCGACGACCTCGCCCTTCGTGTTGCCGAAGACGTTGATGGTCGAGACGTAGACGATCTTGTCGACGCCCGCCTGCCAGGCGGCATCCAGCACGCGCTCGGTCCCGCGCACGTTGGCGTCGTGCATGGCCTCGCGCTCGCTCTTAGGGATGCCGACCTTGTAGACCGCCGCGCCGTGGATGGCGGCGTCGCAGTCCTCGCAGGCGTCGCGGATGACGTCGCTCGACGAGAGGTCGCCCTCCACGATCGTGCAGCCGAGACCCCGGAGGTCGCGCGCCTTGTCCGGCGACCGGACCAGGGCCACCACGTCGTCGCCGCGCTCGCGCAGGTGGCGGACGACGTGTCCGCCGATGAATCCCGTTCCTCCGGTGACGAAGACCTTCACGCCGCGGACCCTACACTGACACGAGTGCAACAGGGACGTAACGGACGCGCCGCAGAAAGCCGCTACGGCGAGGGCATCCGCAACCCCCGTGCGCGCCAGCGCGCGTTCTGCATCGCGGTGTCGCCGGGCGAGCCGGACCTGGCTGAACTGCGCGAGCTTCTGCGCACAGCCGGCGTCGCCGTGGCGGGCGAGATGACCCAGCGCCGGGCGCAGCCGGACCCCGATCGCTACTTCGGCAAGGGCAAGCTCGGCGAGCTGAAGCAGGCGGTCAAGGAGGCGGACGCGAACCTCGTGGCCTGCGACGACGAGCTGAGCCCGCGGCAGGAACGCAACCTCGAGCAGGAGCTGGGCGTGCCGGTCATCGACCGCACCGCGGTGATCCTCGACATCTTCGCCGACCACGCCAAGTCGGCCGAGGGCAACCTCCAGGTCGAGCTCGCGCAGCTCGAGTACAACCTCGCGCGCATGCGCGGCCTGTGGACGCACCTCGAGCGCCTCGGCGGTGGCATCGGCACGAGGGGCCCGGGCGAGTCGCAGATCGAGACCGACCGCCGGCTCGCCCGCGACCGGATCGCCGCGCTTCGCCGCCGGCTCGAGCGCACGAAGGCCACCCGCAACGTCATGCGAGCCGAACGCGAGCGCGCGCACCTGCCGACCGTTGCCCTCGCCGGCTACACGAACGCCGGCAAGTCGACGCTCCTGAACGCCGTGACCGGGGCCGATGCCGAGGTGCGCGACCGGCTCTTCCACACGCTCGACCCGCTCACGCGATCGTTCGAGATCTCGGGCCGCCAGTACCTCCTCACCGACACGGTCGGCTTCATCCGCAAGCTGCCGCACCAGCTCGTCGAGGCATTCGCGGCCACGCTCGAGGAGGCGCTGTACGCCGACCTGATCCTCCACGTCGCCGACGCGTCGGCACCCGAGGACGAGCTGGCCGACATGCTGTCGGCAGTCGACGACGTCCTCGCCGAGATCGGCGCCGCCGAGCGCCCGCGGCTGCTCGTGCTCAACAAGATCGACCTGCTCGATGAGGACCGCCGCCGCGAGCTCTCGTTCCGCCATCCGCGCGCCGTGCAGGTGAGCGCCGTGACGGGGGAGGGAGTCGACGAGCTGCGCGACGCGATCGAGGCGCGCTTCCTCGCCACGCTGCAACCGATGGACCTGCTCGTCCCCTACGAGGAGGGCGGCAGCCTGTCGGAGCTGCACGACCTCGCGGGCGAGATGGAGCGCGAGGACACCGCGAGTGGCGTACGGGTTCGCGCGCGCGTGCCCGCCGGGGTGGCGCCGCGCTTCGAGCGCTTCTCGGTGAACGGGCGCAACGGCGACGCCGGCGAGTGAGGTTCACCCGGCTGTCCGAGGCGGCGAGCGCCCCGTCGCGCGCGCATCCCGGCGACGCCGGCTACGACCTGCGCGCGGCCGAGGCGGCGCGACTCGGCCCGGGCGAGCGCGCGTCCGTCGGGACCGGCATCGCCGTCGAGATCCCCGAGGGCTGGGCGGGCCTGGTACTGCCGCGCAGCGGGCTGGCCGCTCGCCACGGCATCGCACTCGTGAACGCGCCCGGCCTGATCGACGCCGGCTACCGCGGCGAGGTGCGCGTGCTGTTGCTCAACACCGATCGTGAGAATTCGTTCGAGATCGCGCCCGGGGATCGGATTGCTCAGCTGGTGCTCGTGCGGCACGAGGCCCCGGAGCTCGAGGAGGTCGATTCGCTCGAGGAGACGGTCAGGGGCGCCGGCGGATTCGGGTCGACGGGAGTCGGCTGAGAAGTCGCAGAAAGCCCGAGCGGGCGCCCTGTTGCCGCAGGACGCCCGCCCGAAATGTCTACGCAAGGCGAAGCCGGGGGCCGTTCGCTCCGCACTGCCAAAAAGAACGGCCTCCGGTCCGCATAAGGAGCGACGCCTCTTTCAGCGCCGAGGACAGAAAGAGAGAAAGAGCCCTCGGCACACGCCGCTTGTATCCCATTCGATTCCCGGCCCGGACCCCACGAAACATCGCGGGTGCGCCACCCCCAAATGGGGTACTGCGCCCCCCGGTCAGATGCCCGCGGCGCGGCGGGCGGAGGCGTGCGCCGCATCTTCCATCCGGTCGTCGAGCGGCCCCAGCTCGATGTCCAGCGCAAGCTCGATGAGGTGGTCTGCGAGCCACACGTTCTTCGGCAGGAGCGGCCCGTGCAGGTAGGTGCCGATCACGTTGCCGCGGTGGACGCCCTCGAAGCCGTCCCTGCCGTTGTTGCCGAAGCCCTTGAGCACGCGGCCGAGCGGCTCCTCCCCGTCGCCGAGGTAGGTGCGCCCGCCGTGGTTCTCGAACCCGGCGATCACGCGCGGCCCGCTGCCGAGGTCAGCCTCGATAGCGCAGTTTCCGATCAGCCGCTCGCCCGGCTCGCGCACCGTGCGCAGGTCGACGAGCCCGACGCCGGGCAGCTCCTCGTCGCCCATCTGGTACGAGTGGCCGAGCAGCTGGTAGCCGCCGCACACCGCGAGCACCACGGCACCGCGCGCCGCAACCGCGTGGAGGGCGTCGCGCTTCGTGTCGACCATGTCGCGCGCGACGAGCGCCTGGTCGCGGTCCTGGCCGCCGCCCATGTAGAAGAGGTCTGCCGAGTCCGGATCCAGCGTCTCGCCCAGGCTCGACGCCGCCAGCTCGAAGCCCATCCCGCGCCACTCGCAGCGCGCGCGCAGCACCGCGATGTTGCCGCGGTCGGCGTAGATGTTCATCAGCTCGGGATAGAGCGAGCACACACGCAGCGTCGGGGTCATGGCGCCTCCAGCATGACGACGGCGCTGCCCACGTAGTCGTCGGTCGGCGGCACCGACGCGCGCTCGCGGACGCGGTAGCCGGCGCGGCGTGCCTCGTCCTCGAGCTCGGTGGCGGTCACGCGATCGAGCTCGATCGTGAACATCGACTCCGTGATCTCGCCCTGTGGCGACACGACCTGCCGCAGCCGGTCGATCGCGGTCGTGCGGTCCTCGGCGCGGACGGCCACCGGCATGCTCGAGTAGACCCAGCCATCCTCCTCCCGCACGTCGGGGAGTGGCGGTTCGATGTCGCCTTCCGGAATCCCCTCGAACGGGTCGGCGATGGCGAGCGCGGCGAATGCGCCGGACGCGAGGTGAAGGCGCAGCGAGTCGAGCATCGCGGCGCGGCCCGGCCGGCCGCCCAGGAGCTGCACGACCTGCATCGGCGCGATGGCGAGTGCGAAGCGGGCGCCGAGTGCGAGCGCGCGCGCGTCGGCCACGTCGGCGTGCACGCGCAGCCCACGCACGCGCGCGCGGTCTGCGAGCGCACGGACGAGCGCCGGGTCGCTGTCGACGCCGGTCACGTCGTGGCCGCGCTCGGCGAGGTCGAGCGCCACGCGCCCGGTGCCGCAGCCCACGTCGAGGATCGGGCCACCCGCCTCGTCCGCCAGCCGCCGCCACAGGTCGAGGTCTGCGGTATACGACGCGCACTCGACGTCGTGCCAGACGGCCTCCATCACTCCGACCACCGCCCGGCCAGGCCCCGCTCGGCAAGCAGGTCGCGCAGCTCGAGCAGGGCCGTGTAGGTGGGGAGCGCGAACAGCGGCGCGCCCCCGTCGCGGTCGCGCACCGCCGCGTCGAGCGAGCGGCCCAGGTTGCGGTCGACCTCCACCTGCGCGTCGATGCCCGCGTACTTCAGCCGCAGCGCCATCTCCTCCGCGCGCGTCCCCGAGCAGGTCGCGCGACGGACGCGCCCGCGTAGCAGCTCGAAGTCGGCGTCCCAGATCCACGACACGTCGCGGCCGTCGGCGATCTTGTCGTTCAGCGCGAGCCAGAGGTCGACCTGCCCGTCCTCGAGCGTGAGTGTGCGGAGCACCTCGTTGGCGCCGGCCGGGTTCTTCACGAGGAGGATCGAAACGAGTCGGCCCTCGATCGGGATGCGCTCGACCCGTCCGAAGACCGCGGACATCCCCTCGAGCCCGGCGCGCACCTGCTCGAGCGACGCGCCCAGGGTCAGCCCCGCGGCGGCCGCGGCCATCGCGTTGTAGACGTTGTAGAGGCCGGGCAGCGGGAGCTTGATCGTGGTGCGGCCGGACGGCGCGCGCACGTCGATCTCGGAGCCGTTCATCCCGTTCAGGCGCACGTGCTCGGCGGCGAGGTGCGCGTCGGGGCGGCGGCGACCGCAGTTGGGGCAGAGGTAGCGGCCGATGTGGCCGAGATAGACGGCCTCGTACTCGTAGGCATGGCCGCAGTTGCGACAGTGCTTCGAGTCGGCGGCGTGCTGGAGCTCGGGCAGCGCGAGCGAGTCGTCCTCGACGCCGAAGTAGGTCACGCCTGAACGCTCGCGGCCGAGGTCCGCGACGAGCGGGTCATCGGCGTTCAGCACGAACTGCGAGCGCCCGTCGCGCTCCGCGACAAGCTCCGCCCAGCGGTCGGCGATCGCCTCCAGCTCGCCGTAGCGGTCGAGCTGGTCGCGGAACAGGTTGCACAGCACGAGCGCGCGCGGGTCGAGCTGGCGCGCGACCTGCGGCAGCCACGCCTCGTCGACCTCGAACAGCCCGAGCTCGCCGCGCTCGCGGCCCGCGTCGAGCAGAGCGGTGGCGATGCCCCAGTGCATGTTCGACCCGGCGCGGTTGTGCACGACCGTCTCACCGGCGCGCTCGAGGATCGCGGCGAGCATCGACGCGGTCGTGGTCTTGCCGTTGGTGGCCGACAGGCAGACGGCGCCGTCGTCGAGCCGGCGCCCGAGGCGCTCGATCGCGTCCGGCTGGACGCGCAGCAAGAGGCGGCCGGGGGCGGTCGTTCCGCCGCGGCCGGTGCGCCGTGAAGCGGCCCGGACGGCGCGGGCGAGGGCCAGCTTCGCGTCGAACATCTAGGGAACTATTACGCGCAGCGTCTGGTGTTCCACGGTGACGGTGGCCGGAAGCTCCGCGAGCGGATCGCCGTCGGCATACACCGCGAACGGGCGGTCGGCGTCGATCTCCACGGATTCGCCCTTCAGGAACGTGATGGCCGGGTCGTCGACGTGCGTGCCCTTGAACACCTTCGGGAAGCTGCGCAGGATGTGGAGCTTCGGCTGGTGGGCCATGAGCATCACGTCGAGCCTGCCGTCGTCGAGCTCGGCGTGGGGGACGAGGTACATCCCGCCGCCGTACGCCTTCGAGTTGGCGACCGCGACAGCGTGGCCGAGGAACTCGTGCCGCTCGCCGTCCACCACCACGGTGAAGGTCGCGGGCTTCCACTGCACGAGCGCCTTCAAGGCCGCATAGAGATACACGAGGTTGCCGCGCACGATCTTGGTCTCGTTGGCGATGCGGTTCGCATCCGAGTCGAACCCGTAGCTGGCGATCCCGACGAAGGCCTTGCCGTCGACGCGGCCCACATCGAGGAGCCGCTCCTCGCCGGTCGCAGCGACGCGCGCCGCCTCGGCCGGGTCGTTCGGGATCCCGAGCACGCGCGCGAAGTCGGTGCCGCGGCCGCCGGGGATGATCGCGAGCGCGCCGCGGCGCTCGCCGAGCGCGTCGGCGAGTGTTCCCACAAGGCCGTCGCCGCCCACGGCCACCGCCACCTCGTCCGTCTCGGCCATCGCGCGCGCGAGCTGCTTCGCGTGGTCGCCGCTGTCGGGATGCACGACGCGATACTCCACGCCCAGCCGTCGCAGCTCCTCCTCGATCGTCGGCAGCACGCCGACGGCCTTGCCCCCGGCGGCGGCCGGGTTCACGAGCAGCGCGAGCCGGCGGCTCACGCGCCGGTGGTGCCGGCCAGCCGCGCAGCGCGCTGAGCGGCGAACTCGCCGCGCTCGCGGCCGGTCAGCTCGCTGCCCTCGTCGAACGGGTCGATGTGCGCGCGGGCCATGATCGCGTCTCCCACGAGCCGCTCGGCATGTGGCTCGTCCGGATCGTCCGGGTCGCACACGAGCAGCACGTCCTGCTGGACGGAGTGCCAGCGCTCGTCGTCGCTCGTCTGCTCCGACGCCACGAGCAACTGCCCGGGCCGCGCGCTCCAGTGCAGCTCGAAGACGCCGAGGCGATACGCGTACAGGCGCCAGCCGTCGCTGAACAGGAAGTTGATGCCCGAGAACGGAGACCGATCGATCACCGCCGTCACCGCTCGGCGCAGCGACGGGATCGCGTCCTCCGGGTCGAACTGGCAGACCAGGTGGTTGAAGAAGTACTCGGAGTCGGTCGTCCCCTTCGGCTGCGTGACCGCCGGCCCGAACAGCCTCTTGAACTGGATCAGCGTGCCGTTGTGGCTGAACGAGTAGCTGCCCATGCAGAACGGGTGCGTGTTCTCGAGGCTCAGGCCGCCGATCGTCGCGCGCCGGACGTGCACGTTGAAGATCCGGCCACGCTCCTCGGACGCCGTCCTCAGCTCCTCGCCGCTGAAGGCCGCCTCGGCGAAGCGGATGCAGCGCGGCTCCTCGCCCTCGCCCCGGCGGTAGACGGACATGCCCCAGCCCGAGTCGTGCACCTCGGACTGGCGGACGATCGGGTTGGGCGCCTCCAGCAGTTCGTGCCGGAGCGAAACCGGCTCAGCCGACACACACCCGAGCACACGGCACATGGGGGAGGAATCTAACCGGTTCCGCCCTTAGGTGGGCATGAACGCACCCAAGCGAATCTGGTGGGCGCGCACGGGCAAACTCTGCGCGCTCGAGCGGCCGGGGGGCGGCGGCCGCAGCCACCGTCCCGACCGCCGCAGCTCCGACATCGAGTACCTGAGCGAGAACGGGGTCTGGCTCGTGCTGTCGCTGATGACGACGAAGCACAACCTCGGCCATTACGAGGAGGCGGGCCTCGAGTTCCGGCACGTGCCGGTCGCGTCGTGGGAGGCGGCCGCCGAGGCGCTCGACGACCTCACGCAGCTGCTGCGCCGCGACCTGCGCAGGCGCGGCGCAGTGGCCGTGCACGCGAATCGGCACACCGATCTCCCCGCGGCGGTGTGCGCCGCCTACCTGGCGGAGACCCGCGGGGACGATCCGGCCGAGGCGCTCAGGCGCGCGGAGGAGGCCGGCCTGGTCGTGACGCCCGAGGCCTACGAGCTCGTCCAGCCGCGCGCCGCCATGGCGGCCGCGACGTCATCCGGGCGGTCGGTGATCACGTAGGCGTCGATGATGGCTCCGTCGGTGTTGATCGTTATCGATAGCCCGGAGTCGACCTTCCGGACCTTCGAGATCGGCGCGACGGGGCGGCCCGAGCCCATGCGCGGCTTCACCTTCCCGGTGGCCACGCGGTGAACACCGTCGAGCTCGGCGAGGGAATCCAGCAGCCGGCGGTAGCCCTTGGTGGAGGAGTGCTTGTGGTGGGTCTTCTTAGCCATTGCCGAGGACGAGCTCGGCGAGGCTCGCGGCGATCATCGTGGGCCGCGGGTCCTTTGCTGCCTCTGCCTGTTCCCGGTTCGTGCCCCCCGTGAGCACGAGCGCCGAGTCGAGGCCCGCCTTCGCCGCGGCGGCGACGTCGGAGTCGAGGCGGTCGCCCACAACCAGCGTACGGCCCTCGCCGAGCCGGTCGAGCGCCGTGTAGAAGAGCTGCGGCTCGGGTTTGCCGACGATCTGTCCCTCGCGCTCGGACCCGACCTCGACGGCGGCGAGTATCGCGCCCGTCCCGGGCCACAGGCCGTCCGGCATCGGCAGCGTCGCGTCGCGGCTCGTGGCCAGGATGTCGGCGCCGCGGCGGGCCGCCAGCGACGCGTTGCGCAGATCGTCATACGTAAGTCGCTCGCTGTGGCCGGTCACCACCACCTCCGCGCGCGAGGCCAGATCGGTTCCGTTCAAGACCCGGCAGCCGGCATCGGCCACGTGGCGGTGGAGCGAGTCGCCCCCGATCACGAAGACGGTGCGTCCGGGGCGAGTCTCGGCCAGCAGGTGCTGCATTGCCGCGCCGGCGGTCACCACGTCGGCGATCGACGCCTGAAGGCCGATGCTCCAGAGCTTGCGCACGTGGTCCTCGACGGCGTGGCGCGAGTCGTTGGTGGCGAATGCCACGCCCCTCCCGGCGTCGCGCAGCGCCTCGATCGCGTCCACCGCGCCGGGCAGTGGCTCATCCCCGACCCAGACACATCCGTCGAGGTCGAGGATCAGCTGGTCGTAGCGCTGGACTGCGGAGCTGATCGGCATCGCGAGACGGAATCGTATGATCGGCGCCTTGTCGCGCCTCGTGATCCCCGCTCTCGTCCTCGTGCTTCTCGCCGGCTGTGGGAGCGATTCCGCCAGCACGACGCAGACGCAGAATGCTTCGACCCCCGGTGGCTGTCAGCAGGTGCAGCAGCCGCAGCCGCGCAACCCCGGCAAGCAGGAGAAACCGAAGGCGACGCTCGACGCGTCGAAGCAGTGGTCGCTCACCTTCCACACCAACTGCGGCGACTTCACGGTGCAGCTCAACCAGAAGACCGCGCCGCATGCGTCGGCCTCGATGGTCGCGCTCGCGCGCGCGGGCTACTTCGACAACACGGTCTTCCACCGGATCGTGCCCGGCTTCGTGATCCAGGGCGGCGACCCGACGGCGAGCGGCCAGGGCGGCCCCGGCTACACGACGATCGACAAGCCGCCGTCCGGCGCGCGCTACACACACGGGGTCGTGGCGATGGCCAAGACGGGGGCAGAGCCCGCGGGGGCGGCCGGCAGCCAGTTCTTCGTCGTCACCGGCCCGGACGCGGGGCTGCCGCCGGACTACGCGGTCCTCGGGAAGGTGACGAAGGGCCTGGACGTGGTCGACAAGATCGGCCGGCTCGGGGACCAGAACGAGCAGCCCACGGAGGTCGTCGTGATCCGCGGGGTCGACGTTTCGACGCAGTAGCTAGCCTGGATCCCGTGGCCGTCTACGACGTAACCGAGCAGGACTTCGAACAGCGCGTGATCGAGCGCTCGGCCGCGGTGCCGGTGGTCGTGGACTTCTGGGCGGAGTGGTGCGGGCCGTGCCGCGCGCTCACGCCGGCGCTCGAGAAGGCGGCGGCTGCGCGCGACGGCCGCGTCGAGCTCGCGAAGGTCGACACCGACGCCAACCAGGGGCTCGCGCAGGCGTTCGGAATCCGCGGCATCCCTGCGGTGAAGGCATTCAAGGACCGCCGCGTGACGGCTGAGTTCACCGGCGCGATCCCGCCCGCGCAGGTGGAGGAGTTCTTCGACGGCATCGTGCCGTCCGAGGCGGAGCTGGCGGCGGAGGCCGCCGTGGCATCCGGCGACGAGGACGCGCTCCGTTCGGCTCTGGCCGCGAACCCGCGGCACAGCGGCGCCGCCACTGCCTTGGCGCGGCTGCTGATCGAGCGCGGGGACACCGACGACGCGCTGGCGGTGCTCGAGCCGCTGCCGCCGAACGACTTCGCCGCGCAGGGTCTGCGCGCCCGCGCCCACCTCGGCCCGGATCTGGCACCCGCTTTCGACGCGTGGGACGAGGGCGATCACGCCCAGGCTCTGGAGCTGCTGCAGGACGCGTTCGCCGCGGCGAACGATCCCGACGAGCGCGACTCGATCCGGCAGGTGATGGTGGCGATCTTCACGGAGCTGGGCGCCGAGCACCCGCTGGCGCGCGAGCACCGGCGGCGGCTGTCGTCGGCGCTGTACTAGGCGCGCTCCGCTCGAGTCCGGGCGTCACTGTCCTGGATTGGGTGCCTATTGGGGACCCTAAGCAGGACACTGTCCTGGATAGACCCCCGTATAGGGGTACAGGGCAGGACAGTGGTGCGCCACCGACAACGGGGCGCTACCTACGCAAGGGCGCGGCCGTACCGCAGATACACCACGCGCGAGCCGAACTCCCGGGTCTCGAGCAGCTCCAGCGCCTGCGGCTCGTCCAGCTCCGGGAAAAACGGCGTTCCGCCGCCGGTCACCACGGGGTGCACGAACAGCTGGAACTCGTCCACCAGCCCCGCGCGCACGCAGGCGCCCGCGAGCGTCGCGCCACCCACGGCGAGATCGGCGCCCGGCTCCTCCTTCAGGCGCCGCACCTCCGACACCACGTCATCCGTGACCAGCCGCGCGTTGCCCTCGACGCCCGACAGCGTGGATGAGAAGACCACCCTGGGCAGCGCCCGCCAGATCTCGGCGAACTCGCGCTCGACCGGCCCGAACGACGTGTCCTGGCCGCCGGGCTCCCAGTAGAGCATCGTCTCGTACAGCCGCCGCCCGAGCAGGTGGCAGCCGAGCTCGCGCACCCGGTCGTTGTGGAACTGGTGCAGCTCATCGTCCGGCTCCGACCAGTCGAAGGACCCGTCGCGTCCCTTGATGTAGCCGTCGAGCGACATGCTCATCGAGTAGATGAGCCGTCGCACGCGCTACCGCCGGGGTAGTCGCGCCTGTTCGCGCGCGTTCGCTTTCGCGCGTGCCTGCCTCCGGCGCCCGAACAAGGTGAGCGCGCCGAGGGCGACCACGATGATCACGACGCCGATCAGCAGCGCGCCGAGGAAGCTGACGCCGCCGAACGGCAGCGCCACGAGCTTGGCGATGCCGAAGCCGAGCGCCAGCAGCACGAAGACGATCAGGAGCAGCAGCGCGAAGCCGCGCGCGCGGATGAGGAGCGAGGCGCTCTCCGGCGGCGCGATCAGCCCCATCAGGCGCAGGACGAACAACTGGCGGCTCGACGGCGGCGTCTGGCCCAGCTTCTCCATCGCCTCTTTGAGCTCGTCGGGCTTGCGCTCGGCCTGCGCGAGCGAGGCCTTCATCAGCTGACGCAGGGCGGGCCGCTCGCGCGGGTTGCAGGCGGCGAGCGCCTCGTTGAAGTAGGTGCGCGCCTGCTTCACGTCGTAGCGCTCGGCGGCGCGGGCGCCGAGGATGGCTCGTGCGGCGGCGCGGTGCTTCGACTCGCTCAGGAGCTGCTCCTCGGTGCGGTCCTCGAGCTGCTGGATCGCCCCGAGCGACCCGACCTGGTACTGCATCTTCTGCTGCCGCTGCTTGGCCACGGCGGAGGAGTCTAGGGCGTGTGTAGCGTCCCGGCGATGACGATCCGCCCCGCCACTGCCGCGGACGTGCCGGCCGTCCTCGCGCTCTGGCAGCGGGAGCGCAGCGCCGCCGCGTTGCTGCCCGACACGGAGGATGCGCTCGGCCGAGCCATCGAGACCGGAGCCCTTCTCGTCGCCGAGGTGGACGGCTCGCTCTCGGGCACCCTCGTCGCCGGCTTCGACGGCTGGCGCGGCAACCTCTACCGGCTGGTCGTGGAGCCGGGTCACCGCCGCCGCGGCATCGGGCGCGCGCTGGTCCGCCACGGCGAGGAACGCCTGAAGGCACTCGGCGCGCCGCGAATCACAGCGCTCGTGGGGGTCGAGGAGGGGGAGGCGAGGGCTTTCTGGGAGGCCACGGGGTACGCGCAGGACCGTCGCATTTCCCGCTATGTGCGGAACATATGACTCAGTCGTGTGCGCTGCGTCACAGGAGGGTTGGCTGGAGGAGAAGATCCGACTACCGTCGAACTACGTCGGCGGGAACGCCGGCGCCTCACAGTCACTGAGGCGTGTGGACAGCACGCCAGGGGCCGCTATCCTTGGACTTCGAAGCTTCGGCATCCGTCGAACCTCTCACGAATCGAATGCGCAACCTTCATCATCCGCGCGTAGATGAGCTGACGCTTCCGGACGTTCTGCACGCGCTGAGCGATCCGGTACGACTCCAGATCGTCCGCACCCTCGCCGAACGCGAGGAGATGTCGTGCAGCTCGGTCGAGGCATCGGTATCGAAGTCCACGCTCTCGCACCACTTCAAGGTGCTGCGCGAGGCGGGTGTCACCCATACGCGGGTCAATGGCACCCACCGGCTCGTCTCGCTTCGCCTGGACGAGCTCGAGGAGCGCTTCCCCGGTCTGCTGGAACCCGTTTTGGAGGCTTCCCGAGCAGAGTCGCGGCGCGCTGC
Source organism: Thermoleophilaceae bacterium (assembly GCA_025928265.1). Taxonomy (GTDB): domain Bacteria; phylum Actinomycetota; class Thermoleophilia; order Solirubrobacterales; family Thermoleophilaceae; genus JAICJV01. Next base: position 18,136 of record JAICJV010000005.1, read on the forward strand.
AGCCGCTTAGTCGTCTAAAAGTTGCGCAAAGGCGCAACTGGTCGGGCCGACCCGCGTTTAAGGGCCTTGCTACCCGGTGAGCAACAATAGTCGGGTATCTTTGCTAAACTTCTACAGGAATCGAACGTTCGAATTTCCAACCCCGCGAGGAGTGAGCTAGAAACGGACCGGAAGAAGTCATCCGGCGCGGCTACCCGAGCCGCGCACACCAAGAAGACCGAGCGTCGCCCGTCCGTGGCGGCGTCGTCGCGCCGCAAGCGTGGCGCCGAGCAGACTGAGGCCGCGCCCAAGAAGCGTGCGCCCAAGGCGCCGGCGACCACTGCCAAGAAGCGCGTCACCAAGAAGGCCGAGCCGCGGCCGGAGCTCGCCGAGCACGAGGCGGCGATGGCGGCCCATGCCCAGGCCGAGGACGTCACCACCGATTCGCTGCAGCTCTTCTTCAACGCCGCGCGCAAGTACCCGCTGCTGACCGCGGTCGAGGAGATCGAGCTCGCCAAGCGCATCGAGAAGGGCGACATGGCGGCCAAGGACCGCATGATCAACTCGAACCTGCGTCTGGTCGTGTCGGTCGCGCGCAAGTACCAGGGCCACGGCCTCTCGCTGGGCGACCTCGTCCAGGAGGGCATGCTGGGCCTGATTCGCGCTGCCGAGAAGTTCGACTGGCGCAAGGGGTTCAAGTTCTCGACGTACGCGACGCTCTGGATCCGGCAGTCGATCCAGCGCGGGCTGGAGAACAGCTCACGCACGATCCGCCTGCCCGTCCATATCGCGCAGCGCGAGCGCAAGATCAACCGCACGGAGCGCGAGCTTGCCACGCGGCTCGGTCGCGAGCCGACCGAGGAGGAGATCGCCGAGGCGGTCGAGCTCCCGGTCGACCAGGTCATCGAGATCCGCAAGGCCGCGCGGCCGCTCACGAGCCTCGATCAGCCGATCGGCGAGGACGGCGAGACGTCCTTCGGCGAGCTGATCACGGCCGAGCAGCCGCTGGTCGAGGACGAGGTTGTCCAGGACGCCGGCACCACCGCCATCCAGCAGGCCGTGATGAGCCTGCCGGAGCGCGAGCGTGACGTCGTCCGGCTGCGCTTCGGCCTCGGAGGCGAGGAGCCCACTCCTCTCCGCGAGACCGGCCGCCGTCTGGGCATCAGCGCGGAGCGCGTCCGCCAGATCGAGGAGGACGCCCTCGGGCGCCTTGCCGAGTCTGGTGAGCTTGCGGCGCTGCACGAAGCCGCCTAGGGAAAGCGGAAAGCGGAAATTGGAAAGCGGAGGGGGCGCTCCGGCGCCCTCTCTTCTTTTATGGTGCCGGGCCGTGAATCCGTTCGCCATTCCTGGGGACGTGATCAATGGGCTCCGCGTCCTGCCCGTGATCCTCGAGCGGCTCGAGGAGATCCAGGAGTCCACGGGCAGCATGTCCAGCGACACCCGCTGCCTGCCGGGCATCAACGACGCCATCCAGTCGGTGTCGGCGGACACCGACTGCCTGCGGGTGATGGACCGTCGCATGGCCACCATCGAGGATGCGATGCCGACGCTCGTGGAGGTGCAGAAGCACCTCGCGAACCTGCCGGAGATCATCGAGGGCCTCCAGTCAGGGATAGACCGGATGACCGAGCTCCTCGAGGGGCTGATGGGCTCGCTCCAGCGCCTCGACGGCGACGTGGAATCGCTGCAGGCCTCGATCGAACCGCTCGGGCGCGTGGCGGACCGCATTCCAGGCGGCCGCAAACAATCCTGATCGCCCGCGCGTATCCAGGGGTGAGACCTTGCTCACGACCGCCCTCACAGAGCGCCTCGGCCTGAAGCACCCGATCGTGCAGGCCCCGATGGGCGGCGTCGCCGGCCCCGCGCTCGCGAACGCGGTCTCCGCGGCAGGCGCGCTCGGCATGATCACCGCCGGCCCACCGGACGGCCCCGGGAAGATCGAGCGCGACGCGGCTGAGATGACCGAGCGCTTCGGGGTCGGCACGCTGGCGTGGCGGCTCGACGAGGACCCGGAGATCCTCGATGCCGCGATCGCCGCGCGACCCGCGGCCATCTCGATCTCCGGCGGCGAGGTCGTGCCGCATGCTGCGCGCGTGAACGAGGCGGGCATCCCGCTGCTCGTGCAGGTCTCGAGTGCTGTTGGAGCCCGGGCGGCCATCGATGCCGGCGCCGACTTCGTGGTGGCGCAGGGGACGGACGCCGGCGGCCACACGGGCTGGGTCGGCACCATGCCGCTGCTCGAGGCGGTGCTGCCGGTTGCCGAGGACACACCCGTGCTCGCGGCGGGTGGCATCGCGAGCGGCCGCGGCCTGGCCGGCGTGCTGGCGATGGGCTGTGCGGGCGCCTGGATCGGAACCCGTTTCTTCGCAACGCGTGAGGCGATCGGGAGCGACGAGCGCAAGCAGCGGCTCGTGACGGCGCGCGAGACCGACACCGTGCACACGCGCGTCTTCGACATCGCCCAGCGCGTCGGGTGGCCGGCGGAGTATCCGGGCCGGGCGCTGTGGGACGACTTCACCGCCCGCTGGCACGGCCACGAGGACGAGGTGCCGCTCGAGGGCTACGAGGGCGGGCACGTGTATGCAGGTGGTGCCGTGGGCGCGATAACCGACATCCCGCCCGCGGGCGAGATCGTCGAGCAGATCGCCACCGGCGCGGAGGCCCGTTTGCGCGAACTGCCGTGAGGGAACCTCCAGGGCAACATGGTTGTAGGCATGGTCATCGCGTTCTGCATCCTCGTGCTGGTTCTGGGGTTCATCGCGCCGCGGTTGTCGCGCCCGGTGCAGGGCGCCGGCGACCGGACGCTGGGCGTCGGCCAGCGGGGCGCGTCGAAGGCTCCGGGGTTTCTCGGGCGCCTCTTCTCGAAGCCGTTCGGCACCAGTCGCCGCGCGGTGAACAAGAGCGGAAGCGCCGGCCGCCGCGGGCGCGCAAAGCTGCCGCTCTGAGCTCAGGCGCCCAGGCGAGCCCGTAGCGCCTCGCACTGCGCGCGCGAGTCCACGCGGAATGCGCGCCTGCGCGGCACCGACACGAAGTACGCCTGGCCGTAGCTCGCACCGTGCACCGGGCCGTAGGTTCCCCCCACCGGATACAGGCGGTTCGCCTGGCAGCGGATCACGTCGAAGCCGCGGATCGGATAGGCGGCGAGGGAGCTGTCGTCGTACTGCAGCCGGACCGCCGAGCGCAGGTCGAACGCCAGCGAGAACGACGGGATTCCCGGCGCGACGAAGCTCGGCGCGTTGAAGGTGTAGACGGTGGTCCGCTGCGGCGGCGACGGCAGCGTGGCGGCCACGGCGTCCAGCACCTGCTCCTGCACCTCAGCCGAGCGGTGCCAGCCCTCCTGGTCACCGTAGATCTTCACCACGTAGCCGATCCCGATCAGCACGAGCAGGACAGCGGCGACGAGCGGCGCCCGCGAGCCGCCGAGCAACCCGGCCGCCAGCCGGACGAGCGCGCAGACAAGCAGCACGAAGCCCACCGCCGCCAGGACGTTCATCCGGTTGGTCGTGCCGGGTGCGAGCGGCTCGTAGTAGCGCGCGGCCGGAACGAACAGCACGTAGCCGGCGACGGTGAAAAGCGCGCCGAACCCCGCGACCCACACCCAGCGCCGCAACTCCGGACGCCGGTGGGCGAGCGCCACGAGCGCCACCAGCAGCAAGGCCCCCACGATTCCGGGCGGCGATCCCACCGGGATCAGCGCGCGCGTGAGCACCGAGAACGACTGCCCCGCGATGGTCACCGCGTGCCCCACCTGGTCGCCGAGGCCGAGTGGCGTGCGCGTGGTGCCGGCCGCGACCACCACCAGCGCGATCCCGACCACCACCACGTCCAGCCCGAGCCGCCGCAACGCCGCCCGGGCGGGTGCGACGAGCAGATACACCGCGCCGCTCGCGAGGATGGCGAAGGTCACGATCTCGTACGTCCACGCGGCAAGCAGATAGAGGACGAGCGATCCGGCCGTCAGCAGGATGCGGCGGCGCCCGGGCGGCGCGCGCAGCGCGAGGATCGCCACCGCGAGCCCGAGCAGGTAGAAGGTGACCGCCAGCGCGTCGAAGCTCGCGGTGTTCCACATCCGCGTGGAGTCGCACCACGGGAACACGAGCAGGAGAGCCGCCGGGAGTGCCGCCTCGGCGCGCCGCAGCCCGAGCATCCGCAGAACGAGATACAGCGCCCAGGCGCACAGCACCCCGAACAGTGCCGCGACGGCCAGGAACAGGTGCTTGTGCAGCCCGAGCGCCTCGTACTCGAGCACCAGCAGCCCGGTCAGGACGGGCCGATAGCCGAACACCGGCCGCTCGGTGGCCTGGTCGAAAGCCCCGATCAGCCCCGGGTGCTGCGTGAAGTGGACGTTCGCGGCGTTCTGCCAGTCATCCCAGTAGAAGCCGCCGTGCACCACCTGCGGCCCGTAGACCACGGCGCCTAGTAGGACGAGGAGAGCGGCGGCCAGAGCGAGTTCGCGACGCACGGGCGGGAAGCCTGCCGTATCGAGCGGCGCGAGGACTCGGGCGCCGCCCACAGAACACAATCCACGCATGGACCAGTCCGAATACGAGCGCTGGTGGCGGGAGCGCGGCTCGGCGGAGCTGCGCGACCTGCTCTACCGCGACTGGGACCCGATCGGGCTGAAGGAGATCGCCGAGGGCTCGAACGACGAGTACGACGCCTACGTGGGGCAGCTCGGCCGCCGTCTGCGCGCCGGCGCCAGCGAGCACGACGTGGCCACGCTGCTGCAGAGCTTCCGGCTCGAGATGGGCCTGGATCCCGGCGGGCCGCCGCTGGAGACGGCCCGCCGGATCCTCGACTGGTATCGCGCCGCCGTCAGCGGACGGTGAAGCCCGACTCGTTGCGCCGCTTGTGCGGCCGCTCCTTGTTGCCGCTGGCGTCGAGGCCGCGCGCCACGACGCGGTAATGGCCGCGCGGCAGGTGCGCGCGGATCGCGAAGCGCCACCTGGTCGTCCCGTGTGCCCGGAAGAGTGTCGGGCGACGGCAGTTGCGCACCTTCTGGAGCCGCTTCTTCCTGTTGAGGAAACGGCAGCCGTGGCGGCCCTTCACCTTCGCGATCGAGACGTACACATTCTGCACGTGGCCCTTGCGCGCGTTCAGCGTCGCGCTCCCGGCGCAGCCGCGATCGCGCGACGTGCCGCGCAGGCGCACCACCCTGCGGCTGCCGCGCACGTTGCGCCGCCGCAGCTTCGACACCGGCGCTATCCGGTCGCGGCACTGCCCGCGTGCGGCGGCCGTCGGCGGGATGCGCGAGGCGTCGCACGAGCCGTTGCCGGTGAGCGGCGGCCCTGAGGTCTGGCGCAGGAAGATCGGCAGGCTGATGGCCAGCGGCTGCCCCGTCGTCGGATCGGACTGCGTGGTGTCACCGCTCGCGATGAGCACGCAGCCGCGGTTGTCCACGCCGTTCGTGAAGAAGTCGCCGAGCCGGCGGTCCTTCATCTCGGCCACACACGTCGTGCCGCCCTGGCACACCGAGCCGTTCACGTGGATCGGCCGCCCGGCGGCGTTGACCGTGTCGAGCGCCGGCTGGGGATCGAGCGCACCCATGATGTGCGACTCGTAGATCGACACGTCCGCGTCCTGGCAGTCGAGGTCCGCGATGCGGTCGCTCTGGTACCAGACGACCGACACCCTGCCCGGGTCGCCGGCGGCGATCCACGGCCAGAACACGCGCGCATTCGCAGGGTGCGCGATCGTGATCGGCGCGCTCCACGTCTGGCCGAAGTCGCGCGACACCACCATCTTGATCGAGTTGGGAGCGGGGGTGGGGCCGCCACCGCAGCCGCCGGTCGTGCCGCCCACGGTGGGGTTGTCGTCGTAGACCATGTAGACGTTGTCGGCGGAGTCGAGCGCGATGGCCGGCCAGTGCGCGTACATCGTCGTGTCGACCGCCTTGTGCGCTGTGAACTGCGCCGCGCCGCGCGTCCAGGTGCCCACACCCAGCGCCACGAATGCGCCGGGGTTCGCGTGATCGACGTACGTCACGGGCTCGATCAGCCGATCCGAGCGGCGGCTGTAGTAGATCTTGCCGTTGCCCGCGTAGTCGAGCTTGCCGTCGCTCGTCGTTCCCTGATCGGGGATGCCGGTCGAGCTGCAGGTGTTGCCGCCGTCGGTGGACTGGAAGATCTCGTGGCTGAGCGCGTTCTCGGTCGTGTTCGTGGCGAGGAACACCTCGTTCGCCCTGCCTCCCGCCAGCCACGGCCGGTCGCCGTCGTGGCAGTTCGGGTTGCCCCGATCCCACGTCTTGCCGCCGTCCTGCGAAGAGAACAGCGAGTCGTTCACCAGGTCGATGCCGGTGTTGTAGATGCGCCCGCTCTCGTCCACGGTCAGGTCCGGGTCGCTGAACCCGGCGGACTTGGTCGGGTCGGCGCTGAAGCCGGCGACGCCGGTGCGCTGCCAGCTCGCGCCGTCGTTCTCCGAGGTCCAGATGTTCACCTGGTTGCGGTAGTTCACGCCGAACGGCAGTGGCGAGAAGAAGCCGGGCTGGTACAGGTGCGTCGTGCCCTCGTGGCTCGTGTAGACGAGCGTCTTGTGGTGGCTGTCGGTGGCCACCAGCGGCTCGCCGCCCGCCAGCTCCTTGTCGACGAAGATCGGGTGCGAGAACTGCACCGCCTGCGCGCTCGCAGGTATCGCGGCGAGCACCGCGACCGACAGGACCAGACTCAGGCGCCTCATTTCACCCCTCCGGCGATGGACCTCCCAGTGGTACGGCGCCCTGCATTATGCGCGCAATTCAGCCGCGGTTGATCAGTCGCGCGTAGGCGAGGAGGCCGCCTAGCGCGTTGTCGAGCGCTGCGTGGAGCTGAGCGGCGCGAACCCGTGCGAGTTGCTCGTCGCCGGTGTCGGCCAGGCTGCCCGCGATCTCGACGGCGCCTCCGAGGAAGGAGGCGTACGCCGCCACCATGGTCTCGGACAGGCGAATCGCATCGCGGTGCGCCGCCTCGAGCAGCTCGGCGTAGATCTCAGGGCCGCTGTCGCCGGTCGCGCAGTCGGGGTGGCGTTCCAGCAGTCGCAGGCGCGCCTGGTCCACGACCCCGGCTGCGGCACCGAGCTCGCGCGTGAGCGCGTCGAAGAGCCGCGTCCGGGCGGTCCCGGGGCCAGGGCGTGCGCGGCCCCCGATGTCATCCGCGGTCCGCGCGCTCCCGGCCAGCTCCGGCAGTCGCGCCACTGCTATCCCGAGCCACTCCAGCGGGCTCGCGGGAACGTGTTCGCGATCGAGGTAGTGCGCCAGATCCCCCGCGCCGCGCTCCACCAGGTCGCCGAGCGAGAGTGGGGAGGCCGTCACGGTCGCAGCCGCCCGGCGCTCTGCGGAGACACCGCGTGCGTACGCGTTGGCACGGTGTTCGGCCTCCTCCTCGGTGTCGTGATGCGAGATCGGCCGATCCGTCCCCTCAGCCCGCACGTGGTAGCCACCACGCGGACTCGGCTCGACGAAGAACCTCATTACATCACCCTTCCCGGAGCAGCAGCAGCCGGTGGATCATCACCTGGCCGTGACCCGTGGTGCGAATCGAGAAGCGGCCGGCGGCGCGCTCGAGGAACTCCTCGGCGAGCACGCGCCCCGGGTCGGCCAGGAGGATCTCGCCGCTGCCGTCGACGAGCCGCGGGAGAAGGTCCGTGAGCTGGTCGACGTTGCGGTGCTCATAGAGCAGGTCCGCGCCCAGCACGAGATCCCATGGAGCGCGGGCGAGCAGCGCGTCGGGCCGGGCCCAGTCGCAGACCAGCGTGTCGACCGTCGCGCCGCTGCGGGTCGCGTTGCGCTGTGTCATCTCAATTGCGTCCGGCGACCAGTCGGTGGCCAGCACGCGCCCACCCGCAAGCGCGGCGGCGAGGCTCGGCAGGCCCAGGCCGCAGCCGAGCTCCACCGTGCGCGCGGCGCGCAGCGACCGGTTCGAGATGTCGCGCGCCAGCGCCACGCCGCTCGGCCACAGCTCGGCCCAGTAGGGAAGAAACTCCTCGTGCTCGAACGCGTCCTCGTCGAGCAGCGCCTCGCTGTCGCGCGGCCGGAGGATCCGCAGCTCGCCGCGCGCGAGCGGCACCATTTCGTCGACCAGGTCCTCGTGTGCCTCGCCGGCCCGCACAGGGCCAGCGTAGGGGCTAGTGGCGCAGCAGCTTCATGTAGCGCAGGCCCTGCGCCACGTAGGCCTTCGTCTCGGGGTAGTTGGGGACGCCGCGGTGTTTCTGCACGGCTCCGGCTCCCGCGTTGTAGGAGGCGAGGATCAGGCCGGGGTGGTTGCGGCCGAACAGCGACTGGATGTCGCGCACGATCGCGCCCGCGGCGTAGATGGCGTCAGGCGGGTCGTACACCGAGCGCCTGCCGTCGCCGTCGGCGTCGACGCGGTACACGCGCCAGACGTTCCCGCACGAGCCCACCGTGCAGATCTGCATCGGCCCGGAGCAGCAGTCGGCGAAGTTGCGGCCCGAGTGTACGCCCGCCGCGTACGAGCGGCCGTGGTCGGACTCGATCTTCCCGATCGCCGCCAGCACCCGCCAGTCGACCCCGTAGAGCTTCGCGGCGCGGCGATAGAGACGTAGGTAGGCAGGCGGGACGTCGCGCGCGCCGATGCCGGGGGCGATCGTGGGCGTGCGGCCGGGCGACGGGGCGGTGGTCACAGCCACGCCGCCGGTCACACCGAAGCCGGGCGGGACGCGGACGCCGCCGCTCAGCGTGGAGCGAGCGGAGGCGGCGGCCGGCGCAAGCAGCGCGACCGCGAGCAATGCGATGAGTAGGAGGTGGCGGCGGCCCATCCTCCGAAGTGATCGGCCGCGATCCGGAACTCCACAGTGGCTGGGTCGCTTCTTGCGATCTACGCGGCCTTCGCGCGCATGCGGCGCTTGGCGGCCACCTGGGCGTCGTCGGCGGCCTCGAGCACGCTCAGCGCTTCGCGGCCGTCGTCGGGGAAGACGGCCACGCCCACGCTCCCGCTGACCGACTCGAGCCCCGATGCCGAGCGGGCGATGGCGGCCTGGATCTTCCGCGCCAGCTGCTGGCCGCCGCCGCGGCCGGTCTCAGGCGCCAGCACGCAGAACTCGTCACCGCCGAGCCGTGCCACGGTGTCCTGCTCGCGCACCGCGCGCGCGAGCGCGTCCGCCACGTCGCGCAGCAGGTCGTCGCCTGCGGCGTGACCGAAGCGGTCGTTGACCTGCTTGAACCCGTCGAGGTCGATTGCCACGACGCTGAAGCGGCGCCGCTCGCGCGAATGGCGGGCGACCTCGTAGCCCATCCGCTCGTCGAGGCCGCGGCGGTTGCAGAGCCCGGTTAGCGGATCGCGCAGCGCGGAGCGGCGCAGCGAATCGCGCTCGAGCTCGAGCCGGACGCGCAGCGAGTGGAGCACCAGGGCGCTGGAGCCCGCCACGGCGAGACCGAGGAGCGGGGAGGGCGCGCCAGGCGCCGCGAGCGCGGCGGCGGCAGCGACCGCGACCGCCACGGCAGCGGCGGTGCCGGCGATCGAGCGCGCCGAGGCGGCGAGCAGCAGCGCTCCGGGCACGCAGACCCAGAAGCCGCCGGCGGCGGAGATGAGCGCGACGGCCGCGGCAACCGCCACGACCCGGAGCACGGCCGCCGAGGACGGCCGACGGGGAGGCGATTGCTTGCCGGGAGGGCGGCGCCGCAAACCGTCGCGCATGCAGTCTGAGTCTTGCGTGCGGGTCGGATGGATCGCTGCGATTTCGGCCCGTCAGGAAAGAGAACGGTAAGTCCTGCGGGGACCGCTAAAGGAGCGGGCGCGAATGCCGAGACCAACTTTGTGCGGGAACTGATCTCAAAGCTTGTCGCGGGCGGCCTCTCGGCCGCGGTCATCCTCCTCTGGTGGCCGCAGTTCTTCCCGACCGACAACGCCACCACCTGGCTCGTCCGCGGCGTCGTCTGGACGCTCAGCTTCGAACTGCTCGTCCACGCGCTCATGCCGATCGAGCGCGCGCTCTGGGAGAGCCACGCCGGTAGCCGCGTGCGGTCGGGTGCCTCGCGCGCGAGCAGCCGCTTCGGCCCTCCACGGCGCAGCGTGCGCGGCCGTGCAGGCGTCGCGTGTGCGGCTCTGGCGGTGCCCGTCGCCCTCCTCGTAGCGGCGCCGCAGCAGCCGGCCAAGCCGAAGACGGCCGCGGCGGTCCGGCACGTGACCGAGGTCAAGCGAATCGTGAAGGTCGAGCGCCGTCAGGTGCGCGTCGCGCAGGTCGTGCCTGTGGCGTCGACAACCCCCGAGCCTCCGGCCGCCCCCGTGTCGGCGCCCCCGGCTGCCATCCACAGCAAGCCCGCGACTCGTTCGACCACGCGCGCCCACCGGCCCGCGCCCGCCTCTACGCAAAGCGGCCCGGGGACGCAGAGCACGAGCGGCAACAGCCCGAGCACGGCATCGACGCCTGAGCAGGTCGCGTCCGCGCCGGCGTCAAGCGCCCGCTAGCAGCGCGGTGGCCAGGCGCTCCGCCGCCCCCGGCGCCTCCTCGAAGTAGAAGTTCGGCTCGATCAGCTCGATCTCCATGACGGCCGGTGCGGCCACCATGTCGACCCGGGCGTAGAGCGGCACGCGGCCGAAGCGCTCGCGCAGGTGGGCAATCACCCTTTCACCCAGCTCGAGCTCCTCGGCCGACGCCGGCGCCGCCCGCACGAGGCCGGGGTCGAACATGGCCTCGGCTGCGCTGTGGCCGGGGAACGCCTCGACACGCGGGGCCACCTGGTCGGGCGGCAGCACGGCGCCCTTCCGGAGCGTGTGCGAGAGCTTGCCGCCGAAGTAGACGAGCGCCGCCTCACCCGCCGACTCCACGCTCTCCTGGAACGGCTGGACCATCGCCGTCCGGCCGTTCGCGGCCAGCGTTGCGAGCAGCTCGTGCGCGGCGTGATGGGCAGCCGGGCTGAAGCGGCCGCTGTCGAGGCCCCCGGCGGACACGGCGGGCTTGACCACGACCGTCCCGGACAGCGCGGGCGGCTCGTCGTGCGGCTCCACATAGGTGGTCGGGATCGCCGGGATGCCCGCCGCGGCCAGATCGCTCAGGTAGCGCTTGTGCGAGTTCCACTCGACCACCTCCGGCCGGTTGCGCAGCCGGTCGCCCACCGACTGAGCCCAGGCCACGAACTCGTCGCGACGGCGGGAGTAGTCGTAGACCGAGCGGATCATCACGCGGTCGAAGCCGTCCCAGTCGGCGGCCGGATCGTCCCAGACGCGGTAGCTCACATCCGCACCGGCCGCTCCCAGCGCGTGAACGAGAGGGAGTTCATAGTCGGCCCCGTGCGGCAGCCCCGCGAACGTTGCCAGCGCCACCCGCACCGCTCAGCAGGAACGGTCGACGAAGAGCTTCACCGTCTCGTGGCCGGGCGCGATCGTCGCGCCCGCCGGCGGCGTGGTCGTACAGACCTGCCAGTTGCCGCTGTCGATGATCCCGAACGTCCCGCCGCCCGAGGTGTCGTGCCTGATCTCGAGCTGGTCGAGGTAGTGCTCGGCACGGTCGAGGCGAGCGCCGGTGATGTCCGGCAGCTCGGTCGCCGCGCGCGGCGTTGAGGGGACGCAGGCGAGCAGCGGCGGCGAGCCCGTGTCGATGCGGCTCCAGGTGCCGCCGTCGCAGCGGCCGTCCTCGATCGGTGCCTGGACGCGGTGGCCGTTCTGGGTGCAGGCCGTTGCGGTGCAGCGGACCGTCGCAGTGGATGAGGGAGGAGGAAGGGGGAGGGTGGAAAGGGGGGCTGGTTTCTGCCGGGCCTTCTCTTCGCCGCCCGTGGTCAGCGCGATTGCTGCTCCTGCGATTGCGATCGCCAACACCGCGGCCGCCACGAAGGGCCGGCGGCGTCGCCGTTCGGTCGTGACCAGCTTGCGCGTCCGGACCGTCGCGCGGTGCTTCCCGGATGCTGCCGCGCACGCGGCCTGGCCCAGCTCCCCGGCGGTCGCATAGCGGGCGGCGGGGTCCTTGGCGAGGGCCTTCGCCACTACCGGGCCCAGGGCGCCGCCGAGCGCGGGCGGCTGCTCGTGCACGTGCGCCCACCCCTTGCGCAGGCGCGGCACGTCGGCGAACGGCGCATGGCCCGTGAGCGCGGTGTAGAGCACGCAGCCGAGCGCGTAGACGTCGGCGCGCCCGTCGAGCTCGCGACCCTCGATCTGCTCCGGCGCGGCGAAGTCGGGCGTACCGAGCCAGTGGCCGGTCGTGGTGGCCGAGGCGTTCGAGCCGTCGCGCTTGGCCAGCCCGAAGTCGGTGAGATAGACGTGGTCGCGGGCGGCGGCGGGGAGGAGCAGGTTGGCGGGCTTCACGTCTCTGTGGACGAGCCCCTGTGCGTGGGCTGCGTCGAGCGCCGAGGCGGCCTGCGCCACGAGGTCGGCAGCCCGCTCCGGCGCGAGCGGGCCGCGCTCGTGGATCAGCCGTCCGAGGTCGGTGCCGTCCACCCAGCGCATGGCGATGTAGAGCCGCCCGTCGTCCTCACCCGCGCCGTAGACCGGGATCACGTTGGGGTGGTCGAGCTGGGCTGTCACGCGCGCCTCGCGCACGAAACGGGCACGGAAGCCCGCGTCGCTCGCCAGGTCGGGGGCGATGACCTTGACCGCGGCGAGCCGGTCGAGCTCGGGGTCGCGGGCCCGGTAGACGACGCCCATGCCGCCGCGCCCGGCCTCCGCCTCGATGGTGTAGCCGGCTATCCGCGCGCCGAGGAGGGTGCTCACGGAATCGAGCGTAGTGCAGGGTTCGTTGCAAGCCGTCCGATGACGAGGCACGGCGCTCGTCGGCTGTGCCAGGATCCTCGGCCGCAGGGGCGGGGGTACGCCTCGGGATCTCGGATCCCTCTTATTGCAAGAGATGTTTCAGCCGCTCTGTAGGGCCGGCTGAGGTGTCGATTTCCATGACCATGTGGTCCAGGCTGACATCCGTCGTGGCCGTGGCCGCGCTGGCGCTGCTCGCGCTTGCGCCGGTTGCGCTCGCCCGCGGCAGCAACGCGAACGTGGCGGCGCTCCAGGTCGCCCTGCGCGCGCTGCACCGCTACGGCGGCGGCATCGACGGGATCCCCGGACCGCGCACGAAGTCGGCGATTCGCACCTTCCAGCGCGCGCACCGCCTCGCCGCCGACGGCGTCGCTGGGCCCCGCACGCGTTCCGCGCTGGGTCGCCGCGGCCGACCGGGGCTCGGATCGCGAGTGATGACGTACGGCGACCGCGGCTGGGACGTGGCGGCGCTCCAGTTCATGCTGTCGCGCCGCGGCTACTCGACCGGCGGCGTGGACGGCGGCTTCGGTGCCGGCACGCTCAGCGCCGTGCGGCGCTTCCAGTCGGCCGCGGGCATCACGGTGGACGGTCGCGTCGGCTCCGGCACCCTCCGTGCGCTGCGCCACCACAGGTCGAGCAGCGGCGTGTCTTCCAGCACGCCGACGGGCCCGATCCGCCTGCTGCGCCCCGTGGCGGGAGCGATCGGCGACGGCTTCGGCTACCCGGGTGGCCGCCGTCACGACGGCGTCGACTTCCCCGAGCCCTACGGCACAGCGGTGGGCGCGGCCGGCCGCGGCACCGTCGCCTTCGCCGGCTGGAACTCGGGCGGCTACGGCAACCTCATCGTGGTCCAGCACCGGCTCGGCTACCAGACCTGGTACGCGCACCTGTCCGCCTTCGACGTCCATCAGGGCTCGGCGGTCGCGGGCGGCACGGTGATCGGACGCGTCGGCTCCACCGGCCGCTCGACCGGGCCGCATCTCCACTTCGAGCTGCGCCACGACGGCATTCCGATCAACCCGGTCCCGTACCTCCTCTCGTCGACGTCGCTCGGCAAGCGGATCTTCAAGGCCGAGGCGCCCACGAGGTGCATGGATCGCGAGGACCCCTCGACACCCGCCGGCGGGGCCATCCCGCCGCGCCGTCAGAACCCGCGCACCGCGGTCCTCGCTCCCTGCTGAGGCACACTTCCGGGCGTGGCGACCGGACCGCGCCAGACAAGCCGCCTGCGCAGGCGCGCGCTGAAACTGCTCGACGACGAGCTCGAGCGCATCCGCTCGGTCGGCCCCGCTGCCGTGCGCGAGATGGCCGCCCACTCGCCGCTCGACGCCGCGCGCGACGAGCTCAGGGTCACCGCGAAGGTCGACGACGAGGGCGACCGGCTGCTCGTGCTCGTCGAGATCTGGAGCGGGCGGCGGATCTTCGCCACGGGCGGCTTCGCGATGCTGCCCGACGGCAGCACGCACACGCCGCACTGAACGTCAGCGGCGCCGCGGGAAGATCGCGTAGCTACCGATGGCGGTGGCGAGCAGACGGCCGTCCTCGTGGCGCACCTCGCTCCGCAGCACCGCGCTCCGCCGGTTGCGGCGGTCGACCTGCGTGTCGCACAGCACATCGCCCTCGGTCGCGGTCTGGATGTAGTTGATCGCGATGTTCACCGTGGCGATCGACTCCTCGTCGGTGGTCTGACGCCACAGCGCCGACCCCATCGTGTAGTCGACGATCGCGTACGTCGCGACGCCCGACAGGAGACCGCCGGCGTTGATCAGGTCGGGCCTGATCGTGAAACGCGAGCGCTCCGGGCTCTCCCAGCGGATGCCGAAGAAGCGCGATACGTCGTCGATTCCCTCGCGTGCCACGGTCGGGGAACGTACTTGAGGTTGCGCTTAGGTGCCGTCGAGACACTGTCTGCATGCCGTATGAGATCTCCCTCGACCGCGACCTCGAGCGCGGACTGGATCGCTACACGATCGCCATCGACGAGGACTTCGACAGCGTTGCGGCCAACGAGCTGGGCGACTGGGTCACCGCCGCCGCGCAGAACCCGACGGCCGTGTTCGAGATCGACGTGACGCGGGCGCCGACGCGGGCGGGTCGTGCCGTGAACACGCTGCTCGCGCGCTGCGCCTGGCTACGTGCGCGCCGTCGCGTGGACGTCGTCAAGGACCAGTTCGCCGGGCACGGCGTCGCGCTCCTGGCGCTCGCGCCGCTCGCGAGTCTCGTCTAGGCGTCGTCGTCGTCCGAGTCGGCGGGCTGCGTCGGCCTGCGGCGGCTGTACTGGCGGTTGGCGAGGATGAACCAGGCCGCGCCGAAGGAGACGATCAGCACCACGGCGCCGAGCTTGGGGGAGAGCAGGAGCGAGACGATCAGCGTGAGCACCGCCGCGATCAGCAGCGCGCGCACCACGATCCGCAGATCGAGCAGGTGCTTCGTGACCGGGCGCTCGGAGACCGCGTCGTCGAGGCGACTCTCGATCTTGTCGCGCGAGAGCCCTTCGCGCATCTCGCGCACGCCCTCGCCGAGCCCCTCGCGGAACCCTCCGCCCTGCTCCACGCGCTCAGCCATGCGTTCTCCTCCTCGTCAAAGCCCTCGAATCGACTGTCCCCGCGCGGGCGAGGAGGCAAACGAAGGGGTCAGTCCGGTCCGAGAGCCGCGAGGACCTCGGCCGCACCCGGCGCCACCTCGGCGGGCAGGCGGGGCAGCAGCTCGCGCCAGCCCGGGTTGACGGCGATGGCACGTCGCACGCGGTCGAGTGCCGCATCCATGTCGCCCGCCACGGCGGCCGCGAGGCCGGAGAAGAAGAGCAGCTCGTCGCTCTCGGGCGCGAGCTCGGCGGCGCGCTGGAAGAGCGGTGCGGCGTCGGAGTGGCGGCCCTCCGCGGCGAGCGTCTCGGCCTCCTCACTGGTCTCGTAGGCCACGTGCAGGTGGTACAGGCGCCGCAGCTCGGCGAGCGGGTCGGCGTGGTCGTCGACGCGGAGGTCCACGTCGCGCTTCCAGGCTTCGCCCGCGGCGCTCACCACGAGCAGCGCGGCGCTCTGGCGGCCGCGGAGATCGCCGCCCGCCCCCTCGGCGCCGTCGAGCGCGGCGATGAGACGTTCGGCGAGCGGCCCGTCCGCGGCCTCGAACGCCTCGGCCATCGCGTCGGGCACGCCGGGCCGCGCCATGATGTTCGCCTGGCACGAGTAGCCGTCGCCGGTGCGATGCTCGGCCACGGCGATGCAGAGCCGGCCGGTGTGCACGCCGACACGGCCCGCGGAGTCCACGAACGCGACCTGGCGCACCTCGGCCTCGCCGTCCGCGCCCGTCAGGCGGGTGAGCGCGTCAGGCGCCGCAATCCCCCCGCGCATCAGCGCGAGCCCGTCGGGGCCGTACGAGCGCTCCGCCACCGACTGCGTGGCGACGGCGCCCACGCCCGGCTCTGCCCACGTCACGACACCGCCGACGCAGAACCAGTGCGACTGCACCGCCACGCCCAGCGCGCCGCTCTCGGCATCGCGGGCGACGATCGAGTACGTGCCGCGCCTCATGCGTGGCCGGCTGCGGGATCGGCCGAGTCGATGCCCTCCATGATCCGCATGTCCTCGCGGTAGCGGATCCACTCACGGATGGCGATCTGGAGCGACGCGGCAGCCGGCACCGCGAGCAGCGCGCCGATCACGCCGAGCAGCGTGGCGCCGAACAGCACCGCTACGAGCACCACGAACGGCTGCACGTCCACGGCGCGCTGCTGGATCCGCGGCTGGATCACGCTGTTCTCCACCTGCTGGTAGACGATCGACCACACGACCCAGACGATCGTGGCGGTCGGGAAGTCGACGAACAGCGTGACCACGCCGACGACGATCGCGCCGATCGTCGCGCCCACCAGCGGGATCAGGTCGAGCAGGCCGATCAGCACGGCGAGTGGGCCGCGGAACGGGATGCCGAGGATGGCCATGAGGATGTAGCTCGTGACGCCGGCGATGAGCGCCTGCAGAAGTGCGCCTGCCACGTATGACCCGACCGCGGTCGCCACCCGATCGAGGATGCGCCTGAGCCGGGCTGCACGGTCGGCCGGCTGGTGCGAGAGCCAGGCGTCGACCCAGCGTCTTCCGCTGCCCAGCATGAACGCGGTGAGGATCAGGATGGTGATGAGCTGGAAGATCGAGTTCACGATCCCGAGGCCGATATCGCCGAGGACGGTGGCGGCGTCGCCGATCTTCGCCGGCAGCTCGCCCGCCTTCTTCTCGAGCTGGCCGCCGATGTCGTACTTCTCCTGGAGGCCGCGCAGCGTGCCGTTCTTCTCGATGTAGTCGCGGACGTCGGAGGCGTAGCGCGGCGCGTTGGTGGCGAACGTCTCCACCTGGGTCACGACCGGCGGGATCACGAGCGCGGCGATCCCGATCGGCACCAGCAGGAGGCCGATGTAGACGATCGTGATCGCGAACCCGCGCCGCATGTGGCGGTGGAGGTAGTTCACCGGCCCCGACAGGGCGACCGCGATGAACGTGGCGATGATGAGCAGGCCGATCGGATGCCTGAGCAGATAGATCAGGTAAAGGATCAGCACGACGGCGACCACGATCAGCACGATCCGGAGCACCGCGCGGGCATTCACTGCTGTCATCGCGCGGGAGGCTCGCAGGAGGGCCGGATGGCACTTCGCCGGCCGTGGCCGTTCAGTGCGATGCGTGCGGCGGCGTTCGGGGCGCGGCCGGATTCGGCTCGGTGAGGGGGTCCAAGGCGCGAACGTCCGTTTCTCCCCCGCTGGCGGGGGAGTAATGGACGTTCACCCGCCGCCCCGCGGCCACTGCCAGCGAGCCGTTCACCACGACCGCCACCGCCGTGGCCACCGCGAATGCGGCCACCGGTCCGGTATCCGGCAGCATCTGCGCCACCACGAAGCAGAAGGACGCGAAGCCGGCGAGCCCGCCCAGCAGGCCACGCAGGAACTCCGACGCGGCGCCCGCTCCGTCCTGTGCGTGGATGAACGCCGCGAGGACGGACGCGAGGATCGGGAACGCCGCGAGCAGACCGCTCAGCTGCGGGCCGAGCGCGCCGGCCGCCGCCGTCAGGATCACCACGAACGCAGCCGTCGCGACCACGCGCATGGCGAGGTCGAAGCGCGGCGGCGCGGCGGCTGCCGAGAGGTCGTCCGAGCGCGGCATCGCCACCCACGCGAGCACGAAGCAGACGAGCACGACCGGGAACGCCACCCCGCTGCGCGGATCCACGCCGTCGAGCGCGGCGGTGGCGAGCGCGAAGACGGCCCAGCTGACCACCAGCGTCGCGGGCCACGACAGCCGCCGCGCGATCCACCCGTACGCGAGGATGAACGCGGTGAGCGAGATCAGTCCGGCGAGGGCGCCGGCTGCCGCCCGCGTGGCGAACGCGTCGCCGTGCTGGGCGTCGAGGGCGATCAGAATCGGGCCCACCACCGCCGGGAAGCCACCGACCACGCCGCCGAGCAGCGCGCCCCAGCGCCGCGCCACGAGCGTCGTGCCCGCCACGAGCGCCGGCGCGAGCGTCAGCTTCATGATCAGAACGGCCACGACGTTGAACCTAGCGCCGCACCGGGTACGCGAGTCCGGAGAAACGACACGGGGAGGCGCAGATGGCGGTTAAGGATCAGGCAGGCGAAGCTCTCACGAAGGCCAAGCGCCGGTTCGGGATCGAGAACCCGTCCGCGGCCGACGCGGACGGCAACGTGGGCACCGTCCGCGGAGCGCTGCGCGCTTTCGGCGAGGGCGACTTCGACACCTTCATCGACGCGCTCCAGGACGACGTCCAGTGGGAGGCGCCCGGCGGTGACTTCCCCGGCGGGGACGACATCGAGGGATGCGACACGCTCAAGGACAAGTTCCTCGGCGACATCAAGCGCACCTACACCGAGTTCGGCTTCGTGCCCGAGAACTTCGTCGACACCGACGACGGCGCGGTGATCGTGGTCGGCCGCTTCACCGGTGAGGCCGCCGAGGGCGACTCGCTCGACACGCCCGCCGTACAGATCTGGCAGTTCGGCCGCTCGACCGAAGCCGAGCTGATCCGGATCTACACGGACGGAGCTGCCTTCCCCGAGCTCATCACCGAGCAGAAGGAGCGCGAGCGCAAGGAAGAGGAAGAGAAGAAGGCCGAGAAGCAGAAAGCAGAGGCGGAGGATTCGGACGCCGAGGACGAGGACGACTCCGAGGACGAGCCCAGGGCCGAGAAGGACGACGAGGAGAAGGACGACGACTCCGACTGAGACCATGCGCGGGTGCAGTCCGCGCCCGCTGAGGTCGCCCGAGTATCCACGCTCGAGCTCTTCTTCGACCTCGTCTTCGTCTTCACCATCACGCAGCTCACCACCGTTCTGACGAACGAGGACACGTGGCGCGGCGTGCTCCAGGTCGTGCTGATGCTCGGCGTGATCTGGTGGATGTACGGCGGCTACGCCTGGCTGACGAACGCGGTGGCGCCCGACCGTGCGGCCCGTCGGCTGATCCTGCTCGCGGGCATGGCGAGCTATCTCGTGCTGGCGCTCTCGATCCCGAAGTCGTTCGGCGACGACGGCACGGCGTTCGGCATCGCGTACGCCTGCATCGTCGCGGTGCACACGATCCTGTTCGCCGGCACGACCGACGAGACCGTCACGCGCGCGGTCGCGCGGCTCGCACCGTTCAACGCGGTTACCGCCGGGGTCGTGCTGGCCGGCGGCATCGCCGGCGGTACGGCGCAGTACGTGCTCTGGGCGACCGCGGTGGTGGCGGAGTGGGGGAGCGGTCTGGTGGGCGGCGCGTCGGAGGGCTTCGTCGTGCAGCCCGCACACTTCGTCGAGCGCCACGGCCTGGTGGTGATCGTCGCGCTCGGTGAGTCGGTGGTGGCCATCGGCATCGGCGCGTCACACCTGCCGCTTGACCTCGAACTGGCGGCGGTCGCGGTGCTCGGGCTGCTGCTGAGCGCCTGTCTCTGGTGGGCGTACTTCAGCGGCGACGACGCGGCCGCCGAGCGCGCGCTCGCGCGGGAGCCGCTCGCGGAACGCGCGTGGAAATCGCTGCTCGCGTTCGGCGTCTGGCACCTGCCGATCCTGCTCGGCATCATCGCGATGGCCGCGGGGATCAAGAACGCGGTCGCGCACCCGTTCGACGAGTTGCACACCGCACAGGCGCTCTTCCTCGCGGGCGGCGTCACGCTGTTCATGCTCGGCGACGCGATGTTCCGGCGCACGCTCGACATCGGCACCGGCGCCGTTCGCGCGACGGCGGGCATCGCCGCGCTAGCCACGATCCCGCTCGGCCTGGCGCTATCGGGCGAGGCGCAGATCGGGGCGCTCGTGCTGGTGCTGGCGCTCGCGCTCGGCGGCGAGAGCTCTAGAGGTTGCGCCCGTTCACTCGGAACGTGACGTCGATGTTCCCGCGCGTCGCGTTCGAGTAGGGGCACACGCCGTGCGCGTTGCGGACGAGCTCGGCGGCCTCCTCGACGTCGTCGATCGACGGCAACTTCACGTCCATCTGCACCGCCACCGTGAACGCGCGGTCCTCGGTGGTCACGAGATCGACCTGGGAGTCGATCTCGACGTCGCCTGCCTCGACCCTCTGGCGCCGTGCGACGGTCATCAGCGCGCTCTCGAAGCACGCCGCGTAGCCGACCGCGAAGAGCTGCTCCGGGTTGGTGCCCGCCTCGTCGCTGCCGGGCGGCCGCAGCTCCACGTCGAGGGCGCCGTCGTCGGTGCGCCCGTGGCCCTGCATGCGACCGCCCGTCACGTTCGCCTTCGCCGAGTACACGACCTTCGCCATCTCGATCACCTCGCCATCGCGCGGGCGATCACCACGCGCTGAATCTCGTTCGTGCCCTCGTAGATCTGCGTGATCTTGGCGTCGCGCATCATCCGCTCGAGCGGGTAGTCATTCACGTAGCCGTAGCCGCCGAGCACCTGCACCGCCTCGACGGTCACCTCCATCGCCACGTCGGAGGCGAACAGCTTGGCCATCGACGTGTACTTGCCGAGGCCGGGCTCGTTCCGGTCCGCCATCGCGCACGCCTTGTAGAGCAGCTCGCGCGCCGCGGCCGTCTTGGTCTCCATGTCCGCGAGCTTGAACTGGATGCCCTGGTGGCGATTGATCGGCACGCCGAAAGCTACGCGCTCCTTGGCATATTGGTTCGCATAGTCGGTGGCGCCCTGCGCGATGCCCACGGCCTGGGCCGCTGCGCCGAGACGGGTGCGCTCGAGCGTGCCGAGCGCCACGCTCAGGCCGCGGTCCACCTCCCCGATCACGTTCTCCTGCGGCACACGGACATCGGTGAACGACGGGTTGCCGGTCGGCGATCCCTTGATGCCCAGCTTGTGCTCGAGCTGCCCGGGGTCGAAGCCCTCGCGATCCTTCTCCACGATGAACGCGCTGATCCGCTTGCTCTCCCGGTCGGTCTTCGCGAACACGACGTAGAAGTCGGCGACCGTGGCGTTCGTGATCCAGTTCTTCTGGCCGTTGATGACCCACTCGTCGCCGTCGCGCACAGCGCTCGTGCGCATCGACGCGGGGTCCGAGCCGGCCTCGGGCTCCGACAGCGCGAACGCCGGCGACCACTCACCCGTCGCGCAGCGCGGCAGGAAACGCTCCTTCTGCTCGTCATTGCCGAAGAGCTTGATGGGGAGACAACCCAATTCGTGCACCATCAGGATCAGGGCGCACGAAGCGGATGCCTTCGCGATCTCCTCGACCGCCATCTGGAGCATCAGCGTTCCGCTGCCGGTGCCGCCGTGCTCCTCGTCGAACGGCAGCGCCAGGATGTCGTGCTCGCCGAACAGCTCGCGGATGTCCCACGGGTAGTCGCCGTCGCGGTCGATGTCCGCCGCGCGCGGCGCGACACGGCCCTTCACGATCTCGCGGATTCCCTCGAGGAACTCCCGGTGCTCCTCGGGGACCTCGTAGACGCCGGTCGCTACAGAGCCGGTCACGTGACGACGGTCCATGGCTCGACGTGCCAGCGCGTCACCACGCCGTTCTCGACGTAGGGGTCGCCCTGCGCAAACCGCTCGGCCACGGCCGGGTCGTCGCCGTTGAACACGAGCAGCCCGCCGGTCGGCGGGTCGCCGAGTGCGCCGGCCATGTGGATGGTGCCGTCGTCGACTCCGGCCTTGATTTTCTCGAGGTGCGCCTCGCGGTGCGGCTGGCGCGCCTCGAGCGCGTTTTCGACGTAGTCGTAGATGAGGGCCTGGTACGGAGTGGGCATTGCCTGACCGTACCGATCCGGAATCGCTGTCCGTGTCCTGACCCCTCGCGCTAAGGCTTTTTCTCGCAAATACCGAAAAAGTGAGTTGAAACCAGATGTGACCGCACGGACGCGGTCATGAAAGGCAAGGGATAGCTATGTCGGGTTCCACCCGTACCCCGGTCGCGCGGCGCAGCCGTAAGCGGCTGGCCCTCTGGTCCGTCTTTGCAGCCCTAGGAGTGTCGATGGGAGTGGTCTGGGCGACCGGCTTCGCTTCCGTCACGAGCCAGGCCGGCGCCGGCTCGACGGGTTCGAGCGCGCTCGCGCACAGCGGCGGTGTGAACTCGGCCTCTGACCTGAACGCGCTCGTCACCGCCCGCGCCACGCCATTCGACGTGACGTGGAACGGTCTGTGGGGCGCGACGTCGGACACGAGCTTCTTCAAGGTCGACCTCGGGTCCGCAACCGGCAGCTACAACGTCGCGATGCTGCTGACGAACGGCACCGACATGGCCAGCTCGGGGTGGGTCTCGCTCCAGCTGAAGGTGGGCTACGTCGCGAAGGCGGCAGGGTCGACCTGTGACGACACCGATTTCAGCGGTGCGCTCACGAGCCCGCACGTGATCACGTTCGACACCGCCGACACCGGCGCGTACTGGAACGGGCTCGCGGGCGGCAGCGTGTACTGCATCGGCATGAAGGCGTGGACGCCGCCGTCGACGGACGGCTACACGCCGGACCCGACCGATTCGTTCATCCGTCGTGCGACCACGTCGGATCCGACGCATTACCCGGAGTTCATGGCCACCGTCGACCACGGCTAGGCACTGACGGCGCGGGGCGACCACCGGGTCGCCCCGCACCGCCGGGCTTCCGAGCAGCATGACCGCCACCCTCCGCAGATTTCCCGTCCGTACCGCAGCGGTCGTGGCCGTCCTGGGTGGGATCGGCTTCGGCCTCGGCTACCTCGGGTCGTGGCCACCCGTCGCGACGGTCATGTCGGGCAGCATGAGCCCGACGATCAAGACCGGCGACGTGGTCGTCTTCAAGCGGCTTGGCCGCGCCGCGGGCGTCGGCGATGTGGTGAAGGTGGACGTGCCCGACAGCGCGCGCACCCGCTACGGCTACCCGCCGGTGGTGATTCACCGCATCGTCCGGCTGAACAGCGACGGCACGGTCACCACCAAGGGCGACGCCAGGAAAACGCCCGACCCGTTCACGGTCAAGCGCGACTCGCTTTCCACGCATGTCGTGTTCGACATTCCCGCCGCGGGCCGCGTGGTGGCGTTCCTGATGAGCCCGCTGGGACTCCTCTGGATCGCGGGCGGCGTGGCGATGTTCTTCGTTCTGCCGCTGTTCGAGCGCCGCCAGGAGGCGGTCGAGGCCGAGCAGGCGACGCTGGCCGCGGTGCAGGCCGAGCTGGCGACGATTTCCGGTGAGCTCGCGCGGCTGAGGGAGCAGCCCGCGGAGGGCAGCCCGCAGCCGGCAGAGGGCGGCCCGCAGCCGGCAGAGGGCAGCCCGCAGCCCGTGGTCGTGGACTCCATGCCCAGAATCGACTGGCTCGACCTCGAGACCGTCGACGAGCCTTCTACGCCTGAGCCGGAGCCCGCGCCCGTCACCTACACCGTGCGGCGACGCTCAGGCGGCCTCCTGTCCCGCTTTCTTCACTGAGGGCGAGCCGAAGATCTCGTCGAGCTCGCGGAGGTCGTCTGCGGACGGCTTCCAGCCGGCGGCCTGCGCGTTGCGCCTGATCTGCTCCGCCTTGGTGGCGCCCGCGATCACTGAGGCGACCGCCGGCTGCGCGGCGAGCCCTCCGATGGCAACGTCGATCGGCTCGAGCCCGCGCTTCTCCGCGAACTCCACGAAGCGCTCGACCCTGTCCCACGTCTGCTCGTCGGCGATCTGGCCGCCACCGTGCAGTCGTGTGCCCTCGGGCGCGTCCTCGCCGCGACGGTACTTGCCCGTCAGGAGGCCGCTGGCGAGCGGGAAGAACGGGAGGATGCCCACGCCCAGCCGCACGCATTCGGGCGTGATCTCCGCCTCGATGTCGCGCTTCAGCAGGCTGTACTCGTTCTGCACCGAGACGAGCAGGTCGCCGACGGCGTCGTGCGCCTCACGCAGCTGCTGCGCGTTCACGTTCGACACGCCGAGGTGGCGGACCTTGCCCTCGTCGACGAGCTCCTTCATATTTCCGAGCGTCTCGGTGATGGGCGTCGTGCCGTCGGGCTCGTGGTACTGGTACACGTCGATCACGTCGGTGCGCAGCCGCGTGAGCGACCCGTCGATGGCCCAGCGGATGTACTCGCGCGATCCGCGCGGCACGTCGGGTGGCGTCCCGCCACGCGCGGAGGTGTCCATGCCGAACTTGGTGGCGAGCACGAACTCGTCGCGGCGGCCCTCCAGGACCTGGCCCATCAGCGTCTCGCTCGCGCCCGCCTCGCGGCCGTAGGTGTCGGCCGTGTCGAAGAAGGTGACCCCGGCGTCGATGGCCGCGTCCAGCACGGCGCGCGTGCCGTCGAGGTCGACGCGGCGCCCGAAGTTGTTGCAGCCGAGCCCGACGACCGACGCGTCGAGGCCGCCCAGCTTGCGGTGTTCCATCAGTCCTCCAGCCATTCGTCGATCAGCCGGCGAGCGATCGCCACCGGCGGGGGAAGGTGCAGCATGCTCTGCCCGTTCGCCGCGTCCCGAACCTCCTGGCGGCTGAACCAGCGGACATCCTCGAGCTCGCCGTCGTGCACGCTCGGCTCGCCGTTCGCGTAGCGCGCGTGGAATCCGACCATGAGCGACGCCGGAAACGGCCATGGCTGCGACGAGCGATAACGGATGTCGGTGACGGCGATGCCCGATTCCTCGCCGACCTCGCGCGCAACCGCCTCCTCGAGCGACTCACCGGGCTCGACGAAGCCCGCGAGCGTGGAGTAGCGACCCTCCGGCCAGCGCGCCTGACGGCCCAGCAGCACGCGGTCGCCGTCGTGCACCAGCATGATCACGACGGGGTCCGTCCGCGGATGATGCGTGGCGCCGCAGCTCGGGCAGCGGCGCTCGTGGCCGGCCGCGGCCAGGTCGGTCGCGTGGCCGCAGCGGGCGCAGAAGCCGTGGCTGCCATGCCAGCCGACGATCGCGGTCGCGTATGCGAGAAGCCCCGCATCTGCCTGCGACATGCGCGCGCCCGCGTCGCGCAGGCTCATCGCGGTGTACGCGCCGGGCACGTGATCACCGGCGGTGGCGAACAGCGGGCCATCGGCGTCCCGCCCGAGGAAGACCGGGTCGTCGATGTCCGCCGCCGCGACGAACGCGGGGCGGCATGGGTCGCTCGTGCAGTCGACGAACGGCCCCTCGTGCGAGACCACGATCGCGCGGGCCGTGGGACTGCGGAGCTGCTCGCCGATCCATGCGTCGTCTTGGCGGCGATCCGACACGCGGTCGATGGCCGCACCAGCGAAGGTGTTGGTCGGCGGCATGGCGCTGAACGCTATTAGGCTCGGTTCGTGCCCCCCACAGCCCTCATCGAAGGCCGCGGAATCGTCAAGTCGTTCGGCGGGCGGCGCATCCTCGACGGCCTCGACCTGTTCGTCGCCGATGGCGCGCGCATCGGCATTCTCGGCCCGAACGGCAGCGGGAAGTCCACGCTGCTGCGGATCCTCGCGGGGACCGAAGCCGCCGACGCGGGCGCGGTCACGGCACGGCGCGGTCTCGTGATCGCGCAGCTGCCGCAGCTCGTGGACGGCGACGAGCGCGACGCCGTGGCCACCGTGCTGGACGCGCGGCCGGAGCTCCAGGAGACCGCCGCGGCGCTCGCGGCGGTCGAGCGGCGTCGGGCGGATACCACCGACAGGCGCGAGATCGAGCCCGCGCTCGCGCACCAGGAGCGGGTGCTCGAGCGCTGGACCGAGATAGGCGGCGGCAGCGCGGAAGGCGACGCGCGCGCGATCCTGCGCTCGCTCGGCCTCGACGACGCCGACCTTGGCGCGCCCACGCGGACGCTGAGCGGCGGCCAGCGCAAGCTCGTCGCGCTCGCGGCTGCGCTCGCGCGCCGGCCGGACCTGCTGCTGCTCGACGAGCCCGAGGCGCACCTCGACATGAATCGCCGCGGCCAGCTCGAGCACCTCGTGAACGGGTTCGACGGTGCCGTCGTGATGGTCTCCCACGACCGCTACCTGCTCGACGAGTGCGTGGCCGACATCGCCGAACTCGACCGCGGCCGCGTGCGCATGTGGCCGGGCAACTACTCGGCGTACACGCTGGCGCGGCGGCTCGAGCTCGAGCGCCGGCAGCAGCGCTGGGTGTCGCAGCCGAAGGAGATCGCGCGGCTCGAGGAGGCGGTGCGGCGGTTCCGCCACTGGGCGCACATCCGCGTGAACGAACGCGCGGCGCGGCAGGCGCGCGTCAAGCAGCTGCTGATCGACCGCATGGAGAAGGTCGAGCGCCCCGTCTTCGAGCGCAAGAAGATGGCGCTGGCGCTGCGGGCGGCGGTGCGCGGCGGGGAGCGCGTGATCGAGCTCGA
Source organism: Thermoleophilaceae bacterium (assembly GCA_025928265.1). Lineage (GTDB taxonomy): Bacteria > Actinomycetota > Thermoleophilia > Solirubrobacterales > Thermoleophilaceae > JAICJV01. Next base: position 44,455 of record JAICJV010000005.1, read on the forward strand.
GGGGGCGGACGTCGCGTTCGGCGACGACCCGGTGCTGATCGACGTCGACCTCACCGTGATGCGCGGCGAGCGCGTCGGTGTCGTGGGCCCGAACGGCGCCGGCAAGACCGTCCTGCTGCGGGCGATGCTCGGCGAGCTGCCGCTGCGCGCCGGCACGCGACGGATCGGGCCGAGCATCCGAGTGGGGTATCTGTCGCAGACGGCGGACGGCCTGCCGGGAGACGCGCCCGTCATCGACGCGCTCCGTCACGGGCGCTCGCTCGCCGAGGATGCGGCGGTGCGGAAGCTGATCGGGTTCCTGTTCGACTACGAGCAGATCCGCAGGCCGGTGGCTTCGCTGAGCGGAGGCGAGCGGACGCGGCTCGCGTTCCTCCTGTTGATGGAGGAGGGCGCGAACTGCCTCGTGCTCGACGAGCCGACCAACCATCTCGACATCGACTCGATCGAGGTGGTCGAGGATGCGCTCGAGCGATTCGACGGCACCGTGATCGCGGTCTCGCACGACCGCTACTTCCTCGACCGGCTCGCCGACCGGATCGTGGTCGTGGCGGACGGCGAGGTGAAGAGCTACGAGGGTGGCTGGTCGGCGAACGCCTCGGCCACGAGCTCGTACGAGCGCACGCGCGCGGCGTGGTCGTGAACGATCGTGAGCACGATCAACTCGTCGACGCGGTAGGCCTCCGCCAGCTCCGTCAGCTCGACGCGCACCTCGTCGGGATTGCCGATCACAAGCCGCCGCTCCGGGTCGTGCGGACGCTCGAGCGCGTTCGGCCCCAGCTCTCCGATCGCCTCGTCGATCGTCGGGACCGGGCCGGGGTCGCCGCGCATCAGCCGGCGGCGCCATAGGCGGACCGAGGTCGCGAGGCGCAGCGCCTCCTCGGTCGTCTCCGCGCAGATGACGCCGACGCCGACGTTGCCGAGCGGCTGCGCGAGCGTGGGTGACGGCTTGAAGCCCTCGCGGTACTGCTTCATGACCGCGTCGCCCAGGCTCGGGTTGATGAAATGAGCGAACGAGAACGCTGTGCCGAGCACGGCGGCGACGGCCGCGCTGTAGTCGCTCGAGCCGAGCAGCCAGACCGGCGGCGTGCCGCCCGTGGGCTCCGGCGTGGCGCGCACGCGGGCGAACGGGTGCTCGCCGTTCATGCGGTCCTCGAGCCAGCCGATCAGGTCCTGCACCTGATGCGGGAACTGGTCGCCCTGCGCCGTGGGGATGCGGAGCGCGGCGGCGCTGATCGGGTCGCCGCCGGGCGCACGGCCGATGCCCAGGTCGATCCGCCCGGGGTGCAGCGCCTCGAGCACGTGGAAGGTCTCGGCGACCTTGAGCGGCGAGTAGTGGGGGAGCATCACGCCGCCGGAGCCGACACGGATGTCGTGCGTGGCCGCCGCGACCGTCGCGATCATCACCTCGGGCGCCGGTCCCGCGAGGCCGCGCGTGTTGTGATGCTCGGCCAGCCAGTAGCGCGTATAGCCGAGCCGCTCGGCATTCTGCGCGAGGTCGATCGTGTTCCTGAGCGCCTGCTCGGGCGCGACGCCGTCCGGGATCGGTGACTGGTCGAGGACGCCTAGCTTCATGCTGCTCCCAACGCTACGAGCCCTGCTGCGCCGCCCCGAGCGCCATCGCTACGGGTCGGAGCATCGCGTGCAGGTGGCGGATCTCTATCTGCCCGCCGGCGACGTGCCGCACCCGGTGGTCGTCGTGCTGCACGGCGGCAGCTGGCGGGCGCGGTACGGGAAGATCGTGATGGCGGCGGCGTGCGCCGATCTCGCGGCGCGAGGCGCGGCCGTGTGGAATGTCGAGTACCGGCGCGTGGGGCGCGGGCAGGGGGGAGGCTGGCCGGCTACCTTCGACGACGTCGCGGCCGCGATCGACTTCCTGCCGTCCGTGGCACGCGGGCGGCTGCTGCTGGACGACGTGCGCGTGGTGGGCCACTCCGCGGGCGGCCAGCTCGCGATCTGGGCGGCGTCGCGCGGCGGGATCACCCGGGTGGCGGCGCTGGCGGCGCCGCTGGACCTGGGCGTGGCAGGGGCAGACATCCAGGCGCTGCTGGGAGGGAGCCCGGACGAGGTTCCCGAGCGCTACGCGGCCGCCGACCCGATGCAGCTCCTGCCGTTGGGCATCCCGACACTGCTGGTGCACGGCGAGGAGGACGCCACGGTCCCTGTGGTGCGGAGCCGCCGCTACGCGGAGGCGGCGCGGGCCGCGGGCGACCAGGTCGAGCTGGTGGAGCCGGTGCCCGGCCACCACCGCGTGTACCTCGACCCGCGGTCAGGCGCGTGGAAGTCGGCGGCTGAGTGGCTGGTGGCGCCCCGTTCGGTACGCAGCGGCCTCTCGCCCGCCGACGGAGGGCAATAAAGGTCCCACGTCGTTGTCATCCTGAGGCGATGGCTTCCGAGCTCGGACCAACGAGGCCCGACCGCCTCACGATTTGGCCGGTCGAGAACGACCCGGCGGCGCTGGTGCTCCGCCCGCTTCGCTCTCCTACCCAGCCATCTGTCCGCGCATCGATCAGCGGCGACGCCGGAGCGGAACGCACCCCCCGTCAGATACAACACCGCCCCATGCGCGGCCCCGATCGGCAGCGAGCTGTGTACCTGGCGGGCGTGAGCGGCACCCGGCCGAGGGTCCCGCCCGACGCCACCAAGCTCGAGGCCCGCGCGAAGCGGCACATGTCCCGCTCGGCATTCGCCTACATCGCAGCGGGTGCGGGCACCGAGCAGACCGTCACGGCAAACCGCAGGGCGTTCGACCGCTGGCGGATCGTGCCGCGCGTGCTGCGCGACGTCTCGCAGCGCGACACCGGCGTCGAGCTGTTCGGCCGCCGCTTCCCGAGCCCGTTCATGCTCGCGCCCGTCGGCGTTCTCGAGATGGTCGACCGCGGCGCCGACCTCGCCGTGGCACGCGCGGCCAGGCGCCACGACGTGCCGATGATCCTCTCCAACCAGGCGTCGCGCCCCATGGAGGCCATCGCTCGTGAGCTCGGCGACAGCCCGCGCTGGTTCCAGCTCTACTGGAGCCAGTCGAACGACCTGGTCGAGTCGCTGGTCGCGCGCGCGGAGGCGGCCGGCTGCGAGGCGATCGTGGTCACGCTCGACACCACGCTGCTCGGCTGGCGCTCGCGCGACCTCGACCTCGGCTATCTGCCGTTCCTGCGCGGCAAGGGGATCGCCCAGTACACGAGCGACAAGGTCTTCCGGCGCCTGCTGAAGGACCCGCCGTCGCCCGACGCCGAGCCGCCGCGCCCCAAGCCCACGCTGCGCGCGATCCGCACGCTGATCGAACTGACGCGTGCGTATCCCGAGGGCTTCCTCAAGACCCTGCGGTCGGGCGAGGGCCGCGCCGCAGTCCAGACCTTCACCGAGATCTACTCGCGCCCCTCCCTTACCTGGGACGACCTGCCGTTCCTGCGCGAGCGCACCAAGCTGCCGATTCTCCTGAAGGGCGTGGTCCATCCGGACGACGCGCGCCGCGCGGTGGATGCCGGCATCGACGGGCTCGTGGTGTCGAACCACGGCGGCCGCCAGATCGACGGCCAGATCGCGACGCTCGACGCGCTTCCCGGCGTGGTGGACGCGGTCGGCGACCAGATCCCGGTGCTGCTCGACAGCGGCGTGCGTGGCGGGGCCGACATCTTCAAGGCGGTGGCGCTCGGCGCGTCGGCGGTGCTGATCGGCCGCCCCTACGCCTACGGCCTGGCGATCGCGGGGGAGGACGGCGTGCGCGAGGTCATCGAGAACTTCATGGCGGACTTCGACCTCACGCTGGGCCTGTCCGGCTGCCGCAGCGTCGCCGAGATCGGCCGCGAGGCGCTGACGCGCGTCGATTAACCGGCGAGCGCCGGTGCCAGCTCCTCGCTCGAGCTGATCCCGAGCTTGCGATACACGTCGCCCAGCTGCAGATCGACCGTGTGCGGCGTGACGTAGAGCGCCTCCGCGATCTCGCGCTGCGTACGGCCCTCGGCGGCGAGGGCGGCCACGCGCCGCTCCGCCTCGGTGAGCGCGCGCACGCCCGTAGGCGCGGCCACGCCCGGCTCCACGCCGATCTCGACGAGCTCGACGCGCAGCTCGCCGGCAAGGCCGTCGGCGCCCACGATCTCGCTCACCTCGAGTGCCTCGAGCAGGTGGTCGCGCGCCTCCTCGGGCAGACCGGTGGCGCGCAGCTGCCGGCCCAGCGCGGCCAGGGCGCGCGCGTACTCCAGGCGGCTGCCGCCGAGCGCCAGCACGTCGACCGCTTCCCAGAGATGGCCGAAGCCGTCCTCGCCCTCGATCGCGCCGAGCACACGCAGCGCGCGGCCGAGCCCGGTGGGGGTTCCCGACCGGCGCGCGGCGGTCAGCTCCTCGCGCGCGGTGGCGAGCGCCTCCTCGCGACGCCCGAGCGCCGACAGTGCCTCCGCCTTCACCACGCGCCACGTACATGCCGGCGGATTCGCGGAGTGCGCGTAGCGGAGCGGCAGCTGCTCGGCCGCCTCGATCGCCTCCTCGTGACGACCCTCGGCGAGCAGTAGCCGCGCGCGCGCCTCGAGCCAGAACTTCAGCCCGTCGTCCTCCGACTCGGTGTCGAAGCTGCCGCGCAGAGCCTCGCGCGCGCCGTCGAGGTTGCCGCGCTCGAGCAGCGCGAGCGTGGTGAACGCGGCGCGGTAGGTGAGCGCGCTCTGGCCGTAGCCGAACAGCTCGAGCGACGCCGCCGACTGGCGCAGCAGGCTCTCGGCCTCGTGCACCTCGCCGTGCCAGTACAGCGTGAAACCGCGCCACAGATGCACGCTCGAGATGCCGAAGAGCGACCCGCGCTGATAGGCGTCGGCGGTCGCAGCGTCCCACGCGGCGTTGCACTCGTCGTGGCGGTCGCTCATCGCGAGGGTGGCGATGGCGGACGTCGAGATGAGCCCGTTGTCGGCGTTCAGGAGGTCGCCGCCGGCCAGGGCCGCGGCCGCGTGGGCAGCGGCGTCCGCGGCGGGCCGGCCGCGATAGAGCCGGAACAGCCCCGTGACCGCGGCGAGCATCTTCCTGCCCACGGGCGCGTCGCGCGCCGGCGGCGCCAGCGTGTCGAGCTTCTCCATCTCGGCCATGTCGCCGATGCCGAAGAACGTGGTCACGAGCGTGAACGCCTCGAGCCGGTCGTGCAGGTCTTCGTCACCGCGCGGCAGCGCGGCGAGCGCCTCGCGCGCGAGCTGTGCCCCGGCGGCGGGATCGTCGGTGAAGAGGAGGGCGCGACCCAGGAACTCGGCGGCATGACCGCGCTCGAGCGGATCCCGCAGCCCGGCGTATCCGGCCTGCAGGTGCTCGGCCGCGGCGCCCGCGTTCGTGAACCACTCGGCCATCCCGAGCTCGATCTCCACCTGGTGACGGCGCTCGGGCGGCGGCGGCTCCTCGAGCGCGCGGCGGAGATATGCGACGGCGCTGTCGGCGGCGCCCTTGCGCGCGGCCTCGCGCGCGGCGGCCTGGAGCATGTCGCTCACCCACGCCTCGCCGCGGCGGCTGAGTGTGAGCAGATGCGCGGCCACCTGCTCGGCGGGCGCGCCGGCTCCGGCCAGGATCTGCGCGGCGCGGCCGTGCCTCGCCTCGCGCTCCGGTGCCGGGACATCGTGATACACGGCATCTCGCACGAGCGGGTGCACGAAGCCGGCGGGCAGGTCGGGGCGCAGGATCTCCGCGCGCGCGAGCGCCGCGGTGGCCCGCGCGACGGTCATCTCGTCCGACTCCGCCAACGCGGCAATCATCGGCAGCTCGGCGTGGTCGCCCAGCACCGCGACCGAGCGTGCGACCTCCGCCGCCTCGTCGCCCAGGCGCCGCAGCCGGACGACGACGCTGCCGGACACCGCGCCCTGGCCGATCTCGCGCACCACGGCGGCGTTCGCGGCCTCCGGGCGCACGTGGTCGGTCTCGAGTGCGGTGAGCAGCTGGCGCAGGAGCAGCGGGTTGCCGACGGTGGCCCTGTGGCACGCCTGGCAGAAGCGCTCGTCGGCGTCGGGGCCGAGCCGCTCGCGCACCAGTTCGCGCACGGCTGCGGCGGTGAGCGGCCGCGGGCGCACCGGCTCCGTGCTCGGGTCCTCGACGACCTCGGACAGCAGCACGGGATCCGTGGCCGGCTCGCCGCTGCGCAGCGTGGCCGCGACCAGCACGGGCAGACCCTCGAGGCGCTGCGTGAGGTAGGCGATGAAGCGCAGCGACGGACGGTCGACCCAGTGCAGGTCGTCGACCGCGAGCACGAGCGGGCCGTCCGCCGCAAGGTTCACGCAGAGCCAGAAGAGGCCGTGCAGCGCGGCGAACGACGCGTCGCCGGCCACCGGCTCTCCGTCGTCGGCGGCGAACACAGCGCGGGCGGGCGCCGCGGCTCCGGCCAGCGCCGCCTCGGGCGACTCGGCGACCGCGGCCTCGACCAGCTGGCGCACCACGCCGAAGGTGAACTCGCGCTCGAGCTCGCTGCCGCGGCCGCTGAGCACGAGCGCGTCGTCGTGCTCGGCGCGCGTGCGCAGCTCGCCCAGAAGGCGCGTCTTCCCGATCCCCGCCGGCCCCTCGATGAGTGCCACGCGTCCCTGTCCTGCAGCAGCCTCTTCGAACAGGCCGGCCAGCCGCGCCACCTCGTCGTCGCGCTCCACGATCTGGGCGCTGCCGTTGCGGCCGGCGTCGACCACCGGTCGCGGTCGTCGCGCCGGGCGCGCCGGTCCCGGGGCGGCGAACGACGACGGCTCCTCCTCGGCCTTCAGCAGGCGCTCGTAGAGAGCGACCACGCGCGGGCTCGGCGTGGTGCCCAGCTCGTCGCGCAGGATCGTGCGCAGGCTGTCGTACGCGCGCAGCGCCTCGGCCACGTTGCCCGCCGCGCCGAGCGCCTCCATCAGCACCGCGTGCGCGGACTCGCGAAACGGCGCGGCCTCGACCGCCGCCCGAGCGGCGCGCTCGGCATCGGCCAGTGCGGGACCGCCCAGCGCCACGCCGGCCGCGGCCACCGCCTCGAGCGCCTCGGTGCGCAGGTCCTCGAGCTCGCGCCGGCGCTCGTCGATCCAGTCGGCCTCCATCCCCGGCAGCAGCCCGCGCGCGGCGATCGCCGCGGCGTCGGACGCGCGCTCCGACGCGCTGCGGTGGTCGCCCCGGGCAAGTGCCTCGCGGGTGGCGGAAAGCCCATCGCGCGCCGCCTCCCAGTCGACGTATGCGCCATCGGGAAGCACCAGCGTCAGCTCGGTCCTGCCCTCGATCCGTCCCTGCCCGAGCGCCTTGCGCAGGCGCGAGAGGGGCGGGCGCAGCAGCGCGTCGCCGGATGCGGGCTGCCCGTCGCCGGACCAGAGCGCGGCGATCAGCTCGTCGCGACGGACCGGCCGATCGCGGTTGAGCACGAGGTACGCGAGCAGCAGCCGGCCCTGACGCCCCGGGAGATCGCCCTCCACGCGGCTGCCCTCGATCTCGACTTCGAGGCGGCCACAGAGCTGTATGCGCGTGACCGCCCCGTCCACTGGGGCGATTATGGCCGCGCCGCAACGTCACGGCAATGGCCCCGCAACGCTCCGCTCCGATCGTGGTCGCATCACCCGACTGCGACAGGAGCACCAGATGGCCGTCAGCACTTCCCTCCACAGTTCACTTCGCACCCTCCGCGCGCTCTCGAGCGGCTGCGTCTACGGTCCCGGCGACCACGGCTACGACGAGGCGCGGATGCCGTGGAACGTGGTCGACCAGCGCCCCGCGGTCGTCGTCAAGCCGGAGACCGAGAGCGACATCGCGTTCGCCGTCGCGTTCGCGCGCGAGTCCGGGCTGCGGGTGAACGTCCAGGGAACGGGCCACAACGCCGCGCCGCTCGGCGACATGAGCGCGACCCTGCTGATCCAGACCGGCCGCATGCGCGGCGTCGAGATCGACGCCGCCGGCCGCCGCGCCCGCGTCCAGGCCGGCGCGTGGTGGGAGGACGTGGTCCCGCAGGCGTCGGAGATGGGCCTCGCCGCGCTGCACGGCTCGTCGCCGAACGTGGGCGTCACCGGCTACTCGCTCGGCGGCGGCATCGGCTACTACGCCCGCAAGCTCGGCCTCCAGGCCAACAGCGTGACCGCGATCGAGCTGGTCACCGCCGAGGGCGACCTCGTCCGTGCCGACGCCCAGCACGAGCCCGACCTGTTCTGGGCCCTGCGTGGCGGCGGCGGCAACTTCGGCGTCGTGACCGCCCTCGAGTTCGACCTCTACCCGGTCGAGGCGGCCTACGCCGGGATGATGTTCTGGCCGTGGGAACGCGGCGAGGAGGTGCTCGGGCGCTGGGCCGAGTGGACGCGCGAGGTGCCCGACGAGGTCACGTCGATGGCTCGCCTGCTCCAGATCCCGGACATGCCCGAGGCGCCGGACTTCCTGCGCGGCAAGCAGATCGCGATCATCAACGCCGCCTACCTCGGCAGCGAGGAGGAGGGCAGGCGGATCTTCGCGCCGCTGCGCGAGCTCGGGCCGGAGATGGACCTGTTCGGGATGATGCCGCCGGTCGGCCTCTCCGGTCTGCACGGCGACCCGGAGGACGGCATGCCGGTGGAGAGCGAGACGTCGATCCTCGACGAGCTGCCGCACTCCGCGATCCAGGGTGTGATGGAGGCGGCGGGCCCCGGCACGGGCTCCGCGCTCCTGATGGCCGAGCTGCGGCACCTCGGCGGAGCCGCCGGGCGCTCCGGCGAGGGCCACGGCGCGCTCGACCGCATCGACGGCGAGTACGTGATGTTCGCCGGCGGCCTCGCCCTCGACGACAACATGCGTGCCGCAGTCCGCTCCGACGCCCGGCGGCTCAAGTCAGCCCTCGCCCCGTACGGCCGCGGCGGCCACTACCTGAACTTCGCGGAGCACAGGGTGGAGGCGAGCAGCGCGTACACGACCGAGGCCCATGCGCGGCTACGACAGGTCCGGAGCCAGATGGACCCGGAAGGCCTGTTCCGCGCGAACCACGAGATCTAGAGAGCAGCCCGCAGAGGGCAGCCCGCAGCCCGCGGATCCGCTCTGCCGGCTGCGGGCTGCCGGCTGTACTCTGCCCCGATGCAGTCCTTCGACGAGTGGGAGGTTGTCCTCCACGGGCGCCATCAGATCTACCGGATCGCCGGTAGCGGGCCGCCCGTGGTTCTCATCCACGGGATGGTGAACTCGTCGCGGCACTGGGAGCAGGTGGCGCTGCGGCTGGCGAAGGACCACACGGTGATCGCGCCGGACCTGATCGGCCACGGCGACTCCGCGGCGGTGCGCGGCGACTACTCCCTGGGCGCCCATGCTGCGTCGATCCGCGACCTGCTCGCCGTCATCGGGGCGGAGCGCGCCACGTTCGTCGGGCACTCGCTCGGTGGCGGCGTGGTGCTCCAGTTCTTCTACCAGTTCCCGCAGCGTGTCGAGCGGATCGCGCTGGTGTCGAGCGGCGGCCTCGGCCACGAGGTCAGCCCGCTGCTGCGGAGCGCGGCCCTGCCGGGCTTTTCCGCGCTGCTGGCCGCGGGGGTGAACCCGCGCGTGCTGGGGGCCATGCGCGACGCCGGCGACCGGCTGCGCAGCCACGGCCATTCGAAGGGCGTCTACCTCGAGGCGATCGCGCGAGCACTGCGGCCGCTCGAGCAGCGCGGCGCGCGCGAGGCGTTCATCCAGACGCTGCGGTCGGTGATCGACGTGCGCGGCCAGCGCGTGAGCGCGCGTGACCGCCTCTACCTGCTGACCGGGTTCCCGACGATGATCGTCTGGGGCGAGCGCGACCACACGATCCCGCTCGCCCACGGCCGCGGCGCGCACGAGCTGATTCCGGGCTCGCGCTTCGAGACGCTCCCGCGCGCCGCGCACTTCCCGCACCTCGAGGACCCCGGCGGGCTGTCCGAACTCCTGCGCGACTTCATCGCCACCACCGAGCCGGGCTGGATCGACGACGCGAGCTGGGGCGAGCTGATCAGCCCGCACGTGCGCCACAGCCGCCGCGAGCGGCGGCTCAGGGCACTCGGCTGAGGCCCTCGACGCGCCCGTCCGGCGCGAGCGCGATCACCGTCTCGGTGCCGGGCGCCACCTGGGTGTGACCGCCGTCGGCCACGACGATCGCAGCTGAGTCGTCCCGCAGCCGCTCCCAGTCGTCCGCCTCGGCGGCGAACACCGCGGCGGGTGAGGGCTCGAGCCGCAGCTCGCGCCAGGCCGCCGTGGCCGCGTGTCCCGCCTGCGCCATCGCCTTGCCCATCGTCTTGATCACGCCGGGGCGGATCACGTAGGCGAGCGCGGGGCGCTCCGGCGCGGGCGGCTCCTCCCTGGGCCGCGGCGCGTCCGTGAACGGGCGCATGTCCACGAGCAGCTGAGGCCGCTCGGACTTGCGCATCGGCGGCAGGCACAACAGGTCGTCGCCCTCCACCGCGCACGGTAGCTCGGCCTTCACCTCGTCGATCTCCTCGGCGCTCGCGCGCAGTGCGATCTTGCGCGGCCGCTCGTCCCAGGCGTCGAACGCGGGGCGGAAGCGGTCGCCGTCGCGGAATCGCCTCCGGCACGCCACGGCCGCGGCGCCCGCGATCGCCATCGACTGGCCCCAGGTGAGGCGCGCGTCCTTGCGCACGACGTAGTACATGGCGAACGGGTCGTCGATCATTGGGGTCTCCGTCCCCAATCCTTCCAAGAGGTGATCCGATGCGGCCCCCGCTACCACCGTTTACCGAGGAAACCGCGCGCCAGAAGGTGCAGTCGGCAGAAGACGCGTGGAACACGTGCGACCCGGAGAAGGTTGCCGCGGCCTACAGCGAGGACTCGGAGTGGCGCAACCGCGACGAGTTCATCACCGGTCGCGCCGCGATCGCCGAGTTCCTTCACCGCAAGTGGAGCCGCGAGATCGACTATGCGCTCCGCAAGGACCTGTGGGCGTTCACCGACGACCGCATAGCCGTCCGGTTCCAGTACGAGTCCCGCGACCCGGACGGCCGGTGGTGGCGAAGCTACGGCAACGAGCAGTGGGAGTTCGACTCCGAGGGCTACATGCGCCGCCGCGAGGCGAGCATCAACGACGTGGCGATCGAGGAGTCCGAGCGACGCATCTTCGGCCCGCGCCCCGAGGCCGAGCGCGGCGCCCCGCTACCGCTGGCCTGAGACGGCGTCACGCCGCCGTGAGCGTGCCACGACGCGCAAGCGCGACGATCGCGCCCACGCCCGCGGCGGCGACCGCCGCCACCACTGCCGCGCGCCAGCCGCCGGCCTCCACGAGTCCGCCTGCGGCCGCCGCGCCCAGCGAGACGCCGCCTACGAGCGCGGTGAGCGGCCACGTGAGCGCCTCGGTCGTCGAGCCCGGCGGTGCAACGCGGCCCGCCAGCTCGTTGCGGGTGGCTATCAGCGGGGCGATGAAGATCCCGGCCGGGATCACGAGCAGCGCCATCGTCACCGGTGTCCCGCCGATGATGAGTGGAACGAAGCCGAGCGGCAGCACGAGGGCCACGCGCAGGTGGACGAGCGCGAGTGAGGTGCGGCGGGTCCGCGCGCCGTAGACGAGCCCGCCGGCGACGCTGCCCACCGACCAGATCGCGATCAGCACGCCCGCGAGCTCCGGTCGCCCGCGGTCGGTGGCGAAGGCGGGAATCCCGACCTCCAGCGCGCCGAACGCGAAGCCGACCGGCAGCATCGACAGCACGAGCGTCTGGATGCCGGGCGCGCGCAGCGCCCCGAGCCGGCTCGGCGCGACGGCCTCCGCGTCCGGCTCCTCGGCCGGCGGCAACGCCGCCAGGAAGGCGACCACGCCGCCCGCGACCGCGGCCGCCGACAGCACCAGCGCCGCGGCGGGCGCGATCGTGGCCACCAGCAGCGCCGTGAGCAGCGGCCCGGCGATGAAGACCGTCTCGGTGAGCACCGAATCGAGCGCGAACGCACTCTGCACGAGCGCGCTGTCGCCTCCGGTGAGGCGCGGGTAGAGCGCACGCATGACCGACGAGGTGGGAGGCAGGGCGATACCCGTGACCAGTGCCGCCGGCAGCAGTGCAGGCGCGGACGCGTTCGCGTAGCCGAGCGCGAGCAGCCCGATCAACCCGCCGGCGTGGGCGACAGCCAACGCCGCCAGCGCACGCGGACCGAAGCGGTCGACCAGGCGCGCGCCGATCGGAGCACCGAGGCCCGCGCCCAGGGCGAGCGCGCCGGCCGCCGCTCCCGCCACGGCGTACGAGCCGGTGCGGTCGCGCAGGAAGAGGATCGTCGCGAGGCCGTTGACCCCGATCGGCAGGCGCGTGAGCAGCGACGCCGCGAGCAGCGGCGTCATGTACGGAACGCGTAGGACCCGGGCGTAGGAGCGCACGGCCCCGACGCTACCGCGCTAGGCGGGAGGCTCCTCCTCGCCCTCCTCGCCGTCCTCGTCGCCGAGCGCCTCAAGCGCGGAAAGCGCGAGCACCTGCGCCGGCGTCCCCGCGATCTGCCCGTCGCCCATGTCCTCGAGGTCCGGGCGGAAGGCGACGCTCACGTCGATGCGATCATCGCCCGCGTCGGTGAACGAGATCACCGCACGACCGGCGCCGGGCGGCGTGGGCTCGCTGTGAACGGCGCGCACGGCCTCGAGGATCTCCTCGACCTGGCGCCGCCAGTGGTCGCGCGCCTCGGCCTGCTCGTCGGCGGTCATGTCCGCGAGGTGCCGCCCGTGGATCTGCTCGAGCGCCGCTACGCCTGCGGCGATGCTCTCCTCGGACAGGATCGCCTCGACGGGGATCGCGGTGGATTCGGGCTCTTCGCTTGCCATGCCCCAACAGTGGCAGATCAGTAGCCCGCCCGTACGGCGGACGTGGTGCTCATCCCGACCTTGCGCGCGGCGGCGGCGGTCAGGTCGATCGAGACGCCGTCTGTGTAGGGGCCGCGGTCGATGACCGGGAAGATCGCCAGGCGGCCGTTGTAGTACACCGGGACCCGCGTGCCGCATGGCAGGGTGCGATGCGCGATCCCGCGGGTGCGGCGGCTCAGCCTGTAGCCGCACGCGGTGCGGTTGCCGTAGAGGCCGGGCCCGAACAGCGTGGCGGTGCGGATCTCCCAGCTGTAGGCGAGAGCGTGGGTGGTCAGCGGCCCGACGCGGCCGTCGACCGCCAGGCCGCGGCGCCGCTGGAAGCGCTTCACGGCGTCCTTCGTCATGCGCCCGAAGATGCCGTCCGCGGGCCCCACCCTGTACCCCTTCATCGCGAGCACGCGCTGGAGCGTGACCACGTCGCCGCCGTGCGAGCCCTTCTTCAGCGTGCGCTGACCGAGCGTCGCGGCGGACGCGGAGGAGGTCACGGCCAGGGCGATTGCAAGCGTGATCAGCGGGAGGCGGAGCACGGATCGCGGCTTCGCCGCGTGGCGTCCGGTCCCTCTATGCCGCGCGCGAGCGGGCCAGCGACTCGACGTTCGCGGGGCCGACCTCGACGCGCGGCCCGCCGCGCGGCAGCGACACGCGCACGACCGCGCCGCGGAACTGGCGCACGGCGCGCTCGGTGCGTAGCAGCGCTCGCTCGATTCCGTCCTGCTCGAGGCCGCAAGCCTCGAGGAAGCGCCGCAGGATCGGCTCGAACTCCTCGTCGCGGCGCACCTCGAGCTCCTCGACGCGCGGCATGTGCCCCTCGTTCGGCCCCTCCGAGACGCGGAACATGCAGGCGGCCATGTCGTCGCTCACTTGGTCGGCCTCGCGCGCCACGCGGTCGAGCAGCTCGCGGGCGGTGGCGGCCGGGCCCAGCTCCCGGATGATGTCGACGAGCCCGAGGCGGCCGATCAGCGCGCCGCCGCGGCGGGCCTCGATCAGGCCGTCGGTGAAGAAGCAGACCGCGGAGCCCGACGGCAGCGAGACCGTCGTCTGGCGCAGACCCGTCGGAACGCCGGTTCCGATCGGCGGCGCGGACGCCTGCGTGACCGGCACGTGGTCCGGCTCGCCCAGGAAGACAGGCGGCGGGTGCCCGGCGCCCGCGTAGCGCAGTATGTGGCGGGCGGGGTCGTAGACGGCGAGCACGACGGTGGCAAGCGTGTCGAAGCCGCGATCGAGCGCGCGCCCGGCAAGCTGGAGTGCGACGCGCGGCTCGAGGTCGGCCTCCAGGTAGGCGCGCAGCGTGTAGCGCAGGAGGGAGGTGTGCATGAGCGCCTCCTTGCCGTGCCCGGCGACGTCGCCCACCACGATCCCCACGCGGCCCTCGCCGAGCGGGAACGCGTCGTAGAAGTCGCCGCCCGCGGCCAGGCCCTCGGCGGGCCGGTACGCCACCGACGCCTGGAGCCGGCTGAGCTCGGCGGGCACGTTCGGCAAGAGCGCGCCCTGGAGCACGCCGATCTCGCCGAGGAGGTGCTCGCGCTGGCGGCGCAGGAAGCGCGTGGTGCGGGCGAGCAGCGCCCAGGCGATCGCCGCGATCAAGAGCAGTGAGCCGAGCACGATGATCAGCGCCTTCACGAAGGTCGGGATCCGCTCGACCACCAGGCGCAGGGTGCGCACGACGGCCGGCGGGTTGTCATGCGCCTCGGGAGCGGGCGCCTTCGCGGACTGCTTGTCGCGAGCGGGCGAGCCGGCGCTCGGCCGGCTCGCGGCCACGGGTGCGGTGGCCAGGGCCAGCGGGGCGAGCGGGCTCGCGGTCGCGCCGAGCGCTCCGACGGCGACCGGTGCGGATCCGGGGCGAACGGTGCGCACCCGCGAGAACCGGCCGCTGGGGCCGCCGGCGACCGCGTGTGGCCTGACGGGCGCGGCGGGCGCCGGCGGTGCGACCACAACGGGTGGTGTGACGGCGGGCGTGGGAGCGGGGGTGGGCGCGGGCGGCGGCGACGAGGCGGCCGACGCCGGCGGGGAGGAGGTGCGCGTCGGGGCGGCAACGGCGGGCGTGTTCGCGTGTCCGTAGGCATGGCCATGGCCATGGCCGTTGCCGTTGCCGTTGCCGCGACCCGGGCTGCGCGTGGTGACCGGCGCCGCGACGGGAGCACGCGTCGGAGCGGCGACCGGCTGGGGCGCCCGTGGCGGCTGAGGCGGCCGAGATGTCCCGGAGGGCGCAGCGGGCAGCGGCGGCCGGACCCCGTGGCCCGGGTTGCGCGGCGCGCCCGCGGACGGTCCCCCACCGCGGCCGTGGCCGTAGGCGTTGCCATTCCCGTGGCCGTATCGATCGCCGTTCGCGGCGGCCGCCGGCATCACGAGGCTTCCTGCCGAAGCGAGCACTGCAAGGAGGGCGGAGGGCCGGATCATGTGCACCGCATCGCTCCCTAACAGCCGCTTCTTAGGCCATGCAAGTCACTTCATACGTGCGTCGAGACGGTCAGATCCAGCCCCGTTCCGCGGCCAGAAGCACCGCCTGTGCGCGGTCCATCACGTCGAGCTTCCCGTAGACGTTGTGCAGGTGCGTGCGGATCGTGCTCTCCGAGACCGAGAGGCTCGCGGCGATCTGCTTGTACGTCTTGCCTTCGGCCAGCGCGACCAGCACCTTCTGCTGCATCGGAGTGAGCGGCGACGGCTCGCCGCCCGGCTCGCGGCGCTCACGTGCGCGCGGGAGGTCATAGGCGATCTGGCGCAGCTGATCCTCCTGAAGCCCGAAGCGCCGCGCCGCGTTCATGATCGCGCTGCCGTCCACGGCGTCGCCATGCGCCGCGTGCGCGAGCATGTCCGCCAGCAGCACGACTGCCGCCACGCCACCCGCATCGGGCGAGTGATGCCGCTCGACCGCCCCGGTGATCGAGCGCGGCATCCGCAGGCGCTGCAGCGCGATCGCTCCGATGGCGGCGTGGTCGATGCCGAGGCGCCGGCGCTCCTCGGCCACGCGCTCCTCGGGCGTGACCGACGCGTCCGACAGCGCCTGGAGGTAGTCGGCGCTCGCCGCCGCGAGCACGACCTTGCCCACGTCGTGGAGGGTGGCCACGAGACGCAGCTCGTCGCGCGCGCGGAATCCGACCGCGAGCGCCACGAGATCCGCGGCAGCGCGCGTGGCGATCGCGTGCGGCGCGAGCCGCGAGATCGCGGCCGCCACGCCCGTCGGACGGGCGAGCACCGGCAGGTTCGGCAGCTCCGCGACCACACGTAGCGTCGCGCGCGGACCGAGCATCGTGAGCGCTTCCGCGACCGAGGCGACCCCGCGGCGACCGCGCGCCGGCAGCTCGTTCGCGGCGGCGACGATCGCGATGGCGAGGCTCAGGTCCGTCTCGACTATCGAGGCCGCGTCGCCGAGCGCCGGATAGCGCGGCCGCAACGCGTGGGTCAGTCGCTCGCGCGACTCCGCCAGGATCGGCGGGCGCCGCAGGAGCCCGAGGGCTTTCGCGAGGCCGGGCCCGTAAGCGGTGCCGCCCTCGGCGGGCTCGCCGCCGGCGCGCCCGTCGGCGAGCATGCGGACGGCGACATCGGCCAGCTCGCTCAGCGCGCTCTCCGTCTCCGGGCCGAGCCGCGCACCCTCCGGCGCCGCCGCGACAACCGAGACCGTGCGTCCTGCACGCGTCTCGGCGGCCACGACGTGCACGCCTCCGCCCAGGCGTGCGGTCCTGCGGACGAACCGGCGCGGCCCTCCCCTGGCCGCGCCGAGAGCCACGGCGTGCACCGCAGCGTCCGGCACCTTCTCGGCGCCGTCGCCCGAGGCGTGAGCGACCTGCACGAGCCCGCCTTCCGTGCCATTCTTCGGAAGCAACGCAAGCACCCATACGTGCTCCAGATGCGCACGGCGACGGGTTTGTTCGGCGATGAGGGTGAGGGCGCTTCGCTCCGGCGGCGTCAATGCCGTAGTGGAGTTGCGCCCGGCTTCTGCGCGCTCCAGCGCAGAACCAAGGGGTAGGGGCACCTACCGATGATTCCCTGTGCAGGGGATTTTGCACCTGCCAGGTCGACGGATGTTGGCTCGTACATCCGTCCAGGCAGCGCTGCAACGCTTCCGCAACCGTGCTGCAACGCGCTTCGCCGATGCTCGCTCCTGCAAATGAAGCCTTTACGACAGGAGCAGGAGATGAGCAAGCAAGGCACACTCGCCGTGGCGGCGCTTGCCACGGCGATCCTGATGCTCGACATCGCGGTCGTCAACACCGCGCTCGGGCACATTGCCGACGACCTCGGGGCCGGACTGTCCGGCCTTCAGTGGGTTGTCGACGCCTACACGCTCGCTCTCGCCTCGGTCGTCCTCACCGCTGGCTCGGTGGCGGACCGTCTCGGGCGGAAGCGGATGTTCATGTTCGGCACGGTGCTGTTCACCGTGGCCTCGGCCGCGTGCGCGGCGGCCGGCAGCATCGTCGCGCTCGACGTGGCGCGCGCTGTGCAGGGCATCGGCGGAGCGATCATGTTCGCCACATCGCTGGCGCTGCTCGCGGACGCGTTCCCCCGGCCCGACGAGCGCGCGAAGGCACTCGCGGTCTACGGCGCCACGATCGGCGCCTCGTTCGTGATCGGCCCGCTCGCGGGCGGCGCGCTCACGAGCGGCTTCGGCTGGGAGGCGGTGTTCCTCGTGAACGTCCCGCTCGGTGCGCTCACGCTGATCGGCACCGCCCGCTGGGTGCGCGAGTCGCGTGACTCCGATGCGCGTGGCCTCGACTGGCCGGGTCAGGCAACACTGAGCGCCGGGCTGTTCCTGCTGGTGCTCGCGCTGCTGCGCGGCAACGACGACGGCTGGACGAGCGCCCCCATCGTCGCCGAGTTCGCTGCGTCCGGTGTGCTGTTCGCGGCGTTCGTGGCGATCCAGCAGCGGGTCAAGTACCCGATGCTGCCGCTCGGCCTGTTTCGCAACAAGCGCTTTACCGGCGCGCAGATCGCGGCGTTCGCGATCTCCGGGTCGTTCTTCGCGCTGTTTCTCTACACGACGCTGTACCTGCAGCGCATCCTCGGGCTGAGCGCGATGGAGGCCGGCCTGGTCTACGTGCCGGGAACCGTGCTGATGGTGTTCATCTCCGGTGCCAGCGCGCAGCTCGCGTCGCGGGTCGCCCCCGGCACGATCATCGGCGGCGGGCTCGCGCTCGTGTCGATCGGCCTCGCGTTCGCGTTGCTCGCGACGCCGGACTCGTCATGGACGGTCCTGCTGCCGTCGCTGCTCATCGGGAGCGTCGGCACCGGGTTCTTCAACCCGGCGCTGAGCGCGGTGGCGCTGAGCTCGGCGCCGCAGCGGATGAGCGGCCTGGCCGCGGGTGTGAACGACACGTTCCGGCAGGCCGGAATCGCCGTCGGCGTGGCGGCGTTCGGCGCGCTCGTCCCGGCCGACTCGGCGCTCGGCGGCGGCTCGCCTGCCGACTACGTGAACGGCATGCACAACGCGGCGCTGGCCGGCTCGGCGCTGGCCGGCATCGGCGCGATCGCGGCGGCGTTGCTGATCGGCATGGGCCGTTCGGCGCTCGTGCGCGAGCCGGCGCTCGAGACCGGCTGATTCGACTGTCCACCGGACGCGGGTGGCGGGCCGTGGGCGCCCGCCGCCCGCTGCTGCGTTCCGCTCAGTGCGGTCCGTCGCGGGCGTTTGGGGCGCCGCCGGATTGGCTGGGTAGGGGGGTCGAGGGTGCGAACGTCCATTTCTCCCCCGCGTAGGGGGTAGTAATGGACGTTCACCTGCCGGACGCGACCCGCAGGGCTACGTCCGAGCGCGACCGCCTCCGCCGCGCCGACGACAGCAGGCTCATCCGCCCGGATGATTCCGCCGGATCCAGCCCAGATGGGCTATGGCCGGTGGGCGCGGCGCAGCGGAGCCTCGCGGCATGTCTCCCTTCCGAAACAACTCGATACGAGCGACGCTGGCGCTGGGTGCGCTGGCGCTCGCGGTACCTGCCGCAGCGCAGGCCGCCACTGTCACCTACCGCGACGGCAACGACGTCTGGCGCGCGAGCGTCGACGGCGCCGTCAAGCAGCAGATCACGAACGACGGCACGGACAGCTCGTACTACACGCTGCCCTCCTCCGACGACGCAGGCGACGTGGCCACCATCCAGGGCAGCGGCACGAGCCGCATGATCGTCTGGATCAAGGCGAACGGCGAGCGCGTGCAGAACGTGATGCCGTGGAAGATCGGCGGTGGCATCAACGCCGGGCCGACCAACGCGCGCGTGAACCCCGAGGGCACGCAGCTGGTCTACGGCTACCTCTACAACTCGGGCATCCCGCCGTACGGCACGATCACGCCGCACATGGCGGTCGTGCCGCCGGCCGCGCCCGGCTCGCCGACCTCCCCGATGGTCGACCAGCCCTACATCGGCGACGCGACCTGGCTGAACGGCCGCATCGTGGCCAGCGACTACCAGGACATCTGGGCCGAGCAGGGGCCGCTCGACTTCAAGCGGTGGCTCTCGACCAACGACTCGAACGACGCGCTGACCGGCGCCGAGGTGGCGCGTGACAACTCGCGCGTGCTCGTCCTCCACAGCAGTGGACAGCTCGAGCTGGTTCAGCTGAGCGGCGGCGCTCCGCCGAACGACTCGAACCCGACGGCGTCGTGCACGATCCAGCCGCAGGGCAGCGACAAGAACAGCGGCAAGCCGCGCATCTCGCTGTCGGCCGACGGCAAGCTCGTGTCGTGGAGCGACGACAACGGCGTGCATGTCGCCCGCGTCGACACCATCACGGACGGCGCCTGCCAGATCGTGAGCGACACGATCATCAGCCCGACCGGCTCGATGCCGGCGTTCAGCGAGTACTCGATTCCGAAGCAGGGCGGCGGCAACGACCATCCGAACGGCCCGACGGGTCCGACGGTCACGGCCGGCAAGGTCACGCTCAAGGCCGGCAAGCTCTCGGCGGCCAAGCTCCGCAAGGGCGTGACAATCAAGGTGAGCGTCTCGGGTGCGGGCAAGCTGAGTGGCAAGCTGCTCAAGGGCAAGACCGCGCTGGCATCCGGCAAGTCCACCGCGAAGAAGGCCGGCAACGTGAAGCTGAAGCTGAAGGCCACGGCGAAGGGCCGCAAGCAGCTCCGCAGGCTCCAGGGCAAGAAGCTCGCGCTCCGCGTAACGTTCGCGCCCGCGGGCGGCAGCCCCGTCAGTCGC
This sequence comes from Thermoleophilaceae bacterium, assembly GCA_025928265.1. Taxonomy (GTDB): domain Bacteria; phylum Actinomycetota; class Thermoleophilia; order Solirubrobacterales; family Thermoleophilaceae; genus JAICJV01. Next base: position 64,291 of record JAICJV010000005.1, read on the forward strand.
AGCGTGAAGGTCCGCGTCGCTCGCTAGTGAAATGGAGATCCCGGTGCGGCCACGTCTGAGCGACCGCCGCAGCCCGCCGCGCTCGCTCACGCGGGCGCGGCGGCCTCAGGTCGTTCAGCCGGAGGTGACGGGCTCCGGGGCCTCGCCGCGGTGACCGTTGGAGGCCGGGTCGCCTGCGGCGGCCGGGGTCTCCTCGGACCCGGCGCTCGACTCGTTCAGCGGCGGCGAGGTGATCAGGTAGGAGCCGCCGATGGCGGCACCGGTCGCGAGTGCCGCCCAGTGCCAGCCCTTGAAGCCGGGCAGCAGCTTCTCGTCGACCGACAGTGGGCCGGGTCCGCTCTCGGTCAGCGCGGCCATCGCGGCGATCAGCACCGCGTTGTACTCGAAGCCGCCCTCGGTCACCCACGGCCCCTTCGCCGCGTGCACCTTGCGGATGGCCGTGACCATCGTGGCCTGGATCATCGTCGCGGCGACAGGGGTGAGCGCGCCGAGCGTGATCAGCAGACCGCCGAGCGCCTCCGCGGATCCGGCTGCGACGGCGTGGCGGTTGCCGGGGCGCAGACCGAGCTGCTCGAAGAAGCCCGCGGTGCCGTCCTGCCCGGAACCGCCGAACCAGCCGAACAGCTTCTGGGTCCCGTGCCCGATGAAGAGGGGTCCGACGACTCCTCGGATGAGTAGCGCGCCGAGTCGCATGGTCAATCGCTCCAGGTTCGTGGACGTTCTACTACGTCGTTCCCGAATGATTGCGCGGTAAACGGACTAGGAGGACTCTTCGAATGCAATGAGCGCGGCGGCGACTCGATGCTTCTCGAGCCCGGACTGCTGCCGCTTCGCGCGCCGTTCGAGCGCGAGGAAGTCGAACTCGGCAAGGCGCGGATCGGCGAGCCCGTGGAGCGAGCGCCACAGCGCGCCCTTGCCCTGCACTCCGAGCAGCAGCCCCTCCAGCTCCACCACGCGGCTGAGCGGCGAGTAGCCGAGCAGGTTCCCGTTCAGCTTGAGGCGGCCGAGCCGCTCGCCCACGCGCGCGGCGATCGTCTTCGCGTGGTCCTCGCCGACGTCGACCGCGCGCATCACCTCGAGCAGCGTCTCGCGGTCAGCGGCGATCTCACCACGCAGGCGCTCGAGAAATTCGCCGAGCGGCGTGCCTCGGTTCGATCCCGCGGCGCGTTTCGCCAGCTCGCGCCCGACGGTTGCTCCGGCGAGATGGTCGTTCAGATAGATGCCGAGGTAGTCGCCCACTCCCAAGCAGTACCCGTTGTTTCGCGCCGGACACGCCCCGGGTAGCGCCCGCAGACCAACGTAGAACGGAGGGTGCGCATGAAGGCCGTCGTATGGCACGGGAAGCGAGACGTACGAGTGGACAACGTCCCCGACCCGCAGATCCAGGAGCCCACCGACGCGCTCGTACGCATCACCTCCACCGCGATCTGTGGCTCGGACCTGCATCTGTACGAGGTGATGGGGCCGTTCATGGGCGAGGGCGATGTCCTCGGCCACGAGCCGATGGGCATCGTCGAGGAGGTCGGCCCGGAGGTCACCAACTGCAAGGCCGGCGACCGCGTGGTCATGCCGTTCCAGATCTCGTGCGGCCACTGCTGGTACTGCGACCAGGGCCTCCAGACGCAGTGCGAGACAACCCAGGTGCGCGACCAGGGAATGGGCGCAGCGCTGTTCGGCTACACGAAGCTCTACGGCGAGGTGCCGGGCGGGCAGGCCGAGTTCCTCCGCGTCCCGCAGGCGAACAACACGACGACGGTCGTCCCGTCGAACGGCGCGCCGGACGAGCGCTACCTGTACCTCTCGGACGTGCTGCCCACCGCGTGGCAGGCGGTGGAATACGCGGGCATTCCCGACGGCGGCACCGTCGTCGTGCTGGGGCTCGGCCCGATCGGCGACATGGCGTCGCGCATCGCTCTGCATCGCGGTCACCGCGTGATCGGTGTGGACATGGTCCCCGAGCGGCTCCAGCGCGTGAGCGCACGCGGCGCGGACGTAATCAACTTCGAGGAGGAGGAGGACAACCTCGGTGACCGCATCCGCGACATGACGGACGGCCGCGGGCCCGACTCGGTGATCGACGCCGTCGGGATGGAGGCGCACGGCTCGGCGGCCGGGCAGCTCGCGCACACGCTGGTCGGGCTGATGCCGGACAAGCTCGCCGCGAAGCTGATGCAGACGGCAGGCGTCGACAAGCTCCCCGCGTTCTACGCAGCCATCGACATCGTCCGGCGCGGCGGCACGATCTCGCTGAGCGGCGTGTACGGCGGCGAGGCCGACCCGCTGCCGATGCTCACGCTGTTCGACAAGCAGATCCAGCTGCGGATGGGCCAGGCCAACGTGAAGCGCTGGACGCCGGAGATCATGCCGCTCCTGACCGACGAGGACCCGCTCGGCGTCGACGACTTCGCGACGCACAGGCTCCCGCTCGACGACGCGCCTGAGGCCTACAAGACGTTCCAGGAGAAGAAGGACGGCGCGATCAAGATCGTGCTGAAGCCGTAGCCGCTCGTACGCTGGTGGGCCACGGATGGCCGCCCGCACGGACATACGCAACGTCGCGATCATCGCGCACGTCGACCACGGCAAGACCACGCTCGTGGACGCCATGCTGCGCCAGTCCGGTGTGTTCTCCGCACACGAGGAGGTCGCCGAGCGCGTGATGGACTCGATGGACCAGGAGCGCGAGCGCGGCATCACGATCCTCGCGAAGAACGCGGCGGTGCACTACGGCGAGACGAAGATCAACGTGGTCGACACGCCGGGCCACGCCGACTTCGGTGGCGAGGTCGAGCGCGGGCTGACGATGGTCGACGGCGTGCTGCTGCTCGTCGATGCATCCGAGGGGCCGCTGCCACAGACGCGTTTCGTCCTGCGCAAGGCACTCGAGCGGCGGCTGCCCGTGATCCTCGTGGTGAACAAGGTCGACCGACCGGACGCGCGGGTGTCCGAGGTGGTGGACGAGGTGTACGACCTGTTCCTGGACCTCGACGCCGACGAGGAGCAGATCGACTTCCCGATCGTCTACACGAACGCCAAGGCAGGCTGGGCAAGCACCGAGCCCGGGGTGGAGGGCACCGACCTCGAACCGCTCTTCGGCCTGCTGCTCGAGCACGTGCCGCCGCCGGAGTACCAGGAGGACGCCGGCCTCCAGGCGCTGGTCACCAACCTGGACGCGTCGCCCTACGTCGGTCGCCTGGCGCTCTGCCGTGTGGTGAACGGCACGCTGCGCAAGGGCGCCGTCGCCTGGTGCCGCCGCGACGGTTCGATCGAGCGCGCGCAGATCACCCAGCTGTACGTGACCGAGGGGCTCGATCGCGCGGACGCGAGCGAGGTCGGGCCGGGCGACATCGTCGCGATCGCCGGCATACCCGAGATCACCATCGGAGAGACGATCGCGGATCCCGAGAGCCCGCAGCCACTGCCGTTGATTGCGATCGACGAGCCGGCGCTGGGAATGACGATCGGCATCAACACCTCTCCGCTCGCAGGCAAGTCCGGCTCGCGCCTCACCGCGCGTATGGTGCGCGACCGGCTCGAGCAGGAGCTGGTGGGCAACGTGTCGATCCGCGTGCTCGACACCGACCGTCCCGACACGTGGGAGGTGCAGGGCCGCGGCGAGCTGCAGCTGGCCGTGCTGGTGGAGGCGATGCGACGCGAGGGCTTCGAGCTGACCGTCGGCAAGCCGCAGGTGGTCACGCGGCAGGACAACGGCGTCCTGCTCGAGCCGGTCGAGCGCGTGTCGATCGACATCCCCGAGGACTTCATGGGCGTGACGACGCAGCTGCTCGCGCTGCGGAAGGGCCGGATGGAGCAGATGGTGAACCACGGCACCGGCTGGGTCCGGCTCGAATACCTGGTGCCGTCGCGCGGGCTGATCGGGTTCCGCACCGAGTTCCTCACCGAGACGCGCGGGTCGGGGATCCTGCACTCGGTCTTCGAGCGCTACGAGCCGTGGCACGGCGAGATCAAGACGCGCCCGACCGGGTCGCTCGTGGCCGACCGCCGCGGCGAGACCGGCCAGTTCGCGCTGCTCAAGCTGCAGGAGCGCGGCCAGCTGTTCGTCGGTCCCGGTGAGGAGGTCTACGAGGGCATGGTCGTGGGCGAGAACGCACGCGCCGACGACCTCGACGTGAACGCCGTGCGCGAGAAGAAGCAGACCAACATGCGCGCCGCCGGGTCGGACGACACCGTGCGCCTGGTGCCGCACCACCAGCTCTCGCTCGACCGGGCGCTCGAGTTCATCCGCACCGATGAGTGCGTCGAGGTGACGCCCGAGAACCTCCGTCTGCGCAAGGTCGTGCTCGACGCCACGCAGCGCGCGAAGCTGACGCGCGCCGCGAAGCGCGGCTAGCCCTCGGACTCGTCCGGCCAGGCGCTGTCTGCCACGACGCCGTCGCCCTCTTCTGGCTTCGGGCCCCCGACCGCGATGACCGCGAGCCCGTCGGGTCCGGCCTCGAACGCGCGGACGACCTCGGGGGCGACCCGGACCACATCCCATTGACGGACATCCCGGATCTCGTCGTCGAGGCGGACGCGTCCGGAACCCTCGACGACCACGTACGCCTCCTCCTGCTCGCGATGGCTGTGGCCGCGGGTGCTGCGGACATTCGGCTCCCACCGGAACAGACTGACGCCCAGGTCCCGCGACCCGATGTGCTTGCGGCTGAAGCGCCCCTCCATGCCTGCCACACGGCCGCCGGTCGAGTCGTCGAGCTCCAGCAGATTCACGATCGCGTAGTCACTCACCTTGGATCTCCGCTCTTGGGTAGGTAGTTCACCGACCGAGCGTACGCCCCGCTCAACGCGTCGATATAGGCTCATCCGATGGCTGTGCGCGCGCTGGTCTTCGATGTCTTCGGGACGTTGGTGGACTGGCGCTCGGGAGTTGCCGAGGCGTTTCGCGCAAGCGGCGTGGCGGGCGACGCGGAGGAGCTGGCCGACGCCTGGCGCGCGCGGTATCCACCGATCCTCGCCGAGGTGAACGACGGAGCGCGGCCGTGGGGGAACTTCGACGAGCTGCACCTCGTCACGCTCGACGCTGTGCTCGCCGAGCGGGGCGTCGAGCTTTCGGGCCACGCCTACAAGCCGGCGCCGGCGGTGTACCAGACTGCTGCGCGCCTACTGGACGTGGAGCCCACCGAGCTGATGATGGTGGCAGCCCACCCGTCGGATCTCAGGGGCGCGCGCGCAGCCGGGCTGCGGACTGCGTTCGTCGACCGGCCCCTCGAGTACGGACCGCTCACGCGGCCACGCGAAGACCCCGACGCCGACGAGTCGGTCGCCGACCTGCACGAACTGGCAGAGCGGCTGGCCGGCTGAGTGGCTCTGTGGCGCGTCGCTATGTTCGCGCTGCGGATGGAACGCGAGCTGACAAGACGGGGTCCATTGGCAGATCGCTATCCCGCGGCTGCAGCGATGGTGATGTTCGCGCTGATCCCGTACCTGGCCCTGTCGGCTGCGATCGGACCGGTGACGCCGATCATCGGGCACGACCTGGGGATCAGCCCGGAGGGCATGAGCCTCGCATCGGGCATGGCCAATGCGGCCTACGCGGTCGGCACGGTGATGGCCGTCCAGTTCGCCCAGTTGCTGCACCAGCGGCGGATGATGGTCGTCTACATCGTCGTGTTGATCCTGGGATCGGTCCTCGCGGCGGACGCTCAGGGTCCCGCGATGTTCATCACCGGCCACGTGTTGCAGGGCCTGTGTACGAGCCTTCTGCTCATCGCCGCCGTTCCGCCGCTCGCGCTCGGGTTCGGCGTATCTCGCTTTCGCGAGACCGCGATGATCATGAGCATGTGCATCTTCGGCGCCGTTACGCTCGGGCCAGCGATCGGGGGAGTTCAGGCCGAGGCGCACGGCTGGCGCCCACTGTTCTGGGCCGTGGCCGCGGTCTCGGCCGCTGCGCTCGTCCTCGCAGTGTTGACGTTCGAAGACGTTCCACCTGCCGATCGCACGGCGCCGCGCAGTCCGCTGCCGATCCTCCTCGCGGCCATCGGATCGGTCGCCGCCTTCTTCGGCGCGTCTGAGCTGACCACGCACAAATTCCTTCAGTTCCGCACGGCCGGCATGCTGATCGGCGGGCTCGCCGTCATCGTCGTGCTGATCGTCAGCCAGTACCGCTCCTCGAAGCCGCTGCTGACGATCCGCACCATGCTCACGAGCACGATCCCGGTCGCCGGCATAGCCCTGGCGCTGTTCGCTGCCGCAGCCTCGGTCTCTGCGACCACCCTCACCGCAGACCTGCTCGCCAAGCGCTTCGGGCCGCTGCACGTCGGTCTGCTCTACCTGCCCGCGCTCGCGGGCGCCATCGTCACGGCCTATCTCCTTGGCCACCTCATCGGCAAGCGCACGGTTCAGTATCTGCCGGGCGTCGGGATGGGCTTCCTCACCGCCGGCATCGGCGTCTTTCTCATCCGGGTCCCGCCGACGCAGGGACTCACGCTGCTCGGTTCTGCGCTGATTGGGGTCGGCCTAGGCGCGACCGTCGCCCCGGCGCTGTTCAACGCCGGTCTCTCACTCCCGTCGAACACGCTCCAGCGCGTGTTCGCCATCGTCGAGCTGCTGCGCGCCGTCGCCGCGTTCATGATCGCTCCGGTGTTCGTGCATGTCGCGGTGACGGTCGGCGGCGATCCGATCACTGGAACTCGCGTCGCGCTCTGGGTCGGGCTGGGGCTTGCGGTGGCTGGCACGATCGTGCCGCTCGCGATCTACCTGCTCGGCGGCGCACGTCCGCAGACGCCACAGCTCGAACAATTCATCGACGGCGATGAGCCCGCGTGGCACTCCCCGCCGCTGCTCGCCGCGGTCCGGCGCCGCGGGTGGCGGGGTCGCCTCGCGGACGCGCGAGCGCGCTCCTGATCCTCAAGGACATCGACTGGTGAACGTGCGTTTGGTGCCCTTATAGGGCACTTAATGCACGTTCGGCCCCGACCCGTGCCGCCCCGCTCCCTCTTGAAGCAGGGCAGGCTTCCGTTGACACAGCGCGGATAGGGATCGGCGCGAGCCGGGTAACGCTCGCTCATGTCATACGCCGAATCGCCGCTCCACGATCTAGTAGAGAACCTCGAGTCCGCCGACGCGCTCGACGACCCGGGCAAGACCATCGGAAAGGCGATCAGGGACATCGTCCCGAAGGGTCCCGTGAAGGACGCGCTCGCGGGCACGTGGCTCGGCCACGCGCTGCACCCGATGCTCACCGATGTGGTGATCGGGTCGTTCACCAGCGCGACCGTTCTCGACCTGCTGGACAACGACGGCGCCGACCGCCTCATCGCCATGGGCATCGCCGCCTATGGGCCGACCGCGGCGACGGGCGCGACCGACTGGGCCGACACTGAGATCGCCGACGAGCGCGTCCGGCGCGTCGGGCTCGTGCATGCAGCCGTCAACGTCACCGCGCTGGGTCTCTACACCGCGTCCCTTGCAGCACGGAAGAACGGTTCGCGCGGGCGCGCGAAGATGCTCTCGGTGATGGGCGGCACCGTGCTGGCGGTCGGCGGCTACCTCGGCGGCCACCTGTCGTTCGTCCGTGGCGTAGGGCCGAACCAGACAGCCTTCGATGAGGGCCCCGGCGAATGGACGGCGGTGGAGGTGAGCGACCTTCAGGACGACAAGCCGGCCGGTGGCCAGGCAGGCGACACGCCCGTCTTCCTCCTGCGTCATCGCGGCCATCTCCACGCGCTGCACGATCGCTGCTCACACCGCGGCTGCCTGCTGAGCGACGGCGAGGTCGAGGGCGAGTCGGTCGTGTGCGCCTGCCACGGCTCGCGCTTCAGCGTGCGCGACGGGTCGGTCCAGCGCGGCCCGGCAACCGCCCCGCAGCCGGTCTACCAGGTGCGCGAGAGCGGCGGAGCGATCGAGGTCCGGCTGCCCGAGTGACACCCGCGGCCTCGCGTCTGAGAGGCTTGCGGGCATGGCATCGATCCTCATCACCGGCGCGTCGCGCGGCATCGGGCGCGCGTCCGCGCTCGCCCTCGCGCGCGCGGGACACGACGTGATCGCCGGCGTCCGCGACGCCGAGGCCGGCAAGCAGCTCAAGGCGGAGGCGGGCGGGCACCTGCGCGCCGTCGGCCTCGACGTGACCGACCCCAAATCGATCCGCGCCGCGGCCGAAGCCGTCGGCGACCGGCTGGACGTCCTCGTGAACAACGCCGGCATTGCCGTCGGCGGCGTGGTGGAGGCGCTCGACGTCGACGAGTTGCGCCACCAGCTCGACGTGAACGTCGTCGGTCAGGTGGCGGTGACGCAGGCGATGCTGCCGGCGCTGCGAGAGGCGCGCGGCCGGATCGTCTTCATCTCATCGGTGTCGGGGCGCGTGTCGGCGCCGGTCATGACGCCCTACACGGCCTCCAAGTTCGCGATCGAGGCGATCGCGGACGGGCTGCGCGTGGAGCTGCGGCCGTGGGACATCGACGTCGTGCTGGTCGAGCCCGGCTCGATCGACACCGACATCTGGCGCGGCGCCGA